>CAWUKD010000173.1:0-7295 GCA_963922815.1 uncultured Gammaproteobacteria bacterium
CGATAATAATAAACGCGTAAGCAGCAGCAAGTAATACAAGTGGCAGAAGTAATAGAGAAAGTTTCTTCATTAGGCGTGTCGTTATGTAGGAGGTATATCTTGGGCGATCGCTGAGATCTTGTCCGATTGCCCGGCATGAGACGATGGGCTGATTATACCGGGTACTGCCATACGCATGAAAGCCGTCTGTCGCAAAACAGGCGGCTTTCTATTATTGCGAACGGATTCGAATTTAACGTTGGGTGAAATGCCAGGCCGCTAAAACCCCATCATGTCGCGTTCTTCGCATTCCGGGTAAAACTCTGCGTCGCCATCACCCGAGCGGACTTCGACGACGTCCGTGACTTCACCGCTGTTGAGGTCGACGGTGCGAATCGGATACATGTTCTTAAGTTCGTCCTTTTTGAACATGGCTGATAGCGATGTGTCCATGAGAGCAGAACCCCCCATCTTGTCCATGTACTGTTCGAAAGTGGTCATCATGCCTTCAAGTCCTTTTCGGACGTCACTGGCGCCCTTGATCTTGCTTACAGGCGCTACGTATATCTTGTACTTTTCGTTTCCATCGCTGTCTGCGACAAGAAAGCCCTTGCCTGAAATACCGTTTACTTTGACGGTGTCATCCAGCGAGCTTACGCTCAGGGTGCCGCGCGGTTTGGTATTAGGGATGTTCATCGCAGGATTGGTAAATTTCTTCATCATCGCTTCCTGCTCCCGCGTCATGCCCTGCTTGCGGGCTTCGGCCATCGCCTGTTCCATCGCCGCGTTGGCTTGTTTCATGGCTTCGGCCATCTGTCGCTGGGCGTCAGCCATATTACCTCCCATGGCACCAAGTCCGGGCGGAGGTGCCGAGTCTGCGGTGAGTTTGCGGCATACCTTGCCTTCGAGCACGACAACCGCTTTCTCACGGGCCTGAAAAATCATCGTGTCTTCGATCGGTCCGGGCGTAAACGTTACTTTGGGCGCTGAGCCGGCAGAGGCCGACGCGCTGGTTGTCGCCGAGCTCGAAAAACCTTGCTCGTCGACGCGAAGATCGCCGTCGGAGTTTGCGTAAGTATGGGTGCGTTTGATGAGCGTATCGCCATTCCGAGTGTCGGTCACAATGTGCGCGGCAATCGCAGTATGGCCGATTGCGGCGGTTAATATTAGTAGCGCTAATTTGGAATCCATGAGTCCTTCCTTATGAATGGATCAGGTGTAATACGCTACGAAATATTGTCGGGCTTGGCAACAGTAAAACGTCGGTGTCTTATTAGTGAGCCTGAACAAACGCTGCCACACAGAACGGTATTTCAGTTAGTGCCTATTGGCGATCAGGACAACTCAAGGCAGAACAAATCTGTCGACCTGGAATTATTCCAAATCGCTGCCGGAATAGTGGGTGTCTGCTTCAGGTTACGCCGATCTAACGTACAAGACGACGGCAACGACCCAGCAGGCAAGTGCAATCAGATCTGCGACAACAACTCTTTTGATCGCGGCATTGAAGTCGCCCACCGTCGCTGTCAGAAGCAGGAATGAGACGATGCTGATGCCTGAAAATACCAGCGCCGTCGGCTGGCTGGCCGGTTTGAATGCGGCATAGCAGAAGTAGCTTCCGAGAATGCCAAAGAGCACCGCGCGGTGGCGTAAAAGAATCTCCAGATCGCGGCCTGTGACGTCAATATCATAGAGTGTGGCCAGCCTGGCAGAGCTGATAACACCCATCACCGGAAGCAGATGAATGAACCCGATGATGATGAGCATGGCTGAAATGATTTTGGCGGGCATGGCGTCATCCGGTTCGGCGAGACAGAGGGTCAGCGTAAGCGGCCGTCGGGGGCGCGTCAACGACCTGAAAGGTCATGATCTGACGGCAGTCAATGTTATGACGTTGTTGATATCACAAGGTCCGCGCACAGCGGGGAAAGTCCGTCGCACCGCTGCAAGAGTTCGTTGGCTCGCAAGCGGCGCTTTTTTGTTCCGGGGCGGTTTCGCTTATCAGCGGGTGCTCAACATTGGTCTCTGTTTTCATATGCGAACGTCATCCGTCGTGTTTCGCGCTGAATTAGTCTCATTCAAAAATTGTACTCACAATGAAACTTTTGGAACTTATTGATAGTTCGTCGTGCGCCAAAAATTTTCCATTGCGGCGCCAGAAATATTTTTGTCATGGTGAAACTCGCGCTACAGTAAAAGAGAAGATTTGCTTGGGGGAGCATAATGAAAGTAATAAGAGTAATGCGCTTCTTTCTGGTAAGCGTGATTCTGTTGATGGCCCAAGTGTCCTTTGCCTACGTAGGACCCGGCGCGGGCTTAAGTGCGATTGGAAGCGCACTTGCACTAATCGGTGCACTTCTCTTAGGGATAGTCGGTTTTTTCTGGTATCCCATTAAGCGATTGGTGCGCAAGTATAAAGCCAGAGAAAGCTGAACCGGAGCGGTATCTTTCGATACTGAGCTGGTTCGAGACAATCTGATGTTGTCCAGCCTGATAGGCATCACTATTTTAGTGGCGGGGTTTGCCGTCATACTTGAGCGTGTGCAACTGATCGCGTTTACGCGACGCGTGATTTCGCTGGGCCGAGCCTCGCTGCAAACAATAAAAGACCCGTCGCTGTCAGACGCTGACAAAGAACGAACAATTCAGGCCAATACGATCGCCATGTTCAGACTGCTTGGGATTCTGCTCGCAGGTATGGCACTGGCGGTGCTGGTGCCGCTGCTGTTCGTTTGGGTACTGAGTCAGTTGGGTTGGGTTTCGCTGGCGAGTGTTCTCACCGCATTGACGCGGTGGGATGTGATTGCAGCTGTATCTGTGCTCGGTGTCATTATTTACCGGATATGTTCGAAATGGCGTCCAAAGACTACGTAAATACGTATTCGAAGATCGATCGCGCTCTGCATCGCATGGCGTTTGCCAGCGGCGGTATTCAGGAAGCTGTCGCTGATATCGAGGACCGTATGAACCGGCGTATACTCGCCCGAATTCCGCTGGTGCGTCCGGTGTTCATTACCGCTTTGCCAAGAGCTGGAACGACCATGCTGCTCAACCTGCTCTATGAGTCGGGGGAGTTCGCGACGCACACGTACCGAAGCATGCCGTTTGTGCTGTGTCCGCTTACCTGGGCAAAGCTGTCCGGCGCGCTGAGACAGCGGCGCACGGTCTCGATGGAGCGGGCGCATGGCGACGGAATGACGATCTCTCCGGACAGCGCCGAAGCCTTTGAGGAAATGCTTTGGCAGCAGTTTTTTACCGAGCACTACAAGTCCCACATGATCGAACCGTGGGGTGAGAAAGAGCATAGCGAGTTCGCGCAATTCTTTGAGAATCATCTACGCAAGCAGCTCTTGCTTGACGCGGCGGGGCATGAGCCTCGCCGTTACATGTCCAAAAACAATATGAATGTAGCTCGCATTCCATTCCTGAAACGCCTCTACCCGCAGGCCGATATTCTTGTGCCATTTCGCGATCCGCTACAGCAGGCCAGTTCGCTGCTTCGGCAGCATCGGCGTTTTCTGGCAATGCATCAGTCCGATCCGTTCAGTCAGCAGTACATGCGTGGAATTGGTCACTATGAATTTGGCGCCAACCTCCTGCCGATCAACTTCGACCGCTGGATCGACCGGGACCGGCGGGAGGATGCGCTCACGCTGTCTTTTTGGCTTGAATACTGGCAGAGCACCTACACCAGCATACTGAAAACCGCGCACAGCAAGGTCCGGCTGATTTCATTCGACGGGATGGTTCGTGACCCGGTCCCCAGCCTCGATACAATTGCCGCCTGCGTTGGCATGCGGAATCCGGAGACGCTCGTGAGCCAGTCCGGAAAGTTGCATCCGGTGAAGCCACACCGCGTGGATCTTGCCGGCGTCAGTCCGAAACTCCTTGAGTCCGTTGCGGCGATATGGGGTTTGCTGAATCAGCGAGCGATCACAGGCCAATGATGCAGCTGCCGCAATTCGTTTTTGCGAGTGCTGGCGGCAATCGTACGCGATCGCATGATGACGTGGCCTGCATGGTTTTGAACACCGAACGTCGGTTGACTGGGCCTTACACACTTGCAACACGGTGCGCGGAGTGAACCGCTCCCTGGTCGGATTTGTACTCAGCAGCGCCGCGCTGGTGTTTGCCTACGGGGTCATCGTAGGGGCGTACCACGTGTTTCCTTACAGCGTGATCAAAGCCGGCGTCAATGCCGTTGAAACCGTGTTTGAAAATCGTGACACGCTTCTGGCCGACGAACCGGTGAATTTTATTGCCCCGCGTGAACGGCAGGGCTCGGGAGCTGTGGTCAATTCGATGGGGGTCTCTCAGGATTCTGTCACTCTGCTGTCCGGGTTCTTCGACGGAATGCCGGGACTCAAGCTGATCACACCCGATGGTTCGGTGATTCGCCACTGGACCGCCGCTTACTCTGTCCTGATGCCGGATTCTTCCCATATCGAGCCCGCCAGCGATGTTCCGGCCACGGACTGGAACGCGGCGGTACACGGCATGGAGCTGTTGCCGGACGGATCCGTCGTCTTCAATTTCGATGGCAAGGGTACGGTAAAGCTGGATCGGTGTGGTGACGTGGTGTGGCGGGTAAACCGCATGACTCATCACTCGGTCAACGCGCGGGAGGGCGGAGGTTTCTGGATGCCGTCCAGGCAGTATCGCAGTGACGTGTCGCCATACCCGCTGTTTCGCACACCTTTTCACGACGACAGCGTGCTGCATGTGTCGGCCGATGGTGACGTGGTTGAGGAACTGATGATCAACCAGATACTCATCGACAATGGGTTATTTTCGCTTCTGGCGGCAAACGGGCGATTTACTTCCGAAGTCGTGGTCGACGACGTTCTTCACATAAACGATGTAGAAGAGCTGACGATTGACAAAGCTCCGGCATTTTCGCGTTTTCGTCCAGGGGACCTGCTGGTATCGTTTCGTCACCTCAATCTGCTGATTGTGCTTGACCCGCAAAGCCGCAAAATACGCTGGTATCAAACGGGGCCCTGGCATCGTCAACATGACCCCGATTTTCAGGCTGACGGCACCATCAGCGTGTTCAACAACAACAGTGACGACACCCGGCGCGGAGATATTCTCGGTGGAAGCACCATTGTTCAGGTCGATCCATTCAACGCCTTGAATCAGGCAACGATTGTTTATGGCGATGAGCCTGGCCAGCGGTTTTTTACCAACACGCAGGGTAAGCATCAAAAACTCGCGAACGGCCACTGGCTGATTGTTGAGTATTACGCCGGTCGTGTTTTTGAGGTTGATCGGACCGGCAACGTCGTGTGGGAATATATCAACGGCTACGATGAGGATCGTGTGGCACGCTTATCGGGCGCCAAGCGTTACTCCGAAAGCTATCTCAAGGTTGATTCCTGGTCCTGCGAGTAGATCTCGCTGCGGACCAGATTCTTTCGATGCTTACTGATCGGCTTGTTGTTCCGCGCAGCGAGCTCTGAGCGAGCCGTCCGCACCCTCAGCCATAAACGTTTTTACGGTATCCAGAATGCATGGGTCGTCGAGCACAATATGTGCCTGAGCTGACGTGACGATATGACTGTTGCTGAAATTTTTCTGACGCTCGGTGACATGGTCCAGTAACGTCACTGAATCGAGTTCACCGTGTATGAATAAGGTGGCTACGCCGGTACGAACGGAATGATTAAGGTCTCCCGGTTCAAGCGCAATGGACATTTCCGAGCAATAGTCAGTGTAGTCCAGGCCAAGCAGGGCGATGTTGCGGACGTATGGATAGGGGATTTTCCTGACCTGCTCCCTGATTTTCTCGTCGTCTATGTATGGCTTCTGATCAACGCAGTAATGGCTGGATGCACTGATGTCGCCAAAGGTATCGTCGAGCAGATAAGCCAGGAGTTCTTCGACATACAGTCGCGTCATTTGCGTCTGTTCGCGTTCCAGCTCATCCAGGATGATCGGAAAGTCGGTAAACATGTCTTCTTCGTAAACCCCCCAGAGTACGCTGTCCAGTAGCCGCCAGCCGGTTAGTGCAATGGGTATTCGGGTCAACTCGAAGGGATGCTCCACGGTCATCCACAGAGGCTTGTCGTCCAGCTGCTGCACCAGAGCCCAGAACCGCTGTTGAAGTTCGTCGCTGCTATCGTCGCAATAGGGGCCTTGAGAGCAGCTGTCAAACAATCGCTTGTAGGGTTCTACGTATTCTCTGACCAGAACTTCGTGTCGGGGCGTGTCGAGAAACGTGGCGCTATCGAGAATCATCGCCTCGATTCGCTCAGGATGGTCTCTGGCATACAGCTGGGCGTAAACGCTGGCATAGGATGCGCCGTACAAAACCCACTGTTCAACGCCCGACACGCGGCGCAGAGTCTCCAGGTCATTGACGACTGTGGTGCTGCTGTATGCTGAAAAGTTAACGCCCTGTGCTTTCAGGGAAATGAGGCATTGAGTGAAGTTCTTGTGGCCGTCGTCGTAAGATTCACCGATAGTCATGACCCTCTGCCAGCGGGAAATCACGTTGTCGACGAATTCCTGGCACATCATTTGTGGTCTGGACTGTCCCGCGCCGCGGGGGTCAATCAGATACAGGTCACGTCCCTGGTCGACGCTCAGCGACCGCATCTGGTCGTAAATACTTTTTACGTTGTATTGGGAATCAAGCGCCAGCGAGGCGCCGGGGCCACCCCCTCCGAGATGCAGTAACGGACTGAACGTCTGGTTGGGGTTCGCGCCTGGAAAGACGATCACCGGGAACGTTGTGAATCTTCCGTCAGGAGACTCAGGCGTTTCGTTGACGGTCATGTTGTAGCAGTGATGGGGCGGCATCGGGTCGGATTGTTCGAACCAGCAGGTGGTTGCTGTCAGGCCGGGGCTGTGACCGATCGGTGCCGGTAAGCCTGAGCTGGGTGAGCAGGCCGCAAGCAATGACCCGATTACGATCGGGAGTATGACTTTAAAAAGTGCGGACGGCGTTTTGTTGTGTGCTTTCAGGCGCTGGGTCATTGGTGGTGTTGTTGGCTTTGGTTGACGAGACACTCCGTTATTTGCTGCGCAGTGAAGGAGTATGTGACGGTAGCGGCGTTCGCGCCGGGTAGTTTCCGATTCTAAAGACCAGGTGCATCGGGGGCGCAGCTTGTGACGGCCATTTAAGGAGAAATGCATAAGGAAAGTATGTCACGTAGTCTGTCTTTTCACATTACTTTTCAGCCGTGGGCTTTCCGTTTGTATTTGCCCTTTGTAATTTAGGTGTCGCTTGTTTTCTGGGTTCTTCTTTTTCCGATGTTCTGTTTGGGTTCGTAAGTTGGGTGGCTCGGCCTCCGTTTTGCCTTCGGCTAAAC
>CAWUKD010000174.1:0-7156 GCA_963922815.1 uncultured Gammaproteobacteria bacterium
GATCATTTTCCTGCAGTGAAGGAAACGAACTGATACCGGGTATCGCTGCTGAAAATGGCTTGAAAACCATGGTGGGCGTTTGGCTTGACGACGATCTGGAAACCAACGAAGTCGAAATTGAAAACGCCATTGCCATTGCCCAGGCAGGACACGCCAACATTCTGGCGGTAGGAAATGAAGTTCTGCTTCGTGGCGAACTGTCCGAAGATCAGCTCATTGGCTACATGGACCGGGTGAAGGCCGCCGCGCCGGGTATCCCCGTTGGCTACGTCGACGCCTACTTTGAATTTGTCGATCATCCCCGCATTACCGACGCCTGCGATGTCATTCTGGCCAACTGCTACCCGTTCTGGGAAGGCTGCCCGGCCGATTACGCGCTGCCCTACATGAAAGACATGTACCGGCGCGCCACCTCGGTCGCCAACGGCAAGCCAGTGATAATTTCCGAAACCGGCTGGCCCAACATTGGCACCGCCACCGAAGGCGCCGTTCCTTCGCTGGAGAACGCGATCAAATACTTCATTGATACGTTTCAGTGGGCCGAGCAGGACAACATCGACGTGTTCTACTTTTCCTCGTTTGACGAATCGTGGAAGGTCGACGCCGAAGGCGATGTTGGCGCTTACTGGGGACTATGGGATAAAGATGGCAACCCCAAGTACACCTAACGGAGCAGGAGTGACCTGTTTCGATACCACCCAGGCCTGCGAAGGAGTGCAGGCAGTGGGCCGGTGAAGCCGCCCGTCAAAACAACCATCGAGGATGTCGCCAAGCTGGCCGGCGTCTCGATTAAAACGGTATCGCGTGTAGTCAACCGCGAACCCAACGTGCGCGAGACGACTCAGCAGAAAGTCGACATTGCGATCAAGCAGTTAAATTACAAGCCCAATCAGTCGGCGAGAAACCTGGCCAGCGATCGCTCTCATTTCGTGGGTCTGATTTATGACGACCCGAGCGTTTTCGAGATCCCCAGCTCTGGCTATATCACGCGCCTGCAGGAAGGGAGCCTGCGCGCGTGTCGTTCGGCCAACTACGAATTACTCATTCACCCGTGTAATTACCGCAACAGCGACGTCGATGCTGAACTGATAGCCCTGATCGAACAGGTGCGTCCTGCCGGCATGATTATCGCAGCGCCACTGTCGAACATGCCGAAGATTGTCAGCGCGATCCAGTCCACCGGAACGCCGTTTGTACGACTGTCCTCGGGCAGCGCAACGGCCGAAGAGTTCTCTATCGCCACCAATGACCGCGATATATGTGCTGAAATGACGCGCTACCTTGCCTCGCTCGGCCACACGAAAATTGCATTCATCAAAGGTCACTCGAGCCACAAGGCCGTAGCCCTTCGGTTTGCCGGTTACAAAGACGGCCTGAAGCAAAGCGGACTGACCTACGACAAGCGCCTGATCATGTCCGGCGACAACTCGATCGGATCCGGCGAGGAAGGCGCTCTGAAGCTGCTTGAACAAACCGATCGACCCACTGCCATATTCGCCGCTAACGACGACATGGCGGCCGGCGTACTTCGCGTCGCCACCCGCCTGGGCATTCGTGTTCCTGATGAACTGTCTATTGCCGGGTGCGACGACATATCACTTTGCCAGCAAGTCTATCCGACGCTGACAACCATTCGTCAACCACTGGCGGCCATGGCCGAGCGCGCGGCCACCGTGCTCATTGGCAAACCACGTTCAACTGAACTCGAACCCGGCACCGAGATTATTTCGGCGAAGCTCAAAATTCGCGAGTCTACCGGGCCAGTGCCTGGCTGATTCTCGTTAATCGGGGACGGTTTATTCGGGGACAGTTTACTTATATGCGCTAACGGCAACCCATATCCCATGTCATTGAACAACAATCGTCGTGGCTCCAGTAGAACCTTTGGTGCATATAAGTAAACTGTCCCCGAATAAACTGTCCCCCAAGAACGAAAGCCCGGCGAGGTTCCCATTGCAATGAACAGGAACCCGCGCCGGGCTATGTATAGGCAAGAATAACTGTCGGGCGAGTACTAGCCGCCGTTGACGCTGACGACTCCGTTATTGAAATTGGGAGCCGTGGCCGGCTGATACGAATATCCCCATTCAGAGAGCAGGGACAGCGCCAGCAAAGGATCTCCGGGCACCAACCGCGCAAAGCCGGTAGCGTCGGTACGGAAAATGTCGTCGGCGGTCAGCTCGTTCAGCGGAATCGAAAACGGGACCGGGTTTCCACTTGGGTTCACGTTGGCGCAGCATTCGAAAAACACCACTGAGCCAAAGAAGTTATCGAGCACCGACCGGTAAGCCCTAAGCGCCTGCGCCTGAATGACCGGATCGTCGTTCAGATCGAAAAGCTCATGCAGGGCTCTTGCCGTAAACCACTGGTTTTCACCGGAAGGGCGTCGTGCCAGGGCCGTTGACCAAAAGTACACGCGTGCTTTGGCGTACTGTGGTCCGCTTGGAATCTGCGCCAGCAAAGCAAACTTGGTGTCAGCGTCTGGGTTATTGACGTCGAATTCTCTGATCAACGCGTTTCGGAACGGGTTGTCCGGATCCTCAAGCACGCACCGCTCGGTGTACACGCCCATATCGGCACACGACAGATTGAGCAGCGTGTCCTTTGGTAATTCAACACCGTTGAGCGTAACGCCATCGCCGTCATCCCGCTCAAGTTCATTACAACCAGAAGTCAGCAGCAAGCCGACTGCCAGCACCACGAAGCCTATTCTTTTGAAGACCTCACCACGAGTATTGTTCAGCATTTGATTTCTCATATTTTGTATTCCTCGATCATGCATCTTCAGGACTTAAAACAGGTAATTAATATAAAACACGGTCTGGAAAATATAGTCGTTTTCACCGTCCAGAAACTCATCCAGAGGCGAATTCTCATCGTTGGTTCGAAGCAGCGCGCGAATGCCAATCTTCGTCGCGTTACCCGTCGTCGAAGCAAACTGATCACCGTTGCCGGACAGAATGTACGAATAATCGATCTTGTACTGTTCGGGGAACGTGATATTAAACTGTCGGTGGAAATCATAAGGGCCAAATGCATCCTTCTTGAAATAGCCTTCAATGATGTGTCTGCCACCCAGAACGGCTTTGCCGTTCAGGGAGAAAAACTCGCGAGTTCCACCATTCGGGTCACCTGTAGACTGCTGCTTTCCGGCGCTCAGATTCGCTATGTATTTGCGTCCCGCTCGCGGATTGAAAACCATGCGACTCGACACAGTCCAGACCTCTTCCGCCGGCAGACCGACGCCAAACGATGCGTTGATACCCGCCGGCTCGAAGAAGAACAGGCTGGCGTCGGTGGCCGTCGGGAAGTTGGTGTAGTTCATACCGATATTAAAGGCAAAGCCCGCGTCTTCGCGCAGATCATTATCCCAATCATAAAACGGCGTTGCTCCGGTCGGATCATAGGTAATAAACAGTTCGGCCGCCCGCGCTTCGCGGTTACCCAATACAGCAAACGGATCGGAATCAGTGTCACGAGGCGTTACACCCGGACTCAGCGTTCCGTCCGGGTTCACCGATGACTCAATCAGTGGATTCGCGTGTACCAGATTGTCACGGTACAGAACCCGCGGGAAGATCATCCAGTCACCTTTATTGATCATCGCACCGGCCTCGTATTCAATCTTGTTACCCTGTGACGAATACGGCAATTGCGACCCGAATTCAATCAGCGCATTTCCCGCATCGGCTACCAGTCCGCCGTAATGCGTTGAAACGTACGCGAGGGTGCCAAACATTGGGAAACTCAGCTTGGCTTTGAAACCCAGCGTATCCTCAAATTCGATCTCATCCAGAAAAACGTCGGTCCCATTATTGGCAACCCGGGCAAATTCATCATCAATCTCTTCGGTGCTGGAAATAAGTCCGCCGACTTCAAGTTTCATGCCATTGCCGAAATCACGCGCCGCGTACAGCGTCGTCTGGCGCGACTGCGGCGTGGTGGCAGCCGTAGCAGAAGCCGATTCACCCTGCCGGGCAATATCTTCTGCGTGGATCGCCGTCAGTTCAGTCTTGCCCAGCTTGAAGTCGTACTTCAGCATGATCTTGGGGTTAGCGCCCCAGTACACTTCCGGACCCGCCAGGATCTTGAGGCCCTCGAACGGGCCTTTACCCGTAAATTCCACGCCTTCCGGCGCTTTGGCGTTCCAGATGTCCTGGCCTTCCATATCGGTCGTTTCAATCAGAAGCCCAAAGAAGTCGCCTTCGTAGCCCCAGTGGAATCGCGGCGTATGATAGAACGCTTCTATATCGAAATTGGTGCCCTGGTACGTTGCATTAAAATCATAGATCTCGATGCGCTCGCGGTCGTCAAACGTGATCTGGCTGTCGTTAAACTCTACTCCAGCGAGCCCGGCAAGACGGGTCAGCGTTGGCGCGTTAATCGTCAGCGGAAGTCCGCGGCGGCCGTACTGAATTTCCAACGGTTCTTTGTCGGCCACGTTACCCAGGAGATTCAGCGTGAACTGGCCTTCAATATTGTCGGCAGGCTGAAACCCGAAATCCAGGAATATCATCTGACCGTCTTCAAACTGGGTGCCGTTTTCGCCATTCAAATCGATACTCTGCTCGGTGCCTTTAACCACCAGCTCACCAATCAGACTGCCGCCTTCAAATGACAGTTTCTGCTTTTCTTCCTTACTCTCGCTCTTGAGCTGTCGCACACTGCCTTTGAGCTCCAGCAGATCCATATTGATGTTCTCAATAGAACTGTTCATTGAGCTCTTTTGCATGTTGTACGGATCGAGCGCCCAGATTTCTTTCAACACGTCATACGCCATTCGAGGCCGCGCTTCGTAAACACCGTCAGAGTTGGGCTTGCCCAGTGCGGTCACACCGAACCACTCTTCGTTCATATTGTTCTTGCCTTCGGCCCAGTCAAACAGATAGGCCTGGTTCGACCATGAAGCGTTGTTGTCCTGTACGTCGAGGTTTTCGATCTGCAGGTATTTCCACCATTCGTCGCGCCACTCAAAGACAAAACCACCGATTGCGTTACCCACCTGTCCGTTGCCGTAGCTCTGGTTGTACATTTCCTGCCACTGGGACTTGAGTACTTTTGCCTGAGACAGCTGGTCTTCTTCAAACGTGCGCGCATTGAACGCGTCACTACCAAACTCAAAATACACTACGGGAAGATCAAGCTTCTCGTCAACCCGCTCCCACAGGTCGGTAAAGCTGACGCCCCGGTAAACGTTGCTGCCGAGAATATCCATGTCGACACAGTACTCAGCGATCAGGTCGATGTACTGAATGTCGCCGTTAACAATGGAGAACGGGTGGTTTGGCGCAATGGCTTTACCGGCTTTCATGACCTCATTAAAGAGGCTGTAGAGATAGCGGGCTTTTTCGGTATTGCGCTCGCCTTCCGGCAGGTTTTCAATTTCAAAGCTTGACCACGACAGTCCGTAGTTACTTTCGTTACCGAACGCAAACATCAGCACGCCTGGAACGTCCTTGTACTGGTCAACCAGTTCCAGCATGTCCTTTTTGAGGATTTCCCGCGTCAGCGGATCGGAGTAGTCCGTATTCGGAATCCAGCGACCGTTAATGCTGTAGCCGTAGCGGCCCATGAGCGGGTTGATCACAGTCATAATGCCGTGCTCACGATAAACGTAGGTCACCCACTTGGGGGGAATCATCGTGAAACTGCGAACAGCGTTTACGCCACCCGCGGCCATGAGCCCAAAATCGTAGTCGAGTACTTTCCGAATATGCTCGTCGGAGTGGCCCCAGAGATTATAGGTGTAGTTCTGGTTGCGCGGGGTATAGCCCCAAACCATACCCTTCACGTAAAAGTCTTCGCCATTGACCTGTAGCTTCCACCCCTGCTCGTCTTTGTAGGTAGTTACTTTATCTACCTGAGCCTGAGCAGTGATAGCAGCAAAACCGACCATAACCAGCGCCAGCAAACCGCAGACTTTTTTCATGCCATTGACGACATTTAGATCCGACATAGTAACCACTCTTTAATTTACAGTTTTTGAGTTGTTCAGGAACCCAGTGTCATGCACGTAGCATGACAACCGGAAGAATTCCTGACCTGTACCAATTAGCTGAAGGCATGAACCTTCAATTTTCTATCTGCGCTCTTGTGCGCTTTGAATGACCGGCAGCCCCTGACCGCCGGCCTTTGTATTACGGCCCGATTTCAATTAGTTCCACGTTATCGTAGAAGATGCCCGACGGATCGAAATTACCAGATATATTCTGGAATCCAATTTGCAGAATCTGACCTTCCCAGTCACCTACCGTAATTTCCATCGTATACGGCAGCCAATCCGTGGATGCGGTGGTCATTTCAACCTGATCAATCGCTGTGGTCGAAAATCCGTCGTTCGGATCAAGCACTTTGATAAAGGCAAACGCTGTCGAAGCACCAGCAATGTCGCCACGCTTGGCCTGAATGTTGAATCTCAGGATCTTGCCCGCATCATCCGCTGTCAGCAGCGAATCGAACTCTCTAAAGATGTTCACTTCGACGGTACCCAGTCCACCGCCCTGGTGTCCTGTGTTGGGGCTGCCGAAACAGCATTCGTAGTCACTGTACACACAGCTGCGGTGCTCCCTGATCTACGCCACCCTGCTCGATGACCAGTGCCGACAGCTGCGGCCCTTCTGCCGAGGCAATGCCTGAATAATCGAACTGATACACCCCGTCTTCAAAGACGTTGTTAAACCGTCTCCAGACAATCGGATCGGACGGGTTCGAGAAATCCGTTAGTGTCGTGCCTGCAAACCCTTCGAAATCCTCAAAATAGATCGACGTCTCAGTGAACGTCTGCAAGCCTGGCGCTACGCCACAGCCATCCGTGTCACGGCAAGCCACTTTGACCCGAATATCGTCGATATCAAGATTGATCGACCCGTTGCTGACCGACAGTCTGAAAATACTCGAGACCGTTGCGAGATCCAGCGGCGTAGCGTTCGTAACCGAATCGGTCACGATATCGGAAATCTTGACCGACACGTTCTGCCACTCACTGTCGGCCGGTAAAGGCACAACCGCCGAGCCGCTACCGGCGCCGCGATCATCGAGCCCCACTTTGAGTTCCGGAGTACCCGAATCTGACAGGACGCGCATTCTGAACAGCAGTTCACCGGCCGTGCCGCCACCTGACAGATCAAAGAACGCGCTGGAACCCGGGAAGTCACCC
>CAWUKD010000175.1:0-7094 GCA_963922815.1 uncultured Gammaproteobacteria bacterium
TTGCTGATCGCCAGTGCGATTTGGGGCGCGGTGTCGTTTCCGATCTACTCAATATCAATTGCCCACGCCAACGACTACGCCGGGACCGATGACTTTGTCATGATCTCAAGCGGCATGCTGCTGCTGTACGGAATGGGCGCCATCGCAAGCCCGTTTATCGGCTCCGTGTTTATTCACTGGTTTGGGTCAGGCGGCATTTTTCTGCCCGTCGCAGCGGCCGATGTTCTGCTCCTTGTATATTTGCTCTATCGCGTATTCAAGCGCGAGCAGGCCGAGGAAGGCGATCAGATTCCGTTTACTGAAGCGTTGGCCGCTGCCAGCACCAAGTCTTCGGTGTATGACTACCACGAGGATGAGGAGGATTAGGCGGCGGGCCAGCCGATCAGCTGCCGCGACGTCTTTCCAGAACCAGAAGCTGATTGTTTGCCGGCATATCGTGCCATTCGGTCAGACTGAACCCTGCGCCATCGGCTTGCCGCACAATATGCTCGCGATCGCGAATGCCCTGCCAGGGATTGACCTGGCTCAACGTCTGGTCAAATCGATAGTTACCTTCACTGGTGGCCCGGCCGCCCACATGAAACGGCCCGTACACAATGAAAAGCCCTCCGGCCGACAACAGCTTTCCCGCATTGGAGAACATTCTCTGAACCTGAGGCCAGGACATGATGTGACAGGTATTGGCCGTGTAAATCGCCTCAACCGGCTGCTCAAACGACGCCAGCGTCGAAGCGGATAGTTCCACAGGACGATGCAGACGCGAGTTACCGGCTACGTCAATCAGCGCGTTTATCGATTCATGGTTTGCAATCAGGTCGCTGGTGAACCACTCCACGTTGGACAGCGTTTGCGTGAAGTACACGGCGTGCTGGCCCGTACCACTGCCAATTTCAAGAACACGCCATCGCTTTGGTTGGCACAGTATGCGCTCGAGGTGCCCGGCGATCGGCTGCTGATTGCGTTCCGCCGGCCTGGACCAGCGATAGTTACCCGGCGGCGCAGGTGGGCCTGATTCAGTCACGTCCAGAGTATCCCCGGCCGCAGGCCTGGCTGTCGCGAGGTCTGGCTGGCGCGCCGACTATGGTTTGCCACAACAGTCATGGCTCTGTACCGCACGCATTCAGTCCAGCGGATAGACGGGTGCCGGCGCGCTGCCCGGCTCGTCGATCTTCAGGAAATGTTCACGGTAGTGCTTGAGCTCGTTAATGGAATCGTGGATATCGCTCAACGCCAGATGACGACCTGCCTTGACGACACCGCGGGCCGTCTCGGGCGCCCAGCGTTTGGCCAGTTCTTTAAGCGTGCTCACATCGAGATTGCGATAATGGAAGAACTCTTCGAGCCTGGGCATCAGGCGCGCCATAAAGCGTCGATCCTGACAGATTGAATTGCCACACATGGGAGACGCTCCCGCATCGACCCACTCCTCCAGGAAGGCGACAGTGGCTTGTTCCGCGTCGCTGGTATCAAAATCGCTCTCCGCCACGCGCAGAGTCAGTCCGGAATCACCGTGATGTCGCGTATTCCACTCATCCATGCCGTCCATGACAGATTTTGGCTGGTGAATGGCAATTTCCGGGCCCTCGGCAAGCACATTCAGATCCTGATCTGTGACCACGGTCGCGATCTCAATGATGACGTCGGTTTCAGGAAACAGGCCCGTCATTTCAAGGTCAATCCAGATGAGGTTGGTAGCGCGATTTGACATGTGATTATAGTCCTTGTTTGCTTGCGCCTCATTCTACCATTGGCTAAGCTGATGCGCTCGATTCAGCATTCTTCAAGGTCCTTCTATGCACCCGTTTCAACTTGCGTTTCTGGTATTTCTGGCGTTAGGCACGCTCATCCGGCTGTGGCTGTCTATGCGCCAGCTACGCGCCATGCGCGAACGACGCAATGACATTCCCGAAGCGTTCAACGCCTCGATCTCCATGGAAGAACACCAGAAAGCCTCCGACTACACGGCTGCCGGTACGAAGCTCGGCCTGCTGGATATTATCGTCGACGCCGGTCTTCTGCTGGCATGGACCATCGGAGGCGGCCTGCAGCTGGTTGATACCTGGATAGCGTCATTCGGGCTGGGTCCCATTCTGTCCGGTGTAGCCAGCATTCTGGCCATCCTGTTTATTATGTCGTTGATCTCCATTCCCATGTCGCTCTATCGAACGTTTGGCGTCGAAGCCAGATTCGGCTTCAACAAAACCACGCCCGGTCTGTTTTTTGCCGACATGATCAAAGGCTGGATTGTGGGGCTGGTGCTGGCGCTCCCGCTGCTGGCCGCCATCATCTGGATCATGAATGCCGCAGGCACCTACTGGTGGCTCTACGCCTGGGCTGTCTGGGTAGGTTTCTCACTGGCCATCACCTGGGCTTACCCCGCCTTCATCGCTCCGCTGTTTAACAAGTTTTCCGAGCTCTCCGACGAATCGCTGATGCAGCGTATCGAAGCGTTGCTCAATCGCTGCGGATTCAAGAGCAAGGGCGTATTTGTCATGGACGGTTCGCGACGTTCTACCCACGGCAACGCCTACTTCACCGGTGTCGGCAACAACAAACGCATCGTCTTCTTTGACACGTTGATTGAAAGCCTTGAGCCCATCGAAATTGAAGCCGTGCTCGCCCACGAGCTTGGTCATTTTCGTAAAAAGCATATTCGTTCGCGTCTGATCATGGGGTTTGCAATGGGCCTGGTCGGTCTGGCAATTCTGGGCTACCTGAAAGAACAGGCCTGGTTCTACGACGCGCTGGGCGTCACGTCGACAACCAGTCATATGGCGCTGCTCCTGTTTATTATGGTCATCCCGGTATTCACGTTTTTCCTGACACCGATAAGCACCTATTTTTCTCGCAAACACGAGTTTGAAGCCGATGAATATGCGTATGAACAAAGCGATGCCAACGCTTTGATTACCGCACTTGGCAAACTCTACAAAGAAAACGCGTCAACGCTTGTACCTGATGAACTGCACAGCAAGTTTTACGATTCACATCCACCGGGGCCGGTTCGCGTGGCCTATCTGCAAAAGCTGCTGAGCGCGTGATTGTGCATAGCGCATGAGCACGGAATCGACGACTGGCCTTGTTGTTGCCGCATTTGGCCGACAGGTAATCGTCGAAAATCCGGCGCGCGAACGCTTCAACTGCCGCATGAAGGGCCGCCGCATACGTCCGGTGTGCGGTGACTATGTGACATGGCAGGCTCTGGAGGACGACTCGATTGACGGCGTTGTAACCGGCATTGTTGAACGCCGGAATCTGCTTCAGCGCCCCACGCGGCGCGGCCGTGACGAAAACGTCGCCGCGAATCTGGGCCGTCTTGTCGTGGTATTCGCCACGCAGCCTCCCGCTGATCCCTTTTTGATAGACCGTTATATCGCAGCGGCAGAACACCTTCAGGTAGAGTGCGTTCTTGTGCACAACAAGATTGAACTTGCCGATGAGAACGAACTGGAGTGGCTGCCGGAATTCGAATCGCTGGGCTACAAGGTAATTCGGTGCAGCGCCAAGACCGGCCTTCACGTGGATCAACTGGTTGAGGCCTGCCGTGACGGAGTCAGCATTCTGGTTGGTCAGTCCGGCGTCGGTAAATCGTCTTTACTGAACGCCATGATTCCCGGCATCGATCAGGAAACGCAGGAGATTTCGGTTTCCGGAAAGTTCGGTCGCCACACAACCTCTGCCAGCTATCTGTTTCATTTCCCGGAGCCGTCTACCGGTGGCCTGATCGACTCGCCGGGTGTCCGTGATTTTGCGCCACCCACGCTGACCGAAGAACAGGTTCCAAACGGCTTTATCGAAATATTTGCCGCCGCACAGGACTGCCGGTTTGCCAACTGTCGTCACGAACATGAGCCAGCCTGCAATGTGAAACGCAAAGTAGACTCTGGCGAGATTCACAAACGCCGGTATGAAAGCTACCTGCAAATGCAGGCCCTCATGAGAGAACTCAATGCCAACGCTCCGCCCTGATGTGCTGCTGTTGTGGCGATGGACGAACATGACGACGCCCGGCCCGGGCATCACGTTGTCCGTTAGCCGATGAGCATGGGTTTGCGTGCGCGGAATCCGGATCGATTCCCTGAAGTCTAATAACAGGAAAGGTATCGAGCGTTACGCTCTGGTCGGTTGCGCAATGGCGTGCGTCAGTGGCGCCACGCTAGGTGTTTCGGTCATTCAGGCTGCGGCGACCGGCCAGCGCGTGAGACAGCGTACCGCCATCAACAAACTCAAGCTCTCCGCCCATGGGAACGCCATGAGCAATGCGTGTTGCAGCAATGTTCAGGTGACTGGCCATATCGGCCAGATACTGCGCGGTGGTCTCGCCTTCAACGGTAGGATTGGTGGCAACGATAATTTCCCGTACCTCGCCTTCGCGCAGCCGTTTTTCGAGCTGATCCATACCGAGCTCGTCCGGGCCTATGCCATCGAGGGGCGACAGGTGCCCCATCAGCACAAAGTACAGCCCGCCATAGCCGCCTGACTGCTCGATAGCGGCTACGTCAGCCGGTGTCTCAACGATGCACAGTTGAGTACTGTCTCTTCGGGAAGACGCGCACTGGGTGCACAGCTCCTGCTCGGTAAACATGCGACATCTTGCGCAGTGTCCAATGTCGGCCGCGCCGTTTTCCAGGCTTCGGGACAGACGTGCCGCGCCGTCACGATCTCGCTGGAGTAAATGAAACGCCATACGCTGGGCAGACTTGGGACCAACGCCCGGCAAACACCGTAGCGCGTCGATCAGTTCCTGCAATTTTGGTGAGTAGGACAACAGCCTAGAACGGCAGGTTCATACCGGGAGGCAGCCCCGCGGTAAGCCCGGACATTTTCTCCTGAGTGGTCGTCTCAACCTTGCGCGCAGCGTCGTTCATGGCTGCCGCAACCAGGTCTTCCAGCATGTCTTTGTCTTCGCCTATCAGCGTATCGTCGATACTGACTTTGCGAACTTCGTGTTTGCAGTTCATGACCACCTTGACCATGTCGCCACCGGCAACGCCGGTCACTTCCAGAGTCGCCAGCTCTTCCTGAGCCTTTTTCATGTCTTCCTGCATTTGTTGGGCCTGCTTCATGAGCTTGCCAAGTCCACCTTTCATCATGAGTTTCGTTCCACCATGGTTATCCAAGAATCATCGCTTGCATTCAGTTAATCGGTTTAATCGTATCTTCGTGAATGGTCGCATCAAAGGTATCGAGCAGAATTTTCACATTCGGATCGTTAAGCAACGAATCGCGAATGGCCTGTTTGTTGGCCTGTTCGGCTGCCTGCTGCTGCATGGCCGGCGTATCATCTGTGACGCTCCCCAGCTTAATGTTCACTGCAAAGGCATCGCCGAGATGGTTCTGAACAACGGCAACAAACTTCTGCAACACCTGCTGCGTCAGCATATGCTGATTCGCCGGGTCGAGCAGCAAATCAAGCTGCCTGGCACTATGGCCGGTAACCACACAGTTGGACGCCAGCTGGCGTGCCGCACCGTGAAGGCTCAGCAACTTGATAACCGACGCCCAGTCACCAAAATCCAGCTGCGCATTCGCGTCTGAGCTGGTTCGATGTCCGTCGCTGGTATCATCAATCGCATCGGCATTCTTCGACGTTCTGCCCGACTGATCGGGCGTCGACGAAGACGATGCCGCATTTCGCGTAGCCGGTGACGTTGATGTGTGGTCGGTTGAACCGGATTTCAATGCCTGTTTATTCAGGTCCGCGGTCGCATCAACGTGCTGCTCATCCTTCGTTCGATGAGCGTCGGCTTTCGCAGCAACAGTATCCGAAGCTGTCGCGCTATCCGGCGTTTTCAGGCGTTTTTTTTTACCCGAACCGCCGCTTTCGGCCGCAGCCGGGAGAAACGCCAGCATTCTCAGCAGCACCATTTCAAAGCCGCTTCGGACATCGGGTGCCAAAGGCAGATCACGCCGGCCTATGATGGCAATCTGGTACAACAGCTGGATTTCTTCGTTATCCAGGGCCACACACAGCTCGGCCACCAGATCCGCCATTTCCTGGGAATCCCGGGGCTTCACTTCGGTCATGTGAGAAATTGCGGCCCGCTGCAACAGCAACGCCAGTTCCTGCAGAACTTCCGCATAGTCCGGCGCGTACTCGTCCATGCGGGCCACCTGTTCGAGAACGGCCTTGCCGTCTTTGCGTGCCAGGGTTCGGGCCAGTTCGTAAACCTTGTTGCGCTCGACCGTACCGAGCATTGCGCGGACGTCGGGCTCCTGAACGGCACCGCTGCCGTAGGCAACGGCCTGATCCAGCAGGCTCAGGGCGTCTCGCATACTGCCATCCGCTCCATGAGCCAGCAGATCGAGCGCCGCTGCGTCAAATTCAAACTTTTCTGCCTCGCAGATCGACCGCATACGTTCGGCAATCAGGTCCTTGGGCAGTCGCTTGAGATTGAACTGAAGACACCGGGACAACACCGTCGCCGGCAATCGCTGCGGATCTGTGGTCGCCAGCAGAAACTTTACATGCGGAGGCGGCTCTTCGAGCGTTTTGAGCAGGGCATTAAACGAATGCCGGGACAGCATGTGGACCTCATCGATCAGGTAGACCTTGTAGCGGCCGGAGGTTGGCGCGTACTGTACGTTGTCGAGAAGCTCGCGAGTATCATCAACTTTGGTACGAGACGCGGCGTCGACCTCAATCAGATCGACAAACCGGCCATCATCAATTTCCTGACAGGTTGAGCACTCCCCGCACGGGGTGGAACTCACACCTTTTTCGCAGTTGATGCATTTGGCAAGAATACGGGCAATCGTTGTCTTACCTACACCTCGTGTGCCGGTAAACAAAAATCCGTGATGAAGGCGGTCGCTGTCGAGCGCGTTGATGAGGGCTCGGAGCACGTGTTCCTGACCTGCCATTTCGGCAAAATTGCGGGGTCGCCATTTGCGGGCAAGAACGGTGTAACTCATAGATCGACTTTGCTGCTGAAAACAATGAACGGCGAATCGCGCCACAGCGGTCCACTGTAGCACTGATTGCGTCGGAAAATCGGATGAAAAGCGGCCCACGCCAGTAGTCCTCCGGCACCCGGTGTCACCGCTACCGTTGCTCCCTTCCGGGCCTGGCGGAGTTCACGGCTAGCCGTCGC
>CAWUKD010000176.1:0-7093 GCA_963922815.1 uncultured Gammaproteobacteria bacterium
TGGTCGCGTATCTGTGGAAGCTCAAGCAGGACAAGCTGGCGCATCAGCGCAAGCTCGATCAGATCCAGAGACGGCTCAAAGAAAAAGAGCGTTGATCAACGCGCTGGCTCTGCCAGAGTCGGCGCCGTAGTACTCTGGCGCCCTGGATGATGTGATCTATCAGGGACATTTGAAAAACGCATAAAAAAAGCCGCGCCGCGAAAATGAAACACCGCGCGGCGCAGCTTGTAACATGAGGTACGAGTCAGGGGATCTCCCCGGTACCACACTTCCCCCAGGTTTTAGCGAAACGTCCTTGTCAGTCGATTCCTTTATTACGTTGTTTTCGTAGCGGGTGTTTAGTCGCCATCCATGGCGCACCCGCATTTAAAACGTTGGTTCCGGCTAGCCAGCGCGACGCCGGCTCATGCCTGTCAGTCCAATCAGTGCTGAGGCAAACAACCAGACAGCGGCTGGTACCGGAATGGGAGCTACGGTACGGCTGAACGCGCAGCTAGAGTCGCCTGCGGTACAGGTCGACGCAAGCTCAAAGAACGCTGTTGCAGACTGTTCTTCACCAAAGTCATCAAGTCCGAAACCAGTGAAGAAAATACCAATACCGGCATCAAAGAAGTCGTAGGTACCAGGAGCCGCTCCGCCCGCAACCGGAGTAAAAGTACCCCAGAGGAACGAAATACTATCGCCGGCCGCCAGACTCTGGAAACCACCAGGTGCCCAGTCCGAAGCCGATCCGAAACTGAACGTGTAATTTTCAGTACCCGCTCCACCGAGGCCGCAATCGCCGTTCGAATCAATCACAAACGAACCACTACAGCTGGCTGAAATGGAAGCACCGGCAAAATCGATGAAATCGAAATCAATGAATCCGCCTGCGCCCATATTGGCATCAAAAGAGAATCCCCCGGTGGGAAGGTCGCCAGGAGCCAAAGCGCCTCCATAGGTACCGTCACCATCAGGGTCTGATTCATCGAAGGTGAACCCGGTGTCGGTAGACAAAGTGAGCCAGACTTCAACCGCGTCATCCGGCCCTACAGTGCCGGTAGGCATGGAAAATTCCAAAGATATCGCCGCGTGAGCGTTCGCGCCAAGCAGTAGCAATGCTGCCAGTGGCAGCAGTTTTCGTGCAAACATGATCATGTCCCCCAGTTATCACCACTTTTATAGCGGTGTGATTTATTAGTTGAGTCAGGTATCTAAAAACGCACCTGTACCTCTGAATAGGCGCAGTGCGGCAAAATATCGGCTCAAAAAAAGATCGAATTTGTATAACCCATTGTTTTTATTGCTCCTGGTGATAACTTCTTTGCCAGAAAGAACCGTTTTAAAGTGGATAAATTGATCCGCAACGTCGCTCGTCTGCGCCTAAACACAAGAGTGTAGCGATAACAGCAAATGGCGCGCCCGGATATTGACCCCGGGGCCGCTGGTATTTCTGCGAATTCTCCACGATGAACACCTTGGAACACGCGAAATGGGCCGACCCGTAGATCGGGATAAACTGGTAATGGCGTTGTGCGATCGACTGATCGCGCTGCCGATAGACCAGCGCACGGCCATTCTGGATGTGACCTGTGCCGACGACCCCAGTCTGCGTGCCGAAGTCGAAGAGCTGCTGGAGTCCATTGAGAATTCCGGACAGTTTATGGTGCTCGATGATCAGGAGTCGGGCGCCTGAAACTGCACGTCACAGCAGTGCCAACAGAGGCCAGAATACGGTACGGCTGTTGACGCAGTGGGTTTCTCTTTGATTGCCTGGCAGGCCAGAGTTGAGGCTAGCGGGTATTGCCCTTGTTCATCATCTGAAATAACCAGCCTCTGGCCACTTCCCAGCTCCGTTTTACGGTTGCCGAAGACTTGCCCAGTACGGCGGCTGTTTCATCAATGGTCAGTCCGGCGAAAAACCGCAGCTCCACAAGACGTGCCCGCTCGGGGTCAACTTCCGCAAGCCGATCCAGCGCCTCGTGCAACATCAGTACGTTGGTCGTGGGATTCTGACTGTTGGACGCCAGATTGGTCAACGTTACCTGCACGCCACCGTCGCGCTTGGCAGCACCGCGCTTGCGCGCTTCATCAATCAATATCTCGCGCATGATGCGAGCCGACATGGCAAAAAAATGTGCCCGGTCCTGCCAGTCGATGCGGTTCAGTTTTATCAACCGCATGTAAGCCTCGTTAACCAGGGCGCTGGGCTGCAGTTCGATTGCGTTGCTTTCATTGGCTAAATAGCGCGCCGCAATGGTTCGCAGCTCGGAGTAGATTTTTTCCATCAGCTGCGCCCGCGCTTCTTCGTCGCCGTCATTCCACTGCAACAATAGCTCGGTTACATCCGACACGTTGTTCCTCCGTTTTTTCTTGTTGTGTCAAGTTGGCGCCAGAGCGCGCTCAACATGTTTTACGACGATGCCGTGCCTGGCACACCTGTGTGGCACCAACGTTGTTTAGTTTAGCACTTTTGAACCCGCTACAAGTCAAACCGCAAAATCACTCTATCTACAGACGTTTAACGGGGGTGAGCGCGAATTTCACGGAAGTTTCCTCTGATACATTTGTATCGCCCTTTCGATAATCTGTTTGAATCCCCCATAAAAAAAGCCGCACAGATTGTTCTGTGCGGCTTCCTGTTTCTCAGCGGCTTACGCGCCGCCGTTCAACCGGATTTACTTCGCGGCATTGAGCGCGTCAAGTGCTTCCTGGCTGATATCAAGATTGGATGAACCTTTGGCAAACAGCACCGATCGGCGATCCAGCAGCAGATCGATATTTCGACTCTCGACAATCTGATTAACAATCGTATCAAGCTTGGGTCGAACGCTTTCTACAAACGTCTGTTCCTTTTCTGCCTGTTCGCGACCCATCTCGTTCTGCATTCGCTGAAACTCTCTGAGCTTGGCGCCATAGGACTGTGCCAGTTCGCGCTTCTGGTCGTCGCTCAGGAAGTCCGCGTTCTTGGCACCGTCTTCCTGCATTTTCTTCAGCTCATCGGCCATGCCCTGCAGGGCGTCCTGTCGGGGCTTGAACTCACGTTCTAACTGCGTCCTGAACTCGCTGGCCATATTGGAAGCCAGCACGACGCGTTGAACGTCCAAAATGGCAATGTTGGTTTCAGCAGCTGCAAAGGTTGCAGTCATCGCCAGCAGGGCGCCGACTAAAATTTGGGTAAATCTCATTACTTTCTTCTCCGTACAGACCACGCGTGGGCCAATCGTCTTGTTGGAACACCGACCGGGCGATTAGTTCACGGAAGCTCCGCGTTCAGATTCACCTATTTGTCAGATTTTGTTAAGAATATTGTCTCGGGCCCCTGACCCGACACTCTGCCTTTGATCGCAGTGACCGTAGCGCCACCTCGAGCGCGAGCATCATACAATGTTCCGCTACGCGGTAACAGCGGTGTGGCCGTTCAGGCCAATCAAATATTAACTTTCAGTAACTTGGGTTGGTGTTGGTAATGCGTCGGAGTATGATGTTGGGTCTACGTAACACCACGTACTATCCAGGATTCAGGGCAATGACTATCAAGTTCGAAATAAACGGCCAACCGGTAGAGTTCAATGGCGCGACCGATATGCCGCTACTGTGGTACCTGAGAGACCACGCCGGGCTCACGGGTACCAAGTTCGGTTGCGGCATTGCCGCATGCGGAGCGTGTACGGTTCACGTGGATGGCAAGGCCCAGCGATCCTGCGTCACGCCGCTGGCCGCCCTGGAAGGTCGAAAAGTTCGCACTATTGAACAGCTGGCCGAAGGCGACGAATTGCATGCGGTTCAGCAAGCCTGGCTCCAGCACGACGTACCGCAATGCGGCTACTGCCAGGCGGGTCAGATTATGGCGGCCGCAGACCTGCTCGAACGGGTTGACGATCCGGACGACGACGACATTGCGACCATCACCAACCTGTGTCGCTGTGGTACGTATCCGCGCATCCGGGCAGCCATCAAGACCGCCGCCAAGATTCGCCAGCGCAAGAACAATGAACCGAAGCCGGGCGATCAGTCTGCCACCGCGGGAGATGTGTCATGAATACCACATTGACGCGTCGTCGTTTCTTGCAGCTTGGCATCGCAGCGAGCGGCGGCTTGATGCTCAGCGTGTCGCTGCCGACCGGAGCGAACACGGGCAAGGCGGCACTGCTTGATCCGTGGCTCTACATTGATATAGCACCCGACAGCCGGATTACCATCGGCGCACGTGGCGCCGAGATTGGACAGGGCGTCAAAACGTCTTTACCCATGCTGATCGTCGAAGAGCTGGACGTTCCATGGTCCGCCGTCAACGTCGTTCAGCTGCCGTATGTGGCCATCCCGACCGAAGATGGATTTGACAGCAAGTTTGGCAGCCAGGGTGCCGGTGGCAGCACCAGCATTCCGGGCGGTTTCACCGAACTTCGAAACGTGGGCGCTGTTGCCCGAAAACTGTTGCTCGACGCGGCCGCAGAACGCTGGAACACCGACGTGGGAGCGCTGACGACGCGCGACGTCAACGTGCATCATCCGGACGGTCGCTCTTTGAGCTACGGCGATCTTGCCAATGCGGCGGCCAGACGCGAACTTCCTTCAGAGGCGCCGTCGTTAAAAGATCCGGCGAGTTTTTCAGTCATCGGCAAGCCAACGATTACTACAGATGCCAAAGACATCGTCACAGGTAAAGGCTACTACGGAATCGATGCTGTCATTCCGGGGGCGCTGGTTGCCGTCGTCGCTCGTTGTCCATATTTCGGCGGCGACATCGAGTCGGTAGATGCACGTGCCGCAAAAAACATTCCGGGCGTACGGCACATTGTCGAACTGCAGGCGCCGGATCCTGAGAAAGGGGTCACCGGTCATATGGCTGCCGGAGTCGCAGTGGTCGCCGATGACACCTGGGCCGCCATGAAAGGCCGCAGCGCGCTGAACATCACGTGGAAGAAAGGACCGTGGAGCGAAGACTCCACCGACAAGCTGGCCGAGAGGGCTCGCGCGGCGCTGGAAGGCAGTGGCGCGACTGCACGCGAAGACGGTGAGCTAAAAACGGACAAGCCGGAAGAGCAAACGATTGAGAGCGTATACACGCAGCCGTTTCTGGCACACAGTACGCTCGAACCACAGAACGCTCTGGTCGACATTCAGCACAATCACGTCACCGTCGTATCTTCCATCCAGGTGCCCTCACGTATTTCAGAGCTGGTCAGCGCACTAACCGGCGTTGAACGAGACAACATCGACGTTGAAATGCCCCGGTCCGGTGGTGGCTTTGGCCGACGACTGGAAAAAGATTTTGTCGCCGAGGCGGTGTTGATTGCCCAGAACGTTAAGAAACCGGTCAAACTTATCTGGACCCGCGACGACGATCTGCAGAACGATTACTTCCGCCCGTTTGGCATGCACAAGTTTACGGCAACGTTTGATGACGACAAACGGATTGACAGCTGGCATCACAAAACGGCTTCCACGGGCAAGATTTTTTCTCAGCCAGGATACGACTGGGCCAAGCCATGGCTCGCCGTGCTTGAGCCTGATCAGTTTCCCGCGGGCTGCGTCGACAATTATAAAACCGAGTTCATGCAGCTTGAGTTTGGCTTGCTGTGCGGCTGGTGGCGAGCCCCTGCCCCCACGTTTATTGCGTTTCCCGTTCAGAGTTTTGTTGACGAAGTGGCGTATGCGACTGGTCGAGACCCGCTCGAGCTGCGTCTCGACATGCTGGGCGAACCTCGCGAACTCGACTACAGCGACCACGGCGGACCCAAGTTCAACACTGGTCGCCTTAGCGCCGTTACACAACGGGTCGCGGATGAAATTGGCTACGGCCGCGAACTGCCCGACGGACACGGCATTGGTATCGCATCCCACTTTGTTTTCGGTGGCTATGCGGCGCACGCCATGGAAGTGTCTGTCGAAAACGGCAAGCCGCGCATTCATCGCTGCGTGTGCGTTGTCGATGTCGGCAAGATCGTCAACCCTCTCGGTCTCGAAGCACAGATGATCGGTGGCACCATCGACGGCATTTCAACTGCGATGAACCTGGCCATCACGGTCAAAGACGGCAAGATAGAGCAGACGAACTTTCCGAACTACCCGCTCTTGCCCATGGCTGATGCACCGGATGTCGAAGTGCATCTCATGGAAACCGATAACCCGCCGAGCGGCGGCGGCGAAATGGGCATACCGACGGCAGCGCCTGCGCTGTGCAATGCCCTGTTCGCAGCAACGGGCAAGCGCATTCGCGAACTGCCCATCGGTCGTCAGCTGGCGTAAATCAAGGACTGTCTGTTTTTAACGCTTACGCGTTGGTCCGGGCCGTTTCGCTACCTGGTGTCTGGCCGAGACATCGGCGACTGCGCCACTCACCATCGCGCCGGCTTGTGCATGGCTACGTGATCTAACGAGTCGTTGCTGTCGAACTAAACCACTGCGTAAAAACTGACCGCGACGAAATGACAGGCGGTACCGCCCATGACAAACAGATGCCAGATAAGGTGTGCGAACGGTAACCTTGGAGCGGCGTAAAACGCGGTGCCTGCGGTATAAGCCACGCCGCCCGCCGTTAACCAGATGAGACCGGCGGTAGACATGTTCATCCAGAGCGGCACGATGGCGACGATAACCAGCCAGCCCATCAGAATGTACAGCAACGTAGACACGTGGCTGTCGCGCACGCCGCGGCGGGCTTTAAGCACAATTCCCGTAACGGCCAACAGCCAGATGATTGACAGCAGACTCCAGCCCCACGGGCCGCGGAGCACGCCAAGCGTAAACGGTGTATAGGTTCCGGCGATCAGCAGATAAATTGACGAATGATCGAGCGTACGAAACAGTCGCTTGGTGTCACCGACCGGGAGCGCGTGATAAATCATCGAGCTCAGATACATCAGGATCACCGTGAGCCCGAACACGCTTACGCCGACGATGGCAGAGGCTGTGTGTAGGCGCGCTGTATAAACAATCAGCCAGGGCACCGCCACAATGGCTGCAAGCAGCGCAATACCATGACTAAGTGCGTTAGCGAATTCCTCGTTATACGACTGGATGCGTACCGGTAGTACCGTACTCACAGGTTAGCCGGCATTAAGCAACCGCTCTTCTGATACTTCGTGTGACTCTTCAGGCGGCGCTTCAG
>CAWUKD010000177.1:0-7077 GCA_963922815.1 uncultured Gammaproteobacteria bacterium
CCCGCCGCGGCCTCGCTGGCGCCGACTCCAGCGCAGCTGCCAGTTGCCAAGCAGCCAGCCAATAAGCCAGCTCACGGTTAGCACACTGGCAAACTGAAACAGTCGGGCACCGTCCATACGGCCACGTTCCAGCTCATAGGTGATTGATCGTTTGAGGCGGTCATAGACCTGGCCGGGCTGTTTGATGGCGACCAGCAGTTCGGTAAAAAACCGCGGGCCCTGGCTGCCAAGTCGGGCAGCACTTAACGCCTGCTGAACTTCCGAAGCGCGCGTTGCAATACGCTCCGAGCGCAGGATCAGGAAGCGACACTCCTTCACTCTGACCCTGAGCTGAGTGATGGAGTTGGTCATGGCCAGGCGGCGCAAATAGAAGTCGTCGGCTTCCTGCTCAATTTCGCTGTCGCCAAGATCGTTTTCGCCAGACTCGAGTTCGTCCGGCTCGATGGTGTCATCCCCGAGCAGCGTGAGATCTGATTCAAGCTGTTCTATTTTTGCCGTTTCTGCGCTGATGCATGCCTGTGCATCGGCGCGCGATGCGTTGGCCTGCGCTTTAATCACGGCGGCCTGCGATTCATCGATGTCCGGGTCGTTCAGGTCGGCTTCCAGATTGTCGAGCTGTTGTTCCCATTGCTCGAGCTGTGCGTCGTTCGAGTCGGGCAGGTCGGTTTGCGCAGTAACCTGGGACATTGACAGGCAAATGGCCAGCCAAAGCACGCCGGATTTTCTGATGCGCTGGAAGCAGGTGGTCGTAAAGCCCGGAATTCGCTGGAAATGCGAGGTCGAGAAGGCGCGCTGGGTAAGCGTTGCGTGATTAGCGACGTTAGGGCGCGATGTCATGGATTAAGTTTACTGACTTGTCGTTGAGAATCCCAGTAAGGCGGTGCGCGAAGGATGGTACCAGGAGCCGGGGGCTGGCCGGAATCTGAATTTTAATGATGTTCAAGTCGATTTTCTGCACTTTGGCCATTGATACTTTGATCAAGTCCAGCCAGAATGCGTCTTCGCGTTCAGGTGCCACGCACCTCCGCACGCAAAACACCATCAGGAGAGGTGGCAGAGCGGTTGAATGCACTGGTCTTGAAAACCAGCAAAGGTTTGTAGCCTTTCGAGGGTTCGAATCCCTCCCTCTCCGCCATTTCCCCAAAGATACGAGATTCCCAATCGACGAGAGAAGAATAACTCTCGCGGGATTCGAAGCCTCGAAAATCAAACAAGCCGGGTTCGAGCCGGAGCGGGCGCAGCCCGCGGAGACAGCGTTGTCGCGCAGCGACAACGACCCGAAGGGCGAGCGCAGCGAGTAATCCCTCCCTCTACGCCATTTCCCCAAAGACGCCTTATCCCTGACCGAAGTGAGAGCAGTCACTCTCTTTTCGCTATGTCCTCACCACGCAGGCGACCGGTCTGTTAGCGGTGAGGCCAGTCGGACGCGATTTGGCATAAGCCCGGCGACAGTCGCGCGTTTTCGCAAGAAGCCGACATGTAACAGGCCGAGTGGCCGGGCGCCGACGATCTGGCGTGATTATTCCCAATGGGTTTGAATTGCCGGGGTGCATTGCCTCAGAGGTTCATGGGGCGTTATGTCGCGGTCAGTCGAAGCGCCTGTCGGAGGGCTTTACACTTATCCGCTGAGAGCCTTAAGTAAAGTCGCTAACTTAATGAAAATATTATAGAATGCGGTTTTGGCGTGAATCGTGCAAAGTAATCGGCAACAAGAGCAGCGAGCATACGTTGCCGTGTAATTTGACCGGAATAAGAGCAATAAGAACGCCGCTAGCGGCACTGGTCAGCATCATCAATTGGGGGATTTTGAGCGTTTGAGCAGCGAGGTTCAGACGCGTGTGGTCGATTTCTGTCGACAATGCCCTTTTTCTTCGTCGCTGCACTGCTATATTGTGCGCCCGGCCTATTAGTCGGTTGCAAGGCGAACGTCCTTTGAGCTAGGCTATCGCCCTTGATTTTTCAATAAGTTACTGGCTCTTTTGGAGGAGAAATGAAAGGCATCTTTGCTCTCGAAAAATCGTGGAAATTGTGCATATTTGCGGGATTTCTGGCGATGATCAGCAGCGCTAACGCTCAGCAGGAATATAAGCTGAACGCCGGTGACATTTTATTGGTCTCAGTCTGGAAGGAAGAAGAGCTCACGCGCGAAGTGCTTGTGCGGCCGGATGGCGGTATCAGCTTCCCGCTCGTTGGGCAGGTTCAGGCCGCCGGTCTGTCCACCGAAGAGGTTCAGGACAATATTGTGGGCAAGCTCGCCGAATACGTCCCCGACGCCGTGGTTACCGTGGCCGTGCTGAGCACCAATGGCAACAAGGTGTATGTGCTGGGTAAAGTGGCACGACCCGGAGAATACGTGGTCAATAAGCAGCTTGACGTGATGCAGGCGCTCGCATTGGCGGGCGGACTGACAACGTTTGCCGCCGAGAACAAGGTTCGAATTTTACGACGGCAGGCTGATGGCACGCAGCGTGCAATTCCGTTTCGCTACGGTGCCGTGAAAGAAGGCGATCAGCTGGAAAGCAATATCGTTCTTGAGAGCGGAGATACTGTAGTTGTTCCATAAGACCCGACAATCGGCTGCCAGATTGATTGTCATCGGTTCGATGGCGATCGGCGCCGTGGGTGTGCCCACGTTCGCGGCAGAGTACGTGCTTCAACCATCCGTTGCCGGAGAATTGACGCACGATACCAATCTGCTGCTGAGCAGAGATGATCAGGAAAACGAGTCTTTATACCTCAAGATGTCACCACGCCTTCGGGGAAGCGTCTCCACGGGGCAGTGGCAGGCTGTTGGCGATGTTACCGCGTCGTTTATCCGCTTCGATGACAATGAGTTTGATACGGATAATCAAAAAATTTCGCTGCAGCTGACCAGAACCAGTGAACGATTTCTGCTCCAGGTGAGTGCCCTGAACGACCGACAGTCCACTCGTGGCGTCGAGCTGGATGACCTGGGTGAAGTTGACTTTGGCGTCGAGCGTCGTGACCGGCAATACATCCGGCCCTCGGCAACATGGACACTCAATCCCACGAACCGCATTTCCGTTGGGGTTTCTGCCGAGAACGTCCACTACGGCGGTGTGCAGTTCAGCGACTACGATTATTACGGCGCAGACTTTGTCTGGACACATCAGTACGACGAGAAAACCCAGTTTTCCGTGACCACCTTCGGGTCCGAGTATTTGTCTACCCCGCCACTCCCGCGAGGAGCCGAGTCCGACGAATGCGGTATTTCAGGATTCTTTCCTGTCATTGTACCCGGGGTCGGGATTGATTTTGTTGAGGTAAGGCAGGGGGTCGTCGAGGATTTTGATTCCGGCACTCTTGGCGTCCAGTTGGGCGCGAGCCGTCAGCCAAACAGCCGTTTCAGCTATCGCGGTTCGTTCGGCTATCGAAACGTAGAGACGACCAACAGCGGACGCTGTCTGGTCGCCGAAGATGGACGAAACTCTTTCAATACATCGAGCTCGTCTGACGGATTTGTCCTGGATACCGGTATGGCGTACCAGGGAGAAAAATACGGCATCGATCTATCGCTGTCGCGAACGGTTTCTCCTGTTGGTCTTGGGTTTCTAACGGAACGAGACAGCTTTAACCTCAATGTGTCGTACCGCTACTCGGAGCGCATTAGCCTGGGTTTCCTGATTTACGGCTTCAGTACCGAGTCTATTGATGATGACTTGAATTACGAACGAGACATTCTGCGTATTACGCCGAAGTTTACCTGGCGCGTGACCGAGAAATTCAAACTGAACGGAGGCGTGCGCTTCCGCTCGGTTAAAACTTTAAACTCGGGCGGAACGCGTGACGGCATCGTCACTTACCTTGGATTCGACTACGCGTTCAAGCCGACAAGGCTGTCTCGCTAAGACCTTTAATTATTTGAATTATTACCGGAACGGATAATGGAACTACAAGAACGAACAAATTCACTACGCGATTACATCAATATGGTGAAACGCCGCAAGACACAGATGTGGCTGACCTTTCTGGCGTTGATTGCGTTGACACTGCTGATCACCTTTCTGATTCCTTCAACGTATCGTTCTACGGCAACCATTCTGCTCGAAGAGCAGGAAGTTTCCGATGAGTTTGACAGTCGTCAATCCAATACCGAATACGCGGACGCCCGTGTCTACAAGGTTCAGCAGCGTGCTCTGACGTCGGTAAACCTGTCTGCCATTATTGATGAGTTTTCACTGTACCGGGACGATATTAACCGATTGCCTCGCAGTGAGATCATTGAAGACATGCGGGAGGATATTCGCCAGGAGCTGGTGAGTGCCGATGTTATCGATCCGCGAAGTGGTCGTCCTACCCGGGTAACCATTGCGTTCGATATCAGTTTCGATCATCGCAGCCCGGTTACCGCGCAGAAAGTAGCCAACGCACTAGTAACGCTGTATCGGGAAGAGAATGCGGAGCAGGGGCTTTCTACCGTGAACGATACGGCGCAGTTTTATTCGGAACAGGTTGAAAAAACCAATCGCGAAGTGCTGGATCTGGAAGACCGCCTGGCCCGGTTTAAAGCTGAAAATGACGGAGCTTTGCCCGAGTTTGTGCCCATGATCATGCAGCTAATGCAAAAAGTTGAGCGAGACGCGGCGGATGCTCAGCGTCAGCTGACCGCGCTTGAAGAACGTCGAATCTTTCTGACGTCTCAGCTGATGCAGGTTGACCCGTTCTCAGGCGGCAACGCACAGCTTGAGGCCATAACCAATCCGGTTCAGCAGATCGAACTGGTTAAGGGGCAGCTCCGTACGGCGCGCGCCACCTACGGCAATGATCACCCGGACGTCAAGCGTTTGCAGCGGCAGCTCGACACACTGGTCGCTGAAGCCGGAGGGCCTTTGGGTCAGGGTCTGGCTGAGCTTGATCAGCAGATTCAGGAAGTCGAGGCATCGCTGGTTGTGGCGAAAAGAGGCTACAGCGATGAGCACCCTGAAGTGAAGCGTCTGGAGCGACAGCTTGATGCGCTGAATTCCGAAAGAGCGGCCACCGTAGTCGCCGCGTCAGAAATCAGGGTTGTTACGGCTCAGCGTATCAAAGAGAGCATTAACGTGCGCGCTGAACCATCGTCCGATTCTTCAATCGTAGGTAGTTTCCTGAAGGGCGAAGAAGCCGTGCTGGTGGATTCCAACGCGGGACGCTGGGCCCGTATCAGGCTGAATAACGGCACGGAAGGCTTCGTCAGTAAATCACTGATCAATCAAATCAGAAATACCGACCAGGATGCGGGATCTGCCGAAGGCACGCCGACCAGTCCTGCGTACATTACGCTTCAGGCCAACCTCGCGAACGTTGAATCACAGATGCGTTCACTGATGGGGACGGTGGACGATCTGAATGCCAAGGCGCAGGAGTATTCCGATTCGCTGGGCAAGGCGCCGCTGGTTGAGCGCGAGTATTCGGCCATCATGCGTGATCTGATCGATCGTCGGACGTTGTTGCAAACGTACAAAGCCGAACTTGAGCGTGCCCGTTTTGGTGTTGATGTCATCATGGGGCAGAAAGGGCAAAAGTTCACCTTGATTGAGCCGCCGATTGCGCCGACTTCGCCTCAGTCACCCAACCGCGTAGCCATACTTTTCCTCGGTCTTGTGCTGTCCATGTTTGGCACGATCGCGGCTGCAGTAATCGCGGAGAGTCTTGATAATGCTGTGCGAAAAGCGGCGGACATTCTGGATATATCCGGCGCCGCTCCACTGGCGTCAATTCCTGTTATTGCCAACCTGGGCGATCAGGCCAAGTCACGCAGAAACTGGGTGATTGGCGGAGTGGCAACTCTGGCGGGTATTTTGCTGATTCTCACCATCATTCATTTTGCGTATCGACCGCTGGATATCTTGTGGTTCCAGGTGTTACGCAAGCTCGGACTCTGATAACCAACTAATGCTGACACAAGCAAAAAGGGCAAGGCAATGGAACGTATAAAACAGGCACTTGAACGCGCCAAACAGGAGCGCGAGGGAAATTCGGATGCTGAAGTCACAAAGGCTTCTCCCGAGCCCGTAAGAACGCCTTCGGCGCCTCGTTCGGACGTACGCGCAGACAAGATCGTTTATTCGGAAACCCACGTGGTGCCAGTGGATGCTGAAGTGCTGGATCGCAACCGAGTTCTTGGTGGAAAGTCGTCGGAAATGGCGGCGGACGCCTATCGAATGTTACGAACGCGAGTCATTCAACGCATGCGCGACAACGGCTGGAACTCGCTAATGGTCGTAAGCCCGGGGCCCAGCGAAGGTAAATCGCTAACGGCCGTTAATCTGGCGATCAGTCTGGCACGTGAAGTAACGCATACAGTGATGCTGGTTGATCTCGATCTGCGTCGCCCCAGTATTCACAAGTTTTTTGGCTACGAACCTCCGCACGGAATCATCGACTACCTGCGCAATGACGTGCCCATGCCCGATATTCTGTTTAACCCTTCGATTGACCGTCTGGTCGTATTGCCGGGCAAGCAAAGAGAAGTCAACTCCTCTGAATTGTTGTCTTCGCCCCGCATGCTGGATCTGATTGCCGAAATCACCGCGCGCTATCCTGAACGTATTGTCATTTTCGATATGCCGCCCGTATTGGCAACGGATGACGCCATCGCTTTTGCGCCCAATGTTGACAGTGCGCTGGTAGTTGTTCAAAACGGTGCCACCAGACGCGAAGACCTGGAAACAACATACGATTTGTTGAGCGGTACAAAAATCATCGGTTCGGTGCTAAATCAGTCGGACGAGCCCACCCAGGCTTATAACTACTAATAGAGTAGGGAGCCCGATGGGCGCTCGCTGAATGAGATAAGTAACAACGCTATGTACGAGCAATTTTATAATTTCACTGAAAAGCCGTTTACGCTGCTGCCTGACCCTGCATTTTTGTATCTGGGCAAGAAGCATCAAATGGCATTAACCATGCTGCAGTACGGATTGGCCAATAATTCAGGCTTCAGCGTGATTACGGGCGAAATTGGTTCTGGCAAGACCACGCTGATCCGCGCCTTGCTGGATGAGATGGACGATGACGTTTCCGTCGGACTGATCAGCAATACACATCAATCGTTTGGGGATTTGTTGCAGTGGGTGC
>CAWUKD010000178.1:0-6942 GCA_963922815.1 uncultured Gammaproteobacteria bacterium
CCAGCGAAACACTACCTGGCTTCTGCAAGGCGGTCGTCGAGGTCCTTCTGAAAAGCGATTGTCCAGGGATGCTCGGGTCCCATCTGCTCAGACATCCCGGTGACAACACGGTGCAAATCAGATATCGCTTCTTCTAACTGGCCCATATCCGCTTTTAGAGCCGCATAGTTACCTTCGGCGAGTAACGTCCAGGCGTTGTCCTTACCTAAACGCTGCTGGCTGAGTGGTATCGCTTCTTCAAACAACGCCTGGGCTTCTGCCCGTCGATCCATCTGATGGTAAACACCGGCGAGGCGCACCATGTCGGCCAGCAGTTCAGGATGATCGGCTTCGAGCAGATCACGCCGAATGGTTACAGTACGGCCATTCCATTCCAGCGCCTTGTCAAGATTGCCCAACGCGGCTTCAGCATTACCCAGATTGCTCATCGCAAAAAGCGCGCGGCGGTCGCGCTCACCGCGAAGTTTAATCAAGCGTTCAACAATGTCTCGCAGCATCACCGCGGATTCTTCGTTACGACCGAGCTGAGCCACTGTTGTAGCCAAGTTGGATTGCGCAGTGAGTGTGTCGATATGATCCGGTCCAAGCGATTGAACGCGCGCCGCAACTACGTCTTTGAGTAATACTTCGGCGGCCGCAAGATCACCGCGTCGAAAATGAATACCCGCGTAGCGCAGCCTGGCCTGCTGTGAAATGGCGTGTGCATCGCCAAGTTGAGCCACACTGGCGTCCAAGACTTCCTGGTACATGGCCTGTGCGTTGTCCAACTGGCCCGCGTCGAAATACGTGGCGCCGAGATCGCTTTTCATTTGCAGATGAGGAGTACCCGACTGCGTCAGCGTGAGCGCCCGCTGATACTGGGTTATGGCTTCGTCATATTCTCCAATGCCTCGCAGCGTGCTTCCAAGCGTGCCTCTGAGCGTTGCCTCAACCTCGGGATCGGGAACCGCATCTTCGGCCTCGTCGAGCCGAAGCACAGCGGCGTCGACCAGTTCACGCACCGTGAGATCGCGCCCTTTGGCTTTGTCAGGGTCCGCCGAGGCCAGCATATCTACCAGGAAAGTCGATACAGCATCGGCCTTCGCTCCCTCACGTGCGGCGACACGCCCTTGCCACGCAGCAATAGACAAACCTCCGATTAGCGAAGCAACCACCACCACACCCGATACGGATGCCAACGTGTGGCGGCGAAAAAACTTGCCAACTCGATAGCTTAACGACTCGGCACGTGCGTTGATTGCTCGCTGGTCCAAGAAACGGCGAATATCGCTGGCCAATGCACCCGCCGATTCATAGCGACGCTCGGGCTCTTTAGCCATGGCAGTCATGGCAATAACGTCCAGGTCTCCCCGCAGGCGTCGACGCAGTCGGGGCGCGGTGGTCCCGCGTCGCTGGGCCACACTGGTCATTGTGGAAGGCTCTCGCATGACACTGGTCGACGGAGGTTGTGGCGTTGTGTTGACGAGCGCTTCGTAGACCGCCACCGGCGAGCGATTGTCGAAATGATAGGGCCGGCGACCGCTGAGCAGTTCATAAAGAATAACGCCCAGGGCATAAACATCGGCGGCTGTCGTAACCGATTCACCACGCAGTTGTTCGGGTGCGCCGTACTCGGGGGTGAGCAAACTCATTCCTATCTCGGTGAGCGGTGCGTCGCTTACGATGTTGCTCGTCTCCAGCAGTTTGGCGATGCCAAAATCAAGCAATCTCGGCTCGCCGCTGCTTGTCACCAGAATGTTGGACGGTTTGAGGTCGCGATGTACGATCAGTGCCTGGTGCGCATACTGAACCGCATCGCACACGCGTAAAAATATCCGCAAGCGCTGATCAACGCTTAGCGCCTGGTCGTCACAGTAGTCAAACAGCGGCTGGCCGTCGATATACTCAAGCGCAAAATAGGGCCGGCCTTCGTCGTCGATGCCACCGTCCAGCAGGTTCGCAATACCTGGGTGCTGTAACTTTGCCAACACCTGCCGTTCAAATACGAACCGCTGCCGCACCTCGTCCGTGTCCATACCCTGACGCACAACTTTGAGCGCTACATCCTGTTCAAACTGACCGTCATCACGCTGTGCAAGGTACACCACACCCATACCGCCGCGCCCCACTTCGCGCACGATGCGATAGGGTCCGATGCGCTCTGGCATTACGACCTGGCCAGCCGCTACGTCGCGGGCAATTTCGCCGACCGCATCACCCAGAACGCGGTCCAGCGCATGAAGCGTTGCTTCATCATGCGTGGCCAACAGCGCACGTAACTCGGCGATGACGGTTGGAGATTCACTGGTTAACGAGCGAAGAAACTCGTCACGCTCTTGCGGCGGACATTCTGTCGCGCGTTCAAACAGTTCGCTGATGTGTTCCCACTCGCTTGGGTTCATAGCCTCAGTCCATGTTCAGGCATTGACACAACGTCACTGTACAATCCGTTGTTGAAAGCGACAAGTTTACCTATCAATGCTGCGCCTCGGTCTATACGTCAACGCAGACGACCGCTAAACTAAAGTCAGTCCATTGCAGGAAGCACCGATGACATCCTCCGAAACGCGACAATCCGTCACCCAGCTGCTCCAGGCCAACACGCCTGAAGATGGTGCTGATAAGATGGCCAAGCTGTTACCAATGATCTACGAACAGCTACGTCAGATCGCACGACGCCATCTGGCCAACGAGCATGAACGCTATTCGCTATGCACCACCGGACTGGTTCACGAGGCCTACCTGAAGCTGGTAGATGATCAAAACGTGTCGTCAAGAGGAAAAGCCTATTTCTTTGCAGCCGTAGCCCACACCATGCGGCGAATCATTGTCGATCATGCCCGGGCTCGACATCAGCTCAAACGCGGCGGCGGTATGCACATCACTTCATTTGAAGACAAAGACGTTGCTGTGAGCGACATGCTCGCACAGGTCATTGAACTGGACGCTGCGTTAAAACAACTCGCCAATATGAGCCCGCGCCAGGTACAGATAGTAGAGTGCCGACTGTTCGGGGGCCTTGATGTGCAGCAAACCGCCGAAGGCCTGGGCATTTCACCCCGCACCGTCAAACGCGACTGGGCCGTCGCCCGCGCCTGGCTGATCAAAACTCTTCAAGACTCAGACTAAATAATTATTTTCATCTCCATGGCCCCCAGGCCACCCGCAATCCGCAGGACTTATTGACGGCTACTGCAGGACACAACGTTGTGACTGCCGGCCCGACATTTTGTTTTGCCCACACGGGCAGTCATGTATTAGAAATGGAGTATCACAATGCATATTTTCAAAAAAGGAACCCTCTTTCCCGCCCTGGTTATGGGTCTCATCACAACCAGCGCCGCCGCACACCCCGCGCCGGTACCACAGGTCGAATGGGACACCACAATCAACAAGTTCCAGCTCGACAACGATAAGTTCATCGGGCAGCGCTTTGCGTTCGAGTGTCCCCGCATTCCTAACAAGGCCGACAACTCAGGCGTTTACGGCACGGATATCTACCCGAGCAAATCATCCATCTGCGTCGCGGCACTGCACGCCGGTGCGATGAGTGCAGACGGGGGTGTCGTGACGCTGCAGCTCAATCCCGGAGCCGAAAACTACACAGGCAGCGCTCGCAACAGCGTTAAAACTGAGAGCCTGCCCGGAACACAGCGAAGTATCGCGTTCATGGTTGATGTGAACAAAGCGATGAACGACAAAGTGCGCGCCGACTACATCCCGCGAATCAAGTGGGACACCAAGTTCACTCGCACCGGGCTTGCCAATATGAAACTGATCGGTCAGGAGTTCAGCTTTGAATGCCCGGCAGCACCTGCCAACCTGCGCCCACGTCGCGTAGTAGGCACCGATACGTATGAGTTTGGCAGCGTTATTTGTCTGTCGGCCGTACATGCCGGAATGCTTACCGAATCCGGTGGCGTAGTAACCCTGCGAATGGACGACGGCGAACGCAAGCCGCTTGTGGGCAGCATTCGTAACGGAATCGAATCGCATGACGGACCTGGTGGTCCCAGGGCCGTGAGGTTTATTTCGTCTAACTACTGATCGGGAAAACGATGCGCGACCACCTTGCGACGCAGCTTGTCGTGCAGGTGGTCGCGATATCATGGGGTCGGACCACCGAATACACTGCTATAATAGAACCAATTTTCTTAAAACTCTAATTTTGGGTCCTTAGAACCGCGATTTAACGCCCAAAAGGAATTCTAAGGCGCGTTCGAAATTTAATAAACAGATTGCTTAAACGCGTTTTTTGAGCCTAAAAACGCAACCTAAGACTCGAAAATGCGGGGTCTAACATCAGCGCTTCTACAATAGCAGCGTTTTGTATGGTCCGACCCCATCAGACTTTTTTGTATGGTCCGACCCCATCAGATCCAATGGCCCGCATCAGACTAATCAGTCGTGGGTATTCACCAGCTCATAAAACGTAACCTGGTCAAAGTCAGCGTCGTCCCCGGTGCTGTTTTGCATATAGGCACCGGCTTTAAAGTACATCCATTCGTCCGGCACATCGTAGCCGCTGTTCTGTTCGCGCATGTCTACGTAGCTGTGTCCGATAATAGGGCCGGCCTGGTCTCCGCGTCTCAGAATGACATCAATACGCGCACCCCGCTGGGTGATCTCGTACGAGAAAATCTCGTCCAGTGCGATGCCGTTTTCGGGGTTCGCGTCATCTGCAGGGGCATCATCCAGATCGTCGTTGACAGGACCCAGCACTGGAAAATAGATATCATCCGAATTACGAATTTCATGAGCGAAATAAACAAATCCCCGCTCGTTTTCCGGATATTTGCGATAGTACAAACGTATCGGCTCATCGCCTTCCGCGTGAATTTGTCCGATGATCACGCGACCAACCTGATTGCGATCGCCTGATTCGGTCACGTGATTAACCGCAAGCGTACCGCGCAATACGCCATTGCGCCCCCCAACGGGAATACCTGGATCGGGTTGGTAACCGAGCAACCAATTGTTTCGGTTCACGCCTCGAGTACTGATAGCAGTGTTTCCACGACGCAGCATTTCGCGAAGCTCCGACCGTGTGTACCGCGTGTTGGCCGACGTTTTGGCACCCGCAATCGTGGAACGAAATACCATGCCGCCTGACGGGCCTGTAAAGAAATACTCATCGGTGAACCCGGTGTCCAGATCGGTTTCACCCGGGCTATCGGAGATGCCATTACCATCGAGGTCGGCGGGCGTGTTTAACTTCCAGCTAAGCAACTCAAAGTTCGATCCGGGTGGCGCGGCCGGATCAAGCGCGAAGTCTGACGCGTCGACGTTGCCATCTTCGAAAACAGCCGTTGCCGTATCAAGCGTACAACCAAAAGCCGTACCTTCAATGATTGCATTGTCCGCATTGACCGAATTACCGTGGTTCTCAATACGCACATACTGTGCCGGGGTATCGGGCGTGTCGTATCGTTCAAAACCGGTGGTTTCGCCGGAGGACTGCTGATTTTCCAGCAGCATTTCAAAATTTACACCGTCTTCGGATGTAAACAGGCTGAACGAGGCAATGCGTTGATCCCCTTCAAACCAGGCGATTCCGACTTCCCGTATCAAGTGCCTCGCTCCCAGATCAAGGGTAAGCGTCATGGAATCGCCGGGAGATTCCCAGCGCGACGTCGGGCTCAGGTCGTCATCAATGGCTTTGTCCGGCCCGTTTACGGCGCTGCTCTGTCCGTTATCCGTGGCGGCAATTACATTAATGAGGTTATTACCGTCGCACGATGTATTTAACACCAGAGGGGGCGTAGGTGTGGTTGGCGGACTGGGTGTCGTTGGCGTGGTTGGCGTGTTGGCGCCGATCGTAACCGGCGCCCCGCCACCGCCACCACATCCGGTAATTACAAGCAGGCTGGCGATCAAACTGGCTCGATAGTTCATCTAGCAGGCTCTACCTGTTCAAGTGGGGGATATGCAGCAACCAAACTGACCGTCTATGGACAGTCTTCTGTTATCGCCGCGCTAAAAACACCGATCCAAAAATCCCCACGTAAGTACACGGGCCAGGGTCGACCAGTTAAATTCACGTTCAAAATCAGAGAGTCTGGCCTTGGGATCGCTGATTCATACCAATTATTATACCAATTTATTCACTAATCCCGCCGATTCCAGCACTACTTTAGCAACTCTTCCGGTCACTTAAATAGAAACAAATCAATCAAATTGCCAATAAACTAGCAATTGGAACTAATATTGGTATAGTGATAAAACTACTTTAGCATACCATTAGATCGGTATTTGTCAAAAAAAATGGCCTGAAGGATTGGTGTGCATGCTAGTAAGGGTGGGGGCGCAACAGCTACCTCCATTCTGGTTCCGGAATCGCACCTTGGCGCTGCAATGGTAAACAGTCGCAGAGCAACCTTCGGTACGGGTGACCGATGTGACAGGGCAAGCTGAATTAATAATATGAAAATTGATGTGGGAGTTCAGGGTAATGAATCATAAGTTCTTTTTATACGCCGTGCTGTTTGCGGTGCTCGCCGGATGCGGCAGCGACAGGGATGGCACGCCTCTCGTGCAAGGTGCGAACGGGTCCGCCAGCCTAAGCGGTAACGCCGTGGTAGGCGCAACCCTGTCGGCATCGATAGCGGATGGTGATGGCATTCAGGCTGGCAGTGAGAGCTATCAATGGCTTTCAGGCGGTGAACTGATTGCAGGTGCAACGTCCTCCTCCTACACGCTCACTGCAGACGAGGGTGGTGATGCGGTTTCCGTTATCGTTCGGTACACCGATGGCGCCGGCCTTCGCGAAACGGTCGAATCCTCAGCGATTACTATTCAAGCCGCCTTTAACCTGGGAGCGCTCTACGTTCACGGGCTGGTAAGCGACGCGCTGTGCGAAATCTCGGCGGTAGATGCCACCGGTGTCGCCGCTGGCGCTGCGTTGGCTTCAGGCACTACAACTGACGGACTGGTCGACTTCGGCGACCTGATCCCGGTTAGTGG
>CAWUKD010000179.1:0-6893 GCA_963922815.1 uncultured Gammaproteobacteria bacterium
GAACCATGTTGGTCAGGAAGGCAGAAACCAGCAGGAAAATGGCGGGCAATATTCTCGCCATTATTCCCAGCTGATTTATCTCGTTCATGACAAACCAGTTGGATACATGATCCTCGCGAGCAATCGATCGGATGCCCCCATAGCGCTCCAACAGCTTATCGAGCCGTGCGAGAACATACTCAGGCAATGCGTTCTTTTCGAGACTCAGACTGACGCTGTTGAATGACCCCTTGAGATCAAAGGCGGCGGCGAGCGCTTCCCGACCCATCCAAAGTACACCAAAGCGCTTGTCGTCAGGCATCAGGGCACCCGGTCCGATGGTGTACACAACCTCGGGTGACAGGGCTATACCTACCACCGTGAGCTCTCGTCTGTTGCCATTGAGTATCGCGGTAAATCTGCTGCCCGGCTGAAGCCGATGGGCCTCGGCGAAAGGCTGATTAAGAATCACTTCGTTCGGCCGATTCGGCTCTACCGATCGTCCGGACAGCATTACCAGACGGTTCAGGCTGGGCTGGTGTCGCTCCGGAACGGATATCATCTGCCCCATGACGGGCTCATTAAAGCCCGGTACATCCAGGGTCACGTAGGAAATGATTCTGGTCTGAACGGTTTGCACGCCGTCAATACTCGCCATTCTCTTTGACATGAACTCGGGAGCCCGTTTGACCGATGCGAATACTTCGCCAAAGGCCTGCTGGTCGTAGTACGCATTTACCGTGCGAATCAGCGAGTTCTGGGTTGAGAGGGACATCACCAGTACGGCGACGCCCGAGGCCATGACCATGGCAATCGCCAGGACCTGTCCGCGCAGATGCCATAAATCGCGCACCACTTTTCGATCGATGGCGTTCATGCTACCAGGCCATGCTGGCCGGCGATTGCCGATCAGGATTAAACTCGCTACCCGCTATCTGCCCGTCAGCAATCGAATATATCCGGTCCGCCATCTGACCGATCACGGTGTTATGGGTAATGAGTACGGTGCTGGTTCCAAGCTCGCGATTTACCTGCTCAATGGCTTCGAGCACCATTACCCCGGTCTGGCTGTCCAGCGCACCGGTAGGCTCGTCGCACAGAAGAATGTCAGGTCGCTTCGAAATCGCCCGGGCAATCGCAACCCGCTGCTGCTCCCCGCCTGAAAGCTGTGCGGGAAAGTGATTAATGCGCTGACCAAGCCCAACGATATCAAGCGCCTCTTCAGGTCTCATCGGGTTTTCAGATATCTCCGTGACCAATGCGACGTTTTCGCGAGCCGTCAGGCTGGGAATCAGGTTGTAAAACTGGAATACGAATCCCACATGGCGCCGCCGGTAGCGAGTAAGTTCTTTTTGATTGGTAACGTTTAGTTCGCTGCCGTGCGCGAACAACTGTCCGCTCGTTGGCGAATCCAGTCCGCCAAGAATATTGAGTAACGTTGACTTGCCAGATCCGGATGGCCCTAGCAGAACAATCAATTCGCGTTCGCGCAAATCCATACTGACGCCGCGCAACGCATGAACTTCAACATCACCCGTGCAGTACACTTTGGTGAGTTCGCGCGCCTGCAGTGTCACATCGCTACTGTTCATCCCACCATTGCAGCAGAATTCAGTCAATCTCAATATACGCAGTGGCCGCAGCCTTTAGTCCGATTTCACCCAGGAAAATGCGGTAACTACGCATGGGCCAATCCCGTATCTTTTGCTACGGTTGCAAAGAATGATATTCGTCACTGACTGGAGAACACCGATGTCTCTCAGGGCTTCTGCTGCTGCGCTGATCACCATTGCACTTGTCGCAGCCTGCGCACCGGGCAACACCTTGCTTAATGAGTACGAACCGGTACCCGTGTCGCCTATCACCATGGCACCGGAACCTCAGCCGAGCGAATTTGCCTCCAGTGAAACCGTCTCGCACGGTAAATACATGGTGGAACTTCTCGGCTGCGGCGGCTGCCATACTGACGGTGCGCTTATGGGTGTGCCAGACCAGGCTCGCTCACTGGCGGGCTCCAGTATTGGCATTGCGCATAGCAACCCACTTGAAACAAAGCGGCCGGGCGTCGTATTCCCGCCAAATCTGACGCCTGACCTGGAAACCGGCATAGGACGGCGAACTGATCGGGCACTCAGAGCCGCTATCAGCGGGCGGGTTGGCAGACACAATATCCGCATCCTCCGAGTCATGCCCGTGGCCGCCTACTCCAAAGTGAAGGATGAGGACATCGATGCCATCATTGCGTATCTCAGAAGTATTCCGCCCGTACCCCATGCAACGCCCCGTCATGTGCCGGCCGGACAGGAAACCAGTGAAGCGTTTGTTCATTTTGGCGTTTATCAACGGCGTCAGCGGTAAACGCAGACCTTTAGCTGTACAAGTTCATGGAAATCCAGGTATTCGAATTTTCCGGGTGAGTCGCGACGACCCTCCACAACGGGCAAGCCGCAGGGGATAAGTGTCAAAATTGCCTGCAAACCGCCAAGGCTCTGTGGATTGATGATCGGCCCTGTTTTAGGCCGGACCGCTTAGTTCACCATTACATCGAAAACATCCCGACGCACCGTGGGTTCGACTTCCTGGCCAAACCCAAATCGCATGACCAGCTGCGGTTGCCCGGTACCATTAAGCAGACCGCGCAGCCGTGGCCGCATGTCGTCCACTTCGATGCACGAATTCAGATAGGATGCCGTAACCCCCTCAGAGGCCAGAATCAGCAAAACCCTCGATAGCACCCGGCCCGTGGTCATCCAGTGATCCACGCTATCGTCACGCGTTGAGAAGACCGCCAGCGTGGGTGAGCCGGTGACAATCTTTTCTTTATCCCCGGCGGCCACGCCCTTGCCGATGTCGAAAGAACGAATGACAAGGGCTCCAACTGGCGAGAGAACATCCGGCATACCAAAACTAACTCCGGACATTCCATCCTTCGTCGCGCTACGACGCGAGTGGACCCAGGATGCAAGCTCGCGCCGAAAGCGCATGTCGGCAAATTGAATGCGATCCGAATCAGCTACCAGTTCAGCAATCGCCAGGCGTTTCTCCTGGTCGGTTATCAGGTCCAGATCAATTCCCGATGCATGTGCAACACGAATACAGCGGTCGCTTAGATCAGTCGGTAGCGTTTTGTCCACATAGCTTGAGCGAGTGGTTGATCGTTTTCCGATGGCCTCGAACAAACGCTTCTCATTCCCATCCGGAGGTACGGAGTGTTCGAGGTACACCCGCGCCAATACGTCCGGGTCGTGCGGATCCGGGCAATGGTTACTGCATAGATTCCATCCGAAGTGCCGAGCGGCTACTTCCATATGATCCAGCGCCGCACCGCACGCTATGGTGAGCTCCCGATCAACCGGATCAACCACAGGAAGACCGCGCGTGCGGTCCGCAATCAGATCCAGATGATGTGCCGATCGGCGAAATAACCAGGGTTGCGTGTTGTGCCCGGAGGGTGCACGAACCGCGTATTTGACCAGGCAGCGAAAACGCTCGTCCAGATCGTCAGTGAGACGGATGGAATCCACGTTATCGGTAACGGTCGTATTCACGTCGATCTCCAGATTTTAACGGTATTGTCATGGTCAAAGAGAACGTCATCCATGACCATACGTAAAAACCACCACCCACTGCCGCATGGTCATGACTGGCCACATCATCCGGTTCCGGGCAAGCGTGCCATGAACATCAAACCGCGAAAAACACCCATTGGATCGCGCGGTGCTGATATCGGCGTGCGAACAGGGCTGCGAAAATTGCAAAGAACGCCCCACCAATACTATGATAGAAGTCTGCTTACGGAGCTGAGTTAATGGATAAAAAAGACATCGATCCGAAAGTGTTTGCGCTGTATGACGATTATTGCCATGGAAAAATCAATCGCCGTGAATTTTTCCGACGTGCGGCCGTAATGACCGCGGGTGGTGTAGCAGCCTTGGCGATGGCCAAAGCATTGCTACCCAGATACGCCGAAGCTCAGACTATTTCGTTCACCGACAAGCGCATTCACCCGAGCTACGTCAAATACCGCTCGCCAAAAGGAAGCGCGCAGAAAATCAAAGGCTATTTGGTAGCACCTGCCGGTAAGGGCCCTTTCCCGGCTGTCCTCGTGATTCATGAGAATCGCGGTCTGAACCCTCACATTGAAGACGTGGCAAGACGCTTTGCCGTTGAAGGCTTTCTGGCCCTGGCACCAGACGCACTAACCGCAGTTGGGGGCTATCCCGGAAATGACGATGATGGTCGCACGCTGCAGAGAAGCCTGGATCGAAAGAAACTGGTTAAGGACATGGTAAACGGAGCCAGATTTTTGAAGAATCATGAGCTGTCGTCGAGCAAACTGGGAGTAACCGGATTTTGCTGGGGCGGGTATGTCACGAATTATCTGGCGGCAAACCTGGGCACTGAGATTCAGGCGGCCGTCCCGTTTTACGGCAGCGGCGTTGACGCGGAAGCAGCGGCCGGAATTCGAGCCAAACTGATGATTCAGTCCGCCGAAAACGATCCCAGAATCAACAAAGCCTGGCCCGACTTCGAAGCGGCGCTCAAAGACAATGAGGTCGACTACGAACGACATGTGTATCCCGGAACCAATCACGGCTTCCACAATAATTCGACGCCACGTTATGACGAAGCCGCGTCAAAGCTCGCATGGGAACGCACGATCGGGTTTTTTGGTGAACACCTCACATAGGTTGGCCAGCCCAGGCGGTCGGTTTCAGAGACCTTTACGACGTTCCAGCGGGAGTGTGTTTCTATAGCTCTGATCCGGCCGCCAGATTCTCATTAAGCCAACAAGTTCGTTTAGCGTTCAAACGTATATTGTGCATCGGCGCTCGTACGTGTGCTGGAAGACTCGGTTACCAGTTGCCACCGGCTGCTTAGCGCGTATTCGAGTTTTAGCGTCGACACAGGTTCAAGCAAACCTATTCCATAGCTAACAAACAGCTTGGGCGACAGGTATTTTCCTATCACCAGAGAGGCCTGCGAAAGATCGCCGGAACCCTGAGATTCAACACCCAGCTGGTCCACACCAAGATCATCGGCCAGCTTTTGGGTCAGCGATTCCCCACCCTGCATGCCTAGCGTAAGTGCAGCTCGCGTTATCAATGCGCTTTCAGAGGTCGCCTCGGCATTAATAGGCCGACCAAAAATCAGATACGCGAGCTGATCGGAATCACTCATTGCGGGTGACGAAAATACGGAAAAGGTCGGCTGACTAATCGTACCGCGAGCGGAGACCCCTACTTCGATGCCAGCAGCCGGGCTTCTAACGGCTCGTAGATCGATGCCCGGTTCTACCAGCGCTCCGCCAGCGTATAGCAGTCGGCCCGTCGTGATTGTCAGCTGTTGACCGTATGCCTGATACTCCCCTTCCCGGAGGTTTACCTCGCCGGTCGCTGTGGTGGGTTTATCAGGTGCTTCGAGAATGGTGATCGCGCCATCCAGAAACGCATCCAGTCCAAATGCCGACAGGTAAACGTTTTCGCCCAGCCGTAATTCCAGTTCAGCAGTCAGTGGAATAAGCGCCGCATCTTCATTGTCGACCTGGCCAACAATGACCTGATCCCGGGATACCCTACTGGTACCTTTGGGCAGAGCATCAATGCGAAGGTTCGCTTTCGGTATCAGCACCAGCCCGTCAAGCTCAAGCGCCTCATCGGCGTATACCACCTGAACATCCGGTGACGCCCACACCTGAGACTCGGACGTATTGACCACCTGAAAATCCGACCCTTTGAGGTTGAACTGGCCGAGATTACCCTCGTCGGAGAGCTTCAGGGTACCGTCCATTTCAACGGTGCCACCGCCCGATGCTGCACCACCGGTCAGCGTGAAGCTGTTATCGCGGTTACCGCTAAGCGTTAACGACAGATCCGTGGTCTCAATGCCCGGCCCGGGTAACGTCAATTCTCCATTAACAAGCTCGAAACTTCCCAGAACCTCCGGACGTCGCAGTGAACCCGTCAAATTTACTTCACCCTCTACGCGGCCCGCTGCCTTACTGACATCCGCCAGGTAATCCGTGACAAATCCAATCGAAGGAACTTCCAGCGACAGCTCACCCTTTATACTTCGATCCAGTAACGCCTCTGTCCCGGCGAGCACGGCTCCGTCGAACGCGAGGCCTCCTCCAGACCGCAATGGGAAGCTGGCGGCCAGCCCAAGCGCGCCCGTTTCATCAATGCTGGCGGTCAGCGAGGAAGGATCAAATGTTAATACCGTACCCTTCGTGTCGTCGCGCAAACGCGACTCGAGGTCCAGCGGGCTAATATCAAAACGCACGCTGCCCGCCGATGTGCCCTTTGCCGATACTGAAATGTTTCCTCCACCGTTTACTGTGCCGCGAGCGCGAACAATACCTGGCACCAGGTGAGATATGATTGAAAGCGGCAGCTCACGTAGGTCTACGTCAGCAGAAAACTCGTCCCTGTCGGCCTGGCCGGACAAACACAGCGAAGACTGCTCGTGTTGGAGGCAGGTGTCTGACAGTGAAAATGCGTTTCCTGACACCACGCCAGCTGACGGCTTTTCGAGCAACCATTCTCCAATATCGGGAGTCAGCAAGCTGACCTGATTCAGAAAAAACTCGTACGCCTGGTCTCCGTTCAGTCCACCATCGATTGATACCAGACTTTTCCCCAGATCATCCTCGATGTTAATGGTAACGCTGTGGGAATCCAGCGTGCCTTCGGCCGATACAACCACTTCCTTTGACTCGTACGGCCCAGCTTTCAAATCAGAGGCACTGAGATTGATCGTACTGAGCCTCGCCACCGATTCACTGACATCAACGTCCGCTTCAATCGCAGCCAGCGCGAATTCTTTGTATCCAAGCGAACTTCCATTGACTGAGAACGTCAGAGTCGGCAGAGACGCCGTACCGCAGGCCAGCCCGCCGCCCCCAAGCTGCCCTT
>CAWUKD010000180.1:0-6847 GCA_963922815.1 uncultured Gammaproteobacteria bacterium
AAACAGCCGACGCTCCTCGAGCTCTTCCAGAATCGGTTTGGCATTTTTTTGTGTGAATTTGGTGGGCTTTGTCATGCCGCCAACCTCAATCGTGCGACCCTGGCAACATCGATTGAATCGACTGGCGCTTCGTCCCGGATAGCCCCATGACGCGACTTGCCAGATCGATCTCGCACAGTTTCGGTGTCACCCGTGACGCACGCTGACACGCGGTCAGCCACTGATCCCGGCCTGATCGTCCCGGTCTTGTCAGTTGTCGACTTATCGTGTCGCGTCATGGTCATGGCAGAAACTGCGATTCACCGCACGCGTTTCAAACTGTGGCTAAGCGCCAGACCAAAACTGGCCGGACTGGCGCGTCGGGCAGTCTTTGTGGACCCGGTGCTTTCCTGGCGATCAAAGCGCAGGCTGGCCAGGCAGTTCACCCCACCTACCAGCGACTCGTCGGGATTGGGCAGTGTCATGCTCACGGTGAAACTCCCGCTGGCCGGGTCAATCAGGCGGTCTACCACATTCACGGTAGCCATAAACACCCGATCGGCCGGCTTCTCGGGATAGACTTCCACCTGCATGCCCTTCCTGATCAGTCCGAAGTACTCGGTGGGTGCAATCAGTTCTACCTTTAACGGGTCGACCTGCGCCAGTTTCATGATGGTACGGTCGCGTACGGATTCACCGACCATGGTGTAGCGATCTACCACCACCCCGTCGATGGGGCTGGTGATGGTCTTCAGGGCAAGCTGAGACTTTGCCAGCTCCAGGTTGAGCTGAGCTTCGTTCCATTTTTCCCGCGCTTTTTCGAGTTCAATTTCTGCCAGCGCAACGTCCGTCGCGGCCTTGTCCTTTTCGTACTGGGAGATGGAATTATTTTTAAGCAGATTATTGATTCGCTGCAGATAGCTTTTGGCATGCCGCAGCTGCTCTTTGCGATGGTCTATTTCATTGATGGAGCTCGCGGCCAGTCTGGCCAGCTTGAGCCTCGCGCGCTCTACCGAAGATTCGAGTATGGCCACGGTTTGACCCCGCGTCACCGTATCGCCGACGTCTACAAGGATCTGATCGATCACGGAATTAACCGGACTGCTGAGTTCGACATACATTTCCGGTTTGATCAGACAGTCAAGCTCGGCGGCCATTGCCTGCCCACAGAACAGCAGTCCAAGCATGGCTACGCACCACCCTCGAACCCGTATGGATGGTGCCAAACGGTATAAAACCCTGAAACAGAGACCGGTCTTTGTCACGGGGGTCGTGTGATGTTGTCTGATACTCATTATTCAAACCTTCCTGAGAACGCCAGAGTCCGGCGTAATTGCTTGTCCTGTTTCATGAGCGCCTTGCGAATACGCCGTTGACTGGATTCATAACGTTTTTGCGGCTGACGCAGAATTAGCCGGGCGACGGCAGCCGGTACAGGCCGGTCTCCCCCGCACAGGCTCTTCAGCAGGCGTCGCGCTGCCGACGAAAAGTGATTCACTAACATGGGGTCATCGAGGGACAAGATGGCCTCGGCGCTGCCCGGATCGCCCTGGCGCGCACACCGGCCGTACAACTGACGGTCAACCCGAAACGAGTCATTCAAGCTCAGTGAAATAACGTGCAAACCACCCAGCGCACCAACACCGGGCCCCAGCTTGATGTCGGTACCGCGACCGGCCATGTTGGTGGCTACGGTGACCGCGCCGTACTGGCCTGCGTTTTCAACAATCTCGGCCTCGTTTCGGTCCTGTTTGGCGTTTAACACGTGGTGCTTTATATCTTCAATCGCGAGCCATTCCGACACCTGCTCCGATTCCTCGACGGATCGCGTACCAATCAAAATGGGTCGTCCCAGTCTATGCATCTCACGCACTCGTAGAATCAGGGCCCGTTTTTTGTCGTTCTCGCCATCGAAAATACGCTCACTCATGATGATTCGTTTTGACGGCTGATTGGTTGGAACCTCGCGCACGCTCAACCCGTAGACGCTCTGCAGCTCGGTGGAAACCTCACGCAGCGTGCCGGACGTACCACCGAGCTTGAGATAGCGGCTGAAAAAGCGCTGATAGCTGATGCGCGCCTGCGGCTCGCGCTGCTCGCTGATCAGACAGCCCTCTTTTGTTTCGATCATCTGGTGGAGCCCCTGCTCCCAGGCCCGATCGGGCATCAGGCGCCCGGTAGACTGGTCAATAATCTGCACCTTGTCCTCGTTAACCACGTATTCACGATCACGAAGATAAAAATGTGTTGCCGCCAGCGCCTGTTTGACGAGAGTTTCGCGCTTGCGCTTGTTGCGCCAAACCTTCGGCAGACGCAGAATCTGATCTTCAAGAGCGTCCTCACCTGCGGTGGTCAGTTCCACAAATCGTTTCGCGTCATTGATCTTGTAGTGCCGCTCGGCCTTTAGCGTCGACGCGAGATACAGCGCGTCACTGTAGGTTTCCGCCGACTCTTCGTTTGCAAGGGTTTTGGTAATAATCAGCGGGGTATTGGCCTCGTCAATCAGCACGCTGTCGGCCTCATCGATAATCGCGAAGCACAGCCCGCGCAGCAGCAGCGCGCTTCCTGACGCTCCCGGCTTTTGCTGTTTGTAGATCTGCCTGTACTGCAGCCGCAGGTCACCGGTGTCCTCGCCCATCTCGATACGGTCACGCAGGTAGTCAAATGCCACCTGCTTGTTCGTCGTGTGCACGATGGCCGCCTGATACGCCTGCTGACATTCGCCCGGATCCATACCATCGATAACAGCCCTTGCGGTCAGACCAAGGCGCTCGTAAAGCGGCAGCATGATTTCGCAGTCGCGTTCAGCCAGATAGTCGTTGGCGGTAATCACGTGCACCGGTATACCGGCCAGTGCTGCTGTGCAGGCGGGCAAGGCAGCCGTAAGGGTTTTGCCCTCGCCGGTTTGCATTTCAGCCAAAAGGCCGTTAATCATCAGCCAGCCGCCATAGAGCTGAACGTTAAAATGGCGCATGCCAAGCGTACGCATGGCGGCTTCCCGAATGACGGCAAACGCCTCAATCATGAGGCTCTCTTTGAGGCCCTGTCTGGCCAGCCGGCTTCGAAGATCCAGAATCCTGTTGTCGAAAACCTCTTCAGAACAGGCCTTGAGCTCAAGATCATATCGATCCACTCTGCGAACGATGTACGACTGAGACAACCGTCTACCGTTAAGACGCGACCGATGTTTCCTGACCCACGAGCGGACGGCGCTTTCAAGCTCATCCGCCGTGTCCTCATCGCGCTGCGGATAGCTGCCGAAGCTTACGCCTGGTTTGATGAGTAACTCAGACATTGAACTGCCTCAGGAACACCTGGCGAAGGCGTCGATACCACTGAGTCGCCAGCGCTTCACTACCGTGATCCACCCGAACGTATGCCCGGGTTCCCAGCAGCACATCCTCGCCTTCGAAATCCGGCTTGAGATCGACTACGAACACTTTGTTGCCGGCAATTAGCTCATCGGGAGTTCCTGGCTTTACCATGAACTTGCCGCCACCCGATGTCGCGAGCGCTGCACTAGGCAGCCGATTCGTCGCCTCAGGCGCCTGTCGAATGATTTCGGCAGAGAACTCGCGGCCCGGATTGGAAGCGAATCTCACCCTGACATCGACCACCTCGTCTCGCAGCTGCCCGATATACTCCTGACTGACCGCCATGCGTACCGTGGGCTGCTCATCATCAAGAACGTAGCCCAGCAGATCACCTTTACGCAGGAACTTGCCGGGAAGATCATCAGAACCAAGCAGTACCAGTCGACCGTCCTTGAACGCGTCGACGGACATGGTTCGCGCCTTTTTACGCACAAACGACAGTTCGGACTCAGCCACTCGAAGTTCTTCGCTGATTGCCCCGACATCGGTGTGATTGTTGGCCCGACTGGCACGGTGCCTGGACTTGAGCTCATTGACTCTGGCGCGCGCAATCTTGAGCTGGCTGCGTACAAACGGATCACTCAGCGACAGCAGCGGCGTACCTGTTGTTACAGACGCATGATTTTCAACGTTGAGCTCGCGGACAAAACCGTCGTGTTCAGCGCGCAGCCTTACTTCATCGGGCTGCCAGACAACGCCTTCGTTGAGCGTATAGGAAGGGAAAGGAACAAAACCAACTAATGCAATGACCAGTGCGGTGATTCCGATGCTGGTCGCCAGTGCCCGATGGCGCTTTCGTTGCAGCGCCGGACTGGCGATAAGGTAGCGGATACCTTTGTAAACGGGCAGTGCGATCTGCAGGCCGATCAGCCAGATCGCCATAAGCACGCCGAAATAGAAGAAGAACTCGGTAACCACTACAAGAATAAACCAGAGAATACCGAGGCGATACGCGAGCGACAGGATGCTGTACACAAAAAACCATCGAACCTCACCGGGCGCGTTGGCCGGTGATACGGCGTCCCGCAAGCCAAATAGATAGCGCTGAAACAGATACTGCCAGTAAAGACTGGATCTCTGGTACAAATTGGGTATGGCCAGCGCATCGGCCAGCACGTAATAGCCGTCGTATTTAAGCAGCGGATTGCCGTTAAAGAACAGTGAAGAAATACCGCCGATCAGAAAAATATTGAAGCCGATGCTCTGCACGAGACCCGGCTCTGCGGCCAGGAACAGTAGCAACCCGAGCGCTGCCAGAAACGCTTCCACCAGAATACCGGCAGCGCTGACCAACATGCGCTTGTAGTGACTGCGAAAATGGGTCGCCGTTGATACGTTGACATACGGAATCGGCATGAACAGCAGGAAATTGATGCCCATCTCATGAACTTCGCCGCCTTCCAGTTTGGCACTAAAGGCGTGCCCGAGTTCGTGAATAAACTTGATGGGCGGGTAAAGAATCACCATCAGCAGCAGGTTGTATGGCGACAGCGCGTTGACACCGAAATGGTAAGAAATTTCGGTCCAGTTCTGCGCAGCCTGCAGGCAGGCGTAGGTCAACACGCACAGCCAGACCAGTGCGAATCCTTTGGTAAACATCCAGCCGACTTTGGCGAAATGCCGGTTCAAAAAGTCTTCCGGGTCCCACAGTGGAAATCGCAGTGCTACCGGATTGGCAAAACGCTGCTTGAGCGTATTCGTGCGCTGGCGCGCCTGACGTTCGAACAGTTCTTCGGTGTCGGCAGACGCACCGCTCTTGAGCAAATCAGCGTCATAGAGTCGCGACATGAGATCAATGATTTCCTGCTGCCCTGGCGCAAACTCATCAAGCCGTTCGCAAATAGCGTCAAAAATCTCCTGCACGCTGCGCTTGCCATCCAGCATGCCAATAAACTGATACGCGGCCGGATTAAAGCGGTGGCTACGGCCGGTCGTGGTGTTCTCCAGCAAGTACCAGATGAGCCCGCGATAGTCGTGGCGGTGTATCCTGACCTGGTGCTGAAGCTTTGGCTGCAGTTTTGCAACCCGGTACCAGTGAGGACTTATGAGTGAATCCGTCATGAGTCTACGGCCACCATGACCAGACCTGGAGCCTGAGCCAGTCCACAATTTCGTGAGTCCAGATCCACACCATGCGCTGCTGGCCCGCGTGAATCTTTCCTACGCCCTGCATTCCCGGGCGCAGCTGCTCCGGCACGCCCGGAAGTGAGGCCTCAACGCGAAACATATTCGCCCCGTCTTCGGCCGTCGCCACCGACGTAATACTTTCCACTCTGATGGGAAAGTTTGTTCGGGTCAGGCTGGATAACGTCAGGGCACCCGTCTGCCCTTCGCGAATATAGGCTATCTTGCTCTCATCTACTTTCAGGATGATTCGATAGCCTTCCAACGGGGCAATCTTGAATAACACATCTCCGCGTTCCACCGGGGAACCCAGTCGCTGGCTCAGGTCACCTTCGATCACCACGCCGTCAAACGGCGCCGTCAGCTGAACGTTGGCGAGCTGCTGCTCCACCAGTTCAATTTCGGCGTTGATTTGATTGATTTGCTCACGAATAACGCGTACGCCCACCAGGTCTCTGTCGGACTGAGCCTCGCGATATTCGCGACGCGTTTTTTGCAGCCGACCATTTAGCTTGGTTAACTCCAGCTTTAGCTCCGAGTCGTCGAGCCTTGCCATGACGTCGCCCTCACGGATCGTGTCACCTGCACGGACGGCAGAGGTCATCAGGTAGCCAGAAATGGGGGCGGCGACCACGCGCTGGATTTCGCCTTCCAGAACGGCGTCAGCGGTAATGCGAAACGATGTTTCCACCGTGCTTGTGAATGCCAGCACGAGAACAGCCGCAACCGCAGCGATTTTCTTGCGCAAATGTTTAACACCAAACACCGCTCGCAGACCATTGCCCATGCTGTGGGCCAGTTTCGCGTGTATGCCTTTTTCCTGCTCACGCTTGAGCGCCAGAAACGGGGTGAGCAACGACAGGGTTTGCTGGCAGGCTTGCAGCGTCTTTTCGTCGAGCGGCGATTCCTCGCTGCACATCAGCGTTATCGCACCAAACACCCGGCGTTCTGATGTGAGAGGAATGGTAGCAATCGACCCGGATCCAAACCGTCGCGCCAGCTCCTGGTGTGCACGCTGAATTGACGTACTGTGCGGATTCGGAAACAGGATCGCACTGTCCTGCTCCACAGCCTCGTCCATCGCGTCCGCAATATTGCGGACCAGATTTGATCGCTGATCGAAATCCGCGCTGTTTGATATAGCGGCAACCGTGCAGTGTGGCCCTCGCTTTTCGGCAAAGGCCACGCGCTCGCAGTTGAACTGACTGGTCAGCTCAGCCACCATTCGCATGAGACCCTGCTCATAGCTGGCTTGCTCGAAGCAGCTGGCCAGTATGCCGACCACGTTACTGTAAAAATCATCACTCTGAGGTTTGACGAAACTCGCCAGACCGAGCCAGCGTATGCTGCGCTTCAGGGTGTCGAAGACC
>CAWUKD010000181.1:0-6838 GCA_963922815.1 uncultured Gammaproteobacteria bacterium
CAACCCACGTCGAAGCCAGGTCGCCCCCTTTAAGTGTCGGCACAGTGTAGTCAAAAACACGTGCGTACTCTATAGAGTACGTCGCATTTCGAAGGTTCCGTTCATTTCATCGCAGCGGATGCTGCCTTAACGCCTGAAACTCGCGTTTCCCGGAAGGGGGGACTTTAGCGATTGCCTTTGAGAATGCGCGCTTTTTGGCGTTCCCAGTCGCGGTCTTTGCTGACGGCGCGCTTGTCGTGCTGCTTCTTACCCTTGGCCATGCCGATTTCCAGCTTGGCGCGACCCTTCTTCCAGTACAGCTTCAGGGCCACCAGGGCCATGCCTTTGCGCTCTACGGCGCCGATCAGGCTGTCCAGTTCGCTTCTGTGCAGGAGCAGCTTGCGAGAGCGGGTGGGTTCCGGCTTGAAATGCGTCGACGCTGTTTTCAGCGGCGTAATGTGGGCCCCGAGCAGCCAGGCTTCGCCGCTCTGGATGATGACATACGTTTCTGTCAGCTGAACTTTGCCCGCGCGGAGGCTCTTGACCTCCCACCCCTGCAGCTGGAGGCCAGCCTCCATGGTGCGTTCAATAAAGTAATCGTGGCGGGCCTTTTTGTTGACCGCAATGGTCGATCCCGGATTGGCTGACTTCTTGGGCTTGCTCATTGGCGGATTATAGAGACAATTGCGCCCAGATACAGGCATCTTAAGCCGTAACGGCGCTTGAGACCCGTTCAGAAATGGCGCAGAATCGCGTCCATTGATTCGTTTAGGAACGTAACTGTGGAAAAACGCAGTTCATTACAGGGTTTTTGGTCATCCCGGCTGGCGTTTATTCTGGCCGTGACCGGCTCTGCTGTGGGTCTTGGCAACATCTGGAAATTTCCGTACATCGCCGGCGAGTACGGCGGTGGCGCATTTGTTCTGATGTACCTCGTGTTTGTCTTCGCGATTGGACTGCCGACCATGATGGCCGAAATTCTGATTGGCCGAAGAGGGCGCCGCAATCCGATTACCACGATGAAGGTTCTCGGCGAGGAAGAGTCCGGCAAAGGGGCCTGGGGTTACGTTGGCATGTTGAGCGTAGTCACCGGCATCATGATCTTGTCGTACTACTCGGTAGTCGCCGGCTTGGCGCTTGCCTATGTGCCCAAAGCCTGGTCCGGAGCGTTTACCGATGCCACCCGGGTCGGCGTGGATGCGGTGTTTAACGGTCATGTTGGCAACTGGAAAGCGGTGCTGGGGTTTCATACCCTGTTCATGATCATAACGGTGATGGTGGTGGCGCGAGGCGTGCAGCGCGGCCTCGAGCAGGCGGTGCGAATTCTGATGCCGGCGCTTCTGATCATGCTGCTCATCCTTCTGGTTTACGCCATCAAAAACGGTGATTTCGGCGCGGCGCTGGAATACATGTTTTCTCCGAAGTTCGACAAGCTGTCCTTCGAAGGTGCCCTGGTGGCACTCGGACACGCGTTATTCACACTAAGTGTCGGCATGGGTGCGGTCATGGCCTATGGCGCCTACCTTCCCGAGGACTCGAACATTGGAACAACGTCGATCACCGTAGTGCTGGCCGATACCGGCATTGCTCTGCTGGCCGGGCTGGTGATATTCCCCATTGTTTTTGCCAACGGCCTGTCTCCTGACGAAGGGCCCGGATTGATTTTTCAGTCATTGCCGCTGGCGTTTGGCAGTATGAAAGGCGGGGTCGTGTTCGGCACCGTGTTCTTCGTGCTGCTGAGTTTTGCAGCCTGGACGTCAGCGATCGGCCTCATTGAACCCGCCGTGGCATATGTCAACGAGCGTTTCAAAGTTGAACGCTGGCTGGCCACCTCGCTGATCGGCTTTGCGATCTGGTCGCTGGGGCTGCTCAGCGCATTCTCATTCAACCTGCTGGCCGACGTGAAAACGCCGTTCGGCACCATGTTTGATTCGATCGATTACATTACCAGCAACATTATGCTGCCGCTGGGCGCATTCCTGATCGTCGTGTTTGCCGGGTGGACCATGTGCCGTAATTCCACCTCCGACGAACTCAAGATGGGCACTGGCCTGCGATTTTCAATCTGGCGGGCAGCCGCGCGTTTTGTCGCGCCGATTGCTATTATCATTATCTTCCTGACAAAACTGGGCGTGTTTAGTGGCTAAGTTTGAGCGAACGCTGGTGGTGCCATACTCACCAAATCACATGTACAGCCTCGTTGACGACGTGGCCAGCTACCCCGAGTTTCTGCCCTGGTGCGAGAGTGCGCGTATTGACTCGCGTAACAGCGAATTGGTTCAGGCCACGCTCGGGTTCAAGCAGGTTGGGTTCAAAGGGGATTTCACGACGCGAAATCAGCTCACGCCAACGTCGCGGATTGAAATGGAGCTACTCGACGGACCCTTCGATCAGCTAAAAGGATGGTGGGATTTTGACGACCATCGTCAGGGCTGCGAAGTAACGCTGTTCCTCAAATACCGATTTGAGAATCCCCTGGCCGGATTTATGTTTGCAACGGTTGTCGAAACGATTGCCGGTGAGCTCATTACTGCGTTTGCCGATCGGGCCGACGAAGTCTATAAAAACCAGTTTTAACCTCGGTCATGTCAGTCGATTCCAGTAACGCATTGCCCGTCAGATGCGAGGTTGCGTTTGCGCTACCCGAGCGCCAGCTGTTACTGCCTCTTACTGTGCCACACGGGACGACAGCCATTGAGGTTGTCAGATTGTCTCCTGTCGCAGCAGAATTTCCCGACATCGATTTTTCCGATCCAAAACTCGGCGTGTTTTCCAAGCCGGTGTCGCACGACTACGTGGTCAGAGAGGGTGATCGGGTGGAGGTTTATCGACCGCTAACCGCCGATCCAAAAGAAGTACGTCGCCAGCTGGCGGCGGACGGTCGAAGTATGGGGGCGAGAAAGCCGGAAAACTAGTTAGCAGGTGCTTGCGTTTCCGGGTAGCCGACTCACGGCAGCGGGACGACGGTCAGTTAACCGCGGTGCCGGCGGTTTCAGTGTCGGGGTTTTGTCCGTACTGCTCCACGTAGCGAACCAGATCGCCGTCAAAATATACGGTTACCTTGCGACGAATGGTTTCCTGGGTCTTACCTACCCGGAATTGGTAAACGTAATCCCAGCGATCTTCGTGGAAGGTGTCGGCAATCATGGGCGTACCGAGGAGGTACTTCACCTGGTTGCGAGTCATGCCTTCGGAAATCAGATCAATTTTTTCCTGGTCAAGATAATTGCCCTGCAGGACGTTAATCCGGTAGCCCCCGCAGCCGGCAAGTCCGATGGACAAAACCGCCGTACACAGGAACAGACGAAAAACTGAGGTATACTTGTTCATCGATAACATCGCCATGGTTAATTACCAAAGTGTCCGGGGCTGGCCCCGCGAACGAGGCGAGTATACCGGAATTCAAATCATAGAGTAGCGAGACTTAAGTATGCCCGACAACAATCAAAGCCAGGATCTTCGTAAAGCCGGTCTCAAAGTCACGCTGCCGAGACTGAAAATATACGAGATTCTTGAGCAGTCTCCAACGCGCCACCTGAGTGCGGAGGATGTCTACAAGCTGTTACTCGAGTCGGGCGAGGATATTGGCCTTGCCACGGTGTATCGCGTACTCACTCAATTCGAGGCGGCCGGTCTGGTTCATCGCCACAACTTCGAAGGCGGTCACGCGGTGTTTGAGCTCGACCAGGGCCATCATCATGACCACATGGTATGCATTGAAACCGGCGACGTCATCGAGTTTGTCAGCGACGAGATCGAGCGGCTTCAGCACGAAATCGCATCCAGCCACGGTTACGACCTGGAAGACCACAGCCTCGTTATGTACGTACGACCGCGCAAGAGCTGATTGGTTTCCACAGGTAAGATCTGCCAGCGCGTTCGCCTCTGATCGCGTCCATTTGAGCATCGAACTATCGACGGCGACAGGATGATCGGGCTTACAGGCAGGGCTGTCGGCGAAGATGCCGATCAGGCGTTTTCGGCGAATCCGCCAGACTGGTTAATCTGACGCGCCTCAGGCGCTGCGCTGGCCAAGCGCCTGTGTCAGCAGCTCTTTGGCATGACTGCGAGTGGTTTTCGTCAGTTTTGCGCCGCCCAGCATACGCGCAAGCTCTTCAATTCGTTCGGCCTCGGTCAGCTCGATAACTTCGCTGTGGGTGCGATTGTCGAGTGAGGTTTTGCGTACCTTGTAGTGGCTGTGACCGTGACAGGCGACCTGCGGCAGGTGGGTCACCGCGAGCACCTGACGGCTATTACCGAGCTCTTGCAGTCGCTGTCCGATCATGTCGGCAACGGCGCCACCAACGCCGGCATCAACCTCGTCGAAAACCATACAGGCCTTGTTGTCCGACGCCGCCGAAATCACCTGAACGGCCAGGCTCACCCGGGACAGCTCACCGCCTGACGCGACCTTGGAGACGGGCCGGGCGGCTTCACCCTTGTTGGCCTGAATCATGAACTGCACGGTGTCTATGCCATCCCGGCGCCACGGGCCTTTCGTGTTACTGGAGACATCCACCGTAAACTGGCACTCCGGCATTCCCAGTTCGCGAACGAGATTGCCAATATCCGTGCCCATCCGTTTGGCCGTCTTGCGTCGTGCCGCCGATAGTTTTTTCGCGATCGACAGGTATTCCCTGGCGGCGCCATCAACGCGGGATTCCAGTTCGGCAATCGACTCTTCGGCGCGATCCAGCTCACCGAGCTCCTGATTCAGCGCCTCCAGATGAGCGTTTAGTTTTTCGGGCTCTACGCGGTGTTTCTTGGCGACTCCGGCAAGACTGTCGAGCCTCGATTCGACAAAGTCGCGGCGTTCGGGGTCCATTTCCAGGTCATCCGCATAGCGCTGCAATCCGGACACGGCTTCTTCGACCTGAATTTCGGCGTTGTCGAGCAGTTCATCGTATTCGCCAAGCGCCGGGTCTATGCTGGTAATCTGGGCCAGCTGCTTGCGGGCCAGCGCAAGAGACGACTGTACCGAGTGCGATTCGCCGCCCAGAATGTCGACGGCACCGAGGCTGGATTCGGCCAGCGTGGCCACGTGGCCCAGGCGAAACTGCTCTTCACTGAGCTGTTCGTATTCGCCGTTCACCGGCGCCAGCTTGCTAATCTCGTCGGCTTGAAAGCGCAGTAAATCGAGACGCGCTCCGCGCTGTTTGAGGCGGTCACGCAGCGCCTCGAGCGAGGCCTGAAGTTCTTTCCATGTGTCGAACGCCTGCGCGGTTTTGGATAACGCTGTGTGCGTTCCAACCCCATCGAGCAGCTCGCGCTGAACGGCGGGTTTTAGCATAGCCTGGTGTTCGTGCTGACCATGAATGTCGACCAGCATTGAGCCCAGTTCCTTGAGCTGCTGGGCCGGTGTGGGTTTGCCGTTAATGAAGGCGCGTGAGCGGCCCGAACTTTGCACAACCCGTCGAACGACGCATTCCTGATCGCTGTCGAGTTCCTGCGACCGCAGCCACTCGAGAGCGGCGGGCTGCTCGCTCAAATCGAACACAGCGCTGAGCTCTGCCTTGTCGGCACCCTGACGCACGCTTTGACTGTCGGCCCGATCACCAAGGACCAGGCCGAGGGCATCGATCAGTATCGACTTGCCGGCACCGGTTTCGCCGGTTAGAACGGAAAGCCCGGAGTTGAATTCCAGCTCCAGTTCCTTCGCGATTACGAAGTCTCGAATGTGCAAATCAGTCAGCATGGTTTCAGCGTGTCCCTGCGCGCAGACGGTGTTCGAAGATTGAGCGTCACGCGCGCTCCGGAAGGCCGTAGTGGCCCCAGTTAAGTTTCGACCTCAGTACTTCAAAATAATCGTAGTCGGCCGGATGCAGCAGCGTAATCCGGTCAATGGCCTGTGTTACTTCCAGCGTGTCACCGGCCTGAATTTCATCGGATATTCTACCGTCAACGGTAACAAATGCATCGGCGTCAAAGCGATGTTTTACCCGGATTTCGATGTGCGAATTGCCTGGAATGACCACGGGCCGGTCGCTCAGGGTATGCGGGCAAATGGGTACCATCGCAACGGCGTTGAGGCCCGGTTGCATAATAGGGCCGCCACTGGATAGTGCGTAGGCCGTGGAGCCGGTGGGGGTAGAGATAATCAGCCCGTCACCGCGATGCGTATTAACGTAGGCATTGTCCACGCGAACTTCGAAATCCAGCATCTGTCCCATGGCGCCACGCTGTACGACGATGTCATTCAGCGCATGGATTTCATGTTTGACGGCATGCTCGTTGCGTAGCGTAGCGGTTAGCATCATTCGAGACTCACGCAGGTAATGCCCGCTGAGAATACCGGCGACGCCTGTTTCCAGTTCATCAGGACGGATGTCAGCAAGAAATCCGCGCCGGCCACGATTGATGCCGAGCAGCGGCAGCGAGGCGCGCCTGATCAGATGGGCCGCCTGCAGCATGGTGCCGTCGCCGCCAACGGCAATAATCAGGTCGCACTGTTCGCCGATGCTCTCCTCGGCGATGGCCTGCACCCCCTCGAGCCGGGCGAATTGCGTGTCATCCGGAACCCAGACCTTGCGCCCCAGTCCCGTTAGCATGGAGGCCAGCGACGCCACGGTTTCCTGAACCTGGGGATCGTGGTCGCGGGCGATCAGTGCAATAGAGTCGAATCCGGTTTTGGACATGGTGGGGTCACACGTTGCAAATTTGCCTCACGATAGCAACGTGCGGGTTCAGATTAAAGCGCTTTCGATATGGGGTCTGACCAGCCGCGCGGCGTTAATTGAATAAACCGGGTTAAATTGGTCGAGCAGTTGCCAACGGCCTGCGATAAACTCGATGCATCGGGTAATGCAATCTGGAACGGGCACTTAAATCAATGACAACGCAAAGCGATGTGAGTGGCCTG
>CAWUKD010000182.1:0-6811 GCA_963922815.1 uncultured Gammaproteobacteria bacterium
CCCCCCGGGCGACGCGGCGCCGGGCCACGTTCGCGATATTGTCGTTTGAATTTGCGCCTGAGCAGTCCACCCGGATCATCGGGAATACGGCGCAACCATTGCTCCACCGCCTGCTGCTGCTCTTCTTCGGTCATTTGTTCCGCCATTTGCGCCTGCATGCGCTGCTGCTCGGCTTCACGCTCTTCTTCGCTTTGCTCTTCCTGCTCTTCGCCGTTTTGCTCTTCCTCGGACTGCTCGGGCTCACTGTCGCTATCCTGCTCTCCGTTCTCGGAATCCTGCGACTCGCTGTCACCCTGCTGCTGATCCGACTCCTGCTGCTGGTCGCCTTCCTGCTGCTGATCCTCGGACTGCTCCTGCGACTGCTGTTGCTGCTGCATCTGTTTCAGAAGCTCCAGATTAAACTTTGCATCTTCGTGATCGGGCTGCTGCGACAACGTGCGCTCATAAGCCTTGATCGCAGCGTCAAGCTCTTCGGCTTTAGCCAGCGCATTGCCGCGGTTGTAGTTCGCGTCGGGGGTATCAATCCCCTCCAGCGCAGCCGCACTCTCAGCAAAGTTTCCGGCGCGATACTGCGCCGCAGCCTGCCATTCGGAGTTCTTGTAAAGATCCGCGGCGAGCTCGTAGTTTTCCTGCGTGAACGCCGACTCTCCCTGCTGATCACGTCGCTGCCACAAATCATCCCACAGGCTCGCCTCCACATAGGGCTGCGGAATCATGACCAATGCAACCACCCCCAGCAACACACCGCGTCTGAATACCAGCGCAATAAACGGTAAACACAAAAGCACCAGCAGAGGTCCCTGCTCACGCCACAGGTCCGTGGTGAATTCCTGGTCCGTTGCATTGGCGGCCGTGAAACCACCGAGCTCCCGCACCAGCAATTGATCAATCTGATTGTCCGTCAATCCCGAGTCGTACAAGACTCCACTACCGGCCGAACTGACGGCACGCAGAGACGCCTTATCCAGCGGCGCCATCACCATATTGCCGCGGCGATCACGCAGAAAATCTCCTCGCGCATCCTGAATCATTCCGCCCTGGATTGTGCCCATCGCAATGACCGAAACGCGATGACCAATTCCGGCAAGTTCCCGAGCCGCTGATTCGGCCGCATCGCCATCGGTCACGCCGTCGGTGATCAGAATAACTTCGCCGGGCTCTCCCCCCGCCTGCTCCAGCAGCTGGCGCGCCAGCGTCAGCGCAGGCGCAAGCCGGCTGCCCTGCACCGGCATGATTCGTGGTGTCAGGCTCGGCAGCATGGACACGATGGTGCGGGTGTCGTCGGTTAACGGCGTTACCAGAAAAGCGTCACCGGCAAACGTGATGAGCGCCGTTTGCCCGTCCCGCCGCTCGCGCAAAATATCCTGCAGTTTGATTTTGGCCACCTGCAGACGCGACGGGATCAGATCCTGCGCGCTCATGGACTGCGACAGATCCAGCGCAATCACAACGGGACGCTGCTGGGTGTAAACGGGCTGCGGTAACTGTTCCCAGGTTGGACCGGCCAGGGCCGCAATCAGGGCGCCGGCAAGGACATACCAAAGCCACGAACGCTTTTTGGCGCGTGTCGACAATGAAGTGGTCAGCACAAACCGCTGCAAGGCAGGGTCAACCAGTCTTGCCCATGCACCGCGCTGGGCCTGCGCGCGTCGCAACAGCAGCCACGCCAGCGGCAGCAGTACCAGAAACGACAGGATCCACGGCCGCAGAAAACGGAACGCGCTTAAGTCATTCAACGTTGGCAAACCGTCAAGCATGGTCGCCTCCCCGACGGCTGAATACACCGCGCAGGGCTTGCCAGACCGACAGCCTCGAACTTACCAGCAACGCGCCAAGAACCAGCGCCAGACCCAATGGAAAGTGATACAGCGAGCGCGTTGGCCGGAATCCTGCGGTGTCGTGCTCCACCGGCTCCAACTCGTCGAGCAGCGCATAGATAGCGGCCAGCTCGCGTGCGTTTCTGGCGCGAAAGTACCGCCCCCCTGTGGTCGTCGCGATGGCTTCAAGCGTGCGTTCGTCAAGGCTTGACGAACGGCCTGGCTGCCCGCCAAAAATACCGGAGAACGATCGCGGGTCGGCACCGATGCCCACCGTGTAAATGGTGAGCCCCTCGACCGCCGCAAGCTGCGCGGCTTTAAGCGGATCCACGGCGCCCGCGGTGTTGGCGCCATCGGTGAGCACAATCAGCGTTTTCTTTTCGACGTTGTTTTCGCGCAGGCGCTTGATCGCAAGACCAATAGCATCCCCGATCGCCGTTTCACTGCCGGCCATGCCCACAAACGACTCATCCAGCAGCTGTGCAACCGTTTTGCGATCGAACGTCAGCGGCGTTTGCAAATACGCGAGTCGTCCAAACAGGATCAGCCCCATGCGGTCGCCGACGCGTCGCTCGATGAAATCCCCGGCCACCACTTTGGTCGCAGCGAGACGCGTAACCTGCCGCCCGTTAATTCTGAAATCACGCAGCCGCATACTGCCTGACACATCCACGGCCATCATCAGGTCACGACCGGCAACCGGCAGGGGTCGCGGGTCGCCCAGCAGCTGAGGACGCGCAGCCGCCGTGACCAGCAGCAGCCAGATCAGCGTCGCGAGAATCAACATCAGCGTATTGCGTGCAGGCGTCCAGGATTCACCGTCGCCATGCAGGTCATCGGCAAACGCCGTGCGCAGCGCCGACTCCGTCAGGCGCGTTCCGCTCTTCGACACAAGGCGCACCAGCAGCGGCAAAGGCAGCAGTGCAAACGCCCACAGCCATTCGAACTGAAGACTCATGCCGCCGCCCTCGGTGGCAGTCGACGGACCCATTCACGGCACTCTTTGGCCAGCGTATCTGCGTCCGGACGCCCGCCGGGTTTGTAAATGTCTTCGGTCAGCAATTTTTGAACGCCGTCACTGAACGTAAAACCGGAATCGGCCACACAGGCGTGAACACAATTGATCCAGCGCTCTCCGGTAAGGGCGGCCACTTCGTGACGTGGCTCAAGAGACAGCAGCGTGCGCCTTAGCATGACATTGACTGAGCGAGCCAGCTCAAGTGCATTGCCGTGCTGCGCATAGTCTGCCAGCAACTGCTTCAATTCACGCGACGCCGCTCGTCGTATCGCAAACCGGCGATAGCGACGAAACCACACTATGGCGCCAACCAGCAGCAGTGCCAGCAGCAGCCAGTAGCCGAAGGCCAGCGGCCACCAGCTCACCGGTTCCGGCAAATGAATATCGCGAAGCGCATCCAGAGACGTAGGCATCGGTGCTACCTGAGCGCCCGTAAAACGGTCGCGGTGAGATCGCCATCGGTGCGCAGATCAATACAGGTCGCCTGCAGCTTGGTCGCGGTCTTGTGCACCCATTTGCGTCGTGCTTCAAACTCTTCGGCATAGTGCTTGCGCCGGGCGTGACTGCGACTGTCCATGGCCAGCACGTTCGCGCCGCTTGTTACCGCATACACACCGGGCGGCGGCAGGGTTTTTTCGAGCGGGTCGTAAACAAAAAACATTAGCAGCGTATTGTGCTGGGCCAGCTTCATGAGCTGTTTTTCAGTCGCTTCATCAAAATCGCGCCAGTCGGTTGCGATAACCAGAAGACTGCCAGGCCGGCTCACCCGGTAGATACGTTGCAGCTTGTCACGCAAATGCTCTTCACGACGGGGAAGACTATGGTCCGACGTACGATCGATAAGCGCACCATCCGCCGACACCGTCCAGTTTTCATCCCGACTCACATCGTGGATCCAGTTGAGAATGGCGCGTTTGCCGCGTGCCGGCCTGCGTTCGAGACGCTGGGCGCCACCGAAGACCACGCCACCCACACGGTCACCGTGACCAAACGCGGCCCAGCCCACCAGCGCGAGTGCCTGAGCCGCCACCACAGATTTGAAGCGGCCGCGGGTGGCAAATTGCATCGACGGCCTGACGTCCAGGCATAAATACACCGGCCGCTCGCGTTCTTCACGAAACAGCTTGGTATACGGCGTACCGGTACGCGCCATAACGCGCCAGTCAAGATTGCGCCGATCGTCGCCGTGCTGATAGCGTCTCGACTCTTCGTAATCCATTCCCCGTCCCTTGAACGTGGACAGACGGTTGCCGGTTTGCTTGCTGCGCACCAGACCTGACGCCATATCAATCGCTCCCGCGAAGTGTCGCAGGTGAATAAGGTCACTGCTGTCTACACGAACGCGTGACAGAGTTGATGCCGAGTCGATGACGGGCTGCCGGTTCACAGGCTGTCCTTAAGGAACGCCAACGCGTTCCAGAATGGCCTGAATCATGTCGTCAGTGGTGATGCCTTCCGCTTCAGCTTCGAAGTTAAGAATCATGCGATGACGAAGCACGTCCGGCGCCATCGCCTGCACGTCGTCAGGCGTGACAAAATCACGGCCATCAAGCCAGGCTCTTGCTCTGGCACTTCGATCCAGCGCAATCGTGGCTCTTGGGCTGGCGCCGTACTGGATCGCGCGCTCGATGTCGTCACCGTATGCGCTGGCATCCCGGGTCGCCAACACGATATTCAATACGTAGTCTTCCAGCTCATCCGCCATGTGGAGATTCAGAATCTCCTGCCGGGCGGCGAAAATGGTTTCCTGGCTCACGGTCAATTGTTCGGGACTCGTACCTTCGTGCAGCGCCTTCGCCTCACGCCGGTTCAGGCGCAAAATTTCGCGCTCAGCATCGGCATCGGGATAACCGATGCGGACGTGCAGCAGAAACCGGTCCATTTGTGCCTCGGGCAACGGATACGTACCCTCCTGCTCGATCGGGTTCTGCGTTGCCATCACCAAATACAGGCGCGGCAGTGGATAGGTTTCGGACCCGACCGTAATCTGCCGTTCCTCCATGGCCTCCAAAAGAGCGGACTGAACTTTTGCCGGCGCCCGGTTAATCTCATCGGCCAATATCAGATTATGGAATAAAGGGCCCGTCTCAAACTGAAAGGTACCCTCGTTCGGACGATAAATCTCCGTTCCGGTCAAATCGGCAGGAAGCAGATCGGGGGTAAACTGGATTCGCTGGAAATCCCCTTCCAGCCCCTGGCCCATGACTTTGATGGCGCGAGTCTTGGCCAGACCGGGCGCGCCTTCAACCAGAAGATGGCCGTCGCACAGCAGTGCAATCAGCAATCGCTCCACCAATTCTTCCTGGCCCAGTATGAACTGCGAAATGTATCTCTTAAGTTCTTGTATTTGTTGCATAATTATTCGCTGTTAAAGTGAGGAACACAGTGTAATGCACGTATCGCCCAAGGCCAAGCCCTGACGAGACGATGCGCCTGAATTTCACGACCCGTCGCTAAATGGGAACGATCATTTGATGAACTGGCTGTCCAGGAGTTCCCGACAACAACCGTATAAATAAGATAGCTGGAACAGGCATTGGGTCGCAGCCAAAACGGCGCTTGAAACCCGGGTCGCGAGGCGGCTACCGGCCTTCGTGATCGACTACCACGATCTCCGAAGTCACGGAGTTAGCGATAAAACACTCTTTGTGTGACAGCTCATGCATGGCGTGTAGCTGCTTGTCCGAGACCACCAAAGACTCAGCGAAACGAATCTGCGGTCTGAGCTCTACCCGGGTGATGGCCAGCCGTCCCTGCTCGTTTGGGGTCATGTACCCGATCGCCTCGTCCCGGTAGGACTCAACCTGTAATCGTTTTCTGCTGGCGATGGCCAGAAAGGTCAGCATGTGACACGACGACACGGCCGCGACAAAGGCCTGCTCAGGATCAACCTGACGGCTATCGCCAAGATATTCCGGTGCAGACGACGCCGGCACGGTCACGTCGGACATGCGCCACGAATGATTTCTCGAGTAGTCATCGTAAGCAAATGACTGGCCGGTCAGCGACCATTCAACGGTGGCTTTGTGCGTTGACATGTTTCTAGTACCGTTTCGGAGTTGTACGCTTGCGCTCTTTTACCGACTTGTAGTGGCCAAGAATTTCTTCCAGCGAATATTCAGGCGCGTAGTCAAACGTTTTTTCAAACAGTGACCCGTCGATAATGACCGAGTATTTGAAGTAGTCGATCAGAAACGCCGGGAAGGCCTTCCACCGCATGAAGCTGCTTATGGCCCTGGGCAGAATGGGCGGAACAGAGGGTATGTAAAAAGGTTTGCACCCTGCAGACTCAAGCACGTGCCCGTAATCCAGCCACTCTTTCGGAGCCACGTTGTAAATACCGGGCACGTTCCTGGTAAATGCCAGATCAATAGCGCGGGCCATGTCATTCAGGTGCACGAACTGCATCATCGGCGCAAAACCGGCCAGCGCAGGTGCCACCGGTCGTGACAGCAACAGGCTCATGGTGTTCTTGACCTTCGGACCGGCAATATGGCACGGACGCAGAATCGTCATGTTCAGCTCAGGATGCTTCCACAGGAAAATATTAGCCAGGTTTTCAAGCTCAACGGAATCCACCAGGTCCTTGGTCAGCCCGACGGCCTTCAACGGCGAACTTTCGTCAAGAAGCACAGGGTTATACGGACTGGCGCCGTAGACGAAGAAGGTCGACAGCACGACCACCCGCTCAATGTTATAGGTTACACAGAGCTTCAGAAGCCTTTCCGTACCCAGCACATTGGCATTGTACCGACGCTCAGGAGTGGTTTCGTCAGACTCCATCCGTCCAAGATGAATCACACCGTCTATTTTGTGCTTGCGAAAAATATCCTCGAACTGGCGTTTGTTCACGTCGCCGACGTAGGAAGGAATATCATCGCCGAATTTCGGCTGTCGCCTGAAGTCGACGGCGATGATCCGGTATTTTTTCTTCAGGCTCTTGATCACCTGACGCGCCAGCGATCCGGCAGCCCCG
>CAWUKD010000183.1:0-6804 GCA_963922815.1 uncultured Gammaproteobacteria bacterium
TCAACGCCATCACGCCCTCGCTAATCCACCAGCTCTCGAAGCTGCACAAACACCTGGTCGAACATGGCTTCAGTCAGACGTCGTGTATTGGTGTTGTATCGACTGCAGTGATAGGAATCGAGCAGCCTTATGTCAGGCGTCAGCATATGCACCTTGCCATGAGTAAACCGCGCCGCACTTTGTTTCATGGACAGCGCTTTGAGGACGGCATTGTGCGCGATGCCTCCCAGTGCCAGCACGACGCCGGGTGACGCCATATCGGCCAGGTCCCGCTGTAAGAACACGTTGCACTCATTGACCTCCGCGCCCACCGGCTTATTGGCCGGAGGGAGGCACTTGACCGCGTTGGTAATGCGGCAGCCGTGCAGTTTCAGGCCATCGCGACGATGTCGCGACTCAGGCGCACTGGCGAACCCGTGACGGTGCAAAGTCTCGTACAAAATGATGCCTGCATGATCACCGGTGAACGGCCGCCCGGTCGCATTCGCGCCGTGCAGCCCTGGCGCCAGTCCGACAATCAGAACGGGCTCATTCTTCTTGCCGAAGGCGGGAACCGGTCGGCCGTGATAACCCGGATACTCTGTCCTTACCTCGGATAGAAACATCGCCAGTCGGGGGCAGCGTTCGCAGTCTTTTTGAAACGCTCTACCGGCGCCTGCGGCGAGTCCGGCTGTCTCACCGGTATGTGTTGACGTCTTTCTAACGGCCCTGTACTCCCCTGGAATCTTTCGAGAATTAGTTCGTATTGTATTGTTTTAACTATATTTTGAGTCTATCAAACCATAATGCATGGCCAGTCGTACCAGCTCGGCAACGCTTTCGACCTTGGTCTTCTGGAAGATACGCGACCGGTAGGTACTCACGGTCTTCGGGCTCAAATGCAGCATGTTGGATATATCCTTGCCGGCATAGCCCTGGGCAATCAGGTTACACACCTGCAGCTCCCGCTCAGACAGCTGATCAAACGGTGAGCCGCTTTCGTCGCCGGAAATGGACGCTTCTGCCATCTGGCGTGCGATTTCCGCGCCGAGGAAGCGCTCGCCGGCCATCACCCGTCGAACGGCCTCAATCATTTCACTGGCCTCGCAGGATTTGGTGAGATACCCCATGACGCCCATTTCGAGAATTCGACGGGTCATGGGGCCCGCCCCGTCCATCGTCAGGCAAATCACCTTGACGTCAAAGCTTGCGAGCACGCGTCGCATAGCCTCGACCCCGCCGATGCCGGGCATATGCTTATCCATCATCACCAGGTCCGGCCGATGCAGACGCACCAGATCGATGGCCTGCTCGCCCGTATCCGCCTCGCCGACCACGTCAATGTCAGAAGCGGTTTCAAGAATCTTGCGAATTCCGGTTCGAACTATTTTGTGGTCGTCTACCAGCAGAACCCGGATCATAGCGACACCCCGGATTTCATACCTACTCTCCTGCAAACGACCGGCAGCGTCTTACTCGTCGCCAGCCATGTGTGAAATGACTGCATCACCAAAGCCCTGTGTACCGACCAGCGTCGCACCGGGAATGAGTCGTTCGAGTTTTTCTTCCACCGTGCGACGACGAGCCAGATCACGCTTGGTGCGTTTGGCGGCCGTGTGCAACAGCGCAAGATCAAACGTCAGTTCCTTTGCCGCGATGGCGCCGCGGACTCCATCGATGATCAGATCGGCAGCCTCCGTCCATCCCATGTAACGCAGCATCATTTCGGACGACAGAATGAGCGAACCGGGATTCACGCGATCCTTGCCCGCGTAACCCGGAGCGGTGCCGTGCGTGGCTTCAAATACGGCGACCCCATGCCCGATGTTGCCTCCGGGCGCGATACCGATACCGCCCACCTGGGCCGCCAGCGCATCCGAAATGTAATCCCCATTCAGGTTCAGCGTCGCGATCACATCGTATTCTTCAGGCCGCAGCAATATCTGCTGGAGGAAGTTGTCGGCGATAACGTCTTTAATGACGATCGGATGCCCGGTTCGAGGGTTCATGAATTCGCACCACGGACCGCCGTCAACCTCTATGGCACCAAACTCTTCCTTGGCCAGCGCGTAGCCCCAGTTACGGAAAGCACCTTCCGTATACTTCATGATGTTGCCTTTGTGCACCAGCGTTACCGACGTGCGATCGTATTCGATGGCGTACTGAATGGCCTTGCGAATCAGACGATCTGAGCCTTCCTTGGATACCGGCTTGATGCCGATACCTGAGCTGGTCGGGAAACGTATTTTCGACACGCCCATTTCCTGCTGAAGAAAAGCAATCACTTTATGCACGTCAGGTGTTCCAGCTTCCCATTCGATGCCGGCGTAAATGTCTTCCGTGTTTTCACGGAAAATAATCATGTCGATCAGATCGGAACCTTTGGTGGGCGTTTGAATGCCAGTGAAATTCTGTACCGGACGTACGCAGGCAAACAGATCCAGCGACTGGCGTATGGCAACGTTCAGTGAACGCATGCCACCACCAACCGGCGTGGCCAGTGGCCCTTTAATCGATACAACGTAGTCGCGCAAGGCGTGCAGTGTTTCGTCCGGAAGCCAGGCCCCACTGGTATATTCCTGAGTCGCCTTCGATCCGGCGAATACCTCCATCCAAGCGATTTTTCGCGAATCGCCATACGCTTTTTTAATGGCAGTATTCACCACATTGAGCATTACCGGAGTCACGTCGATGCCGATGCCGTCTCCTTCGATGTACGGAATGATCGGCTGATCGGGTACGTTCAGCGTGCCGTCTTCATTGGTTGTAATCTTGTCGCCAAACTCGGGCAGCGTAATTTTTTCGTATAGCATCGTTTCGGTAATCCTTGCGGTATGGGTGTCTAATTGGTCTCAATCGCGGGGCCCCTGGGCCCAGGATAAAGGGCGACATGATACCACCGACCGATGCCCATGGCGCGCCCTCTCCGAGGCAGCTTCCGTCGCACCCGGCCAGCCAGGCTCGCCGGAGCCGCCAATCTGGATTGCCGCGCACGAAAAAGCCCGGTCACGGCAGGAGCGCGACCGGGCCTTGTCGTCCGTAATCGGGCGGCTTTACGCTGGCCGTTTCGACGTATTCATGTCGAACTGGTTCATCGTATTGTTCTCACCCGATGCCTTGAGCGCCTGATCTCCGGAGAAGTACTCCTTGTGATCGTCGCCAATATTCGAACCGGACATATCCTGATGTTTTACACAGGCGAGTCCTTCGCGAATCTCGGTGCGCTGGACTCCCTTGACGTACGCCAGCATGCCTTCGTCACCAAAGTAGCCACGCGCCAGGTTGTCTGTCGACAGCGCCGCCGTATGGTAGGTTGGCAGCGTAATGAGGTGATGGAAAATACCGGCTTCGCGAGCGGCGTCCTGCTGGAATGTGCGAATCAGCGCATCTGCCTCAAGGCCCAGCTCAGTCTCGTCATAGTCACCGCTCATGAGATTGTCGCGCGAGTATGATGACAGGTCCCGTCCTTCTGTTTCCCAGGCATCGAACACCTGCTGACGGAAATTCAACGTCCAGTTAAACGACGGCGAATTGTTGTAAACCAGCTTCGCCTGTGGCGCCTGTTCCCGAATCTTGTTCACCATGCCGGCAATTTGCTGCAGGTTTGGTTTCTCGGTTTCAATCCAGAGCAGATCGGCTCCGTTTTGCAAGCTGGTGACACAATCCAGCACCACCCGATCAACGCCTGTGTCGGCTTTGAAACGGTACAGCCCGTTTGGCAGGCGCACGGGCTTGACGAGCTTGCCGTCCTGCTTAAGCACCACATCACCTTCCGCCAGATCGTCCGCAGACGCAACGGGCGTCGTTTCAAGAAACGCGTTGTAACGGGCAGCCAGATCATCTGCAGAGTTGGATACCGGGATTTTCTGAGTGAGGCCGGCCCCCAGCGAATCGGTGCGGGCGACAATCACACCATCGTCAACGCCAAGCTCCAGAAAGGCGTAGCGGACGGCGTTAATCTTGGCCAGAAAATCTTCGTGAGGAACGGTAACCTTGCCGTCCTGATGACCGCACTGTTTGGCGTCCGATACCTGATTTTCAATCTGTATACAGCACGCGCCCGCTTCAATCATTTTCTTGGCTAGCAGGTACGTTGCTTCTTCGTTACCAAAGCCGGCATCAATGTCGGCTACGATCGGAACTACGTGTGTTTCGAAATTGTCGATCGCGTTCTGAACGGCCCGTTCGGCAGTCTCGTCACCAATCGCGCGAGCACTGTCGAGCGCTTTGAACAGGTGGCCCAGTTCACGCGCGTCGGCTTGCTTTAAGAACGTGTACAGCTCTTCGATCAGCGCCGCGACGCTGGTCTTTTCATGCATCGACTGATCGGGCAGCGGCCCAAACTCGGAGCGCAGCGCAGCTACCATCCAGCCCGACAGGTACAGATAACGACCCTTGGTCGTACCGTGGTGTTTTTTCACCGCGATCATTTTCTGCTGACCGATGAACCCGTGCCAGCACCCGAGCGATTGGGTGTAATTGGCTGGATCGGCGTCGTAGGCGGCCATATCGGCGCGCATAATGCCAGCCGTGTATTTGGCGATGTCGAGGCCTGTGCGAAATCGATTCTGAGCCCGCATGCGTGCGGCGTGTTCGGGAGATATGGCGTTCCAGGCCGTACCCTGCTCGTGGCACAGGTCGGAGACCTGCTGAATATCGCGAATGTATGTCGACATGAGAGTTCCTTGGTCGGTTAGTTTCAATTGATACGAATGACTGAATTAGCTTAGAGTCTCTGGCATAATTTACCTAATTTATCATTATTATTTTCGCCATTTCCTATATGAATATTAATAAGATTGATCTTAACTTGCTGGTTTACTTCGATATTCTTCTGCGCGAGCAGAATGTAACGCGGGCGGCAAACTTTCTGAACATCACCCAACCCGCCATGAGCAACGGTCTTCGACGGCTTCGTGCGCTGTTTGACGACCCACTTTTGGTGCGAACCAGCAAAGGCATGGTGCCCACCGAAAGAGCGCTTGATCTGGCTCCCAGAATTCACGAAATCGTGGCTCAGGCTCAGCTTGTTGTAGAACCTGAAGCCCAGTTTGATGCACTCAGAAGCCAGCGAGTATTTCGGATTTCCGCAAGCGATTACGCCGAATCCGCCCTGATTCCAGCGGTTTTATCGAGACTGCGCAGCGATGCGCCCAGCGTCAGCCTTGACATCCTTACACCCAGTGACGTCGAAGTCGTAGACGTGGAAACCGGCAAAGTCGACCTGGTGATCAACCGGTTTGACGTCATTCCACAGTCATTTCACGAAAAAACCCTGTGGACAGACAGTTTCTCGTGCCTGCTAAGCCGGCTCAATCCACTGCGTCACAATTTCAGCCTGGAGACGTATCTTGAGGCCAAACACGTTTGGGTCAGCAAAACGGGCATGGGCGTCGGAGTAGGAATGAACCCGTCTGACGTACAGCGTTTGGGATGGGTCGATGAGGAATTAAGAAAGCTGGGACACCAGCGACAGATCAGCGTATTTACCCGCCACTATCAGGCAGCAATGCTGCTGGCTCAGCAGCACGATCTGATCGTGACGTTACCCAGTCGGGCCACACGTCTTCAGGCATCAAACGAACAGATTGTGGTGAAGGAGCCACCCTTCCCGATCGCCCATATCGAACTGAAGATGGCCTGGAGCCCCCTGCTTCAGCACAACGCGGCGCATCGATGGCTACGGGCTCTGATCACCTCCGCCGCCAACTCCGTGAAATAGTACGGATCGACGTGTCAGAGAGGATCAGCGACCTGCTGAGAAGCCGCTCTATCTGGAAATACCGGCGATTCTCATGGCGAGTTCCATCGACTGCTCGTAGTTAAGCCTCGGATCAACGGTTGACTGATACGCACGCACCAGATCGTTATCCGTCAGGCCGCGGGCACCGCCCGTACACTCCGTAACATTGTCGCCGGTAAGCTCAATGTGAACACCGCCCAATCGGGAGCCGCAGGCTTTGTGCACTTCAAACGAGGACTCAACTTCGCTCAAAATGTTTTCATAGCGACGCGTCTTGAGTCCGGAACTGCTGTTCTCGGTGTTACCGTGCATGGGATCGCACACCCACAACACCAGCGAACCGGTCGCCTGAACAGCCTTGATCAGTCCGGGAAGTCGATCCTGTACATGATCGGCGCCCACCCGGTGAATCAGCACAATACGCCCGGGTTCATTCGACGGATTGAGCACGGCCAGAAGCTCCTGAAGCCACTCGGTGTTCATGCCGGGGCCAATCTTGATACCCAGCGGGTTCCTGATGCCGCGGAAAAACTCAACGTGCGCGCCATCGAGTTCGGCAGTTCGCATCCCTATCCAGGGAAGATGGGTCGTCAGGTCATACCAGCCATGACGGCGATCCAGATAGCGGGTTTGCGCCTGCTCGTAGTGCAAGTGCAGGCCCTCATGGCTCGTATAAAAATCGACACGATTAGCCTGATGAACCTTGCGTCCGGAAATGGATTCGAAGAAATCCAGAGAATTTGAGATCGAACTGGCGATTTCGTTGTACTGCTTGGCCAGCGGGGAGTGGCTGACGAAATCCAGATCCCACAGTTCGGGGTGGTGCAAATCGGCAAAACCACCGTCGACCAGTGAGCGGATGAAATTCAGCGTCAATCCTGAGCGCGTATAGCCGCGAAGCAGTCGTTCCGGATCGGGAATGCGCTGTTCAGGCGTAAAGTCAGCCCCGTTAACCAGATCTCCACGATAGCTGGGCAGAGTGACTCCGTCTTTGGTTTCCGTATCCGCCGACCGGGGTTTGGCATATTGCCCGGCAATGCGCCCCACCCTGATAACGGGCTGTTTGAAACCATGCATCATGA
>CAWUKD010000184.1:0-6633 GCA_963922815.1 uncultured Gammaproteobacteria bacterium
GACCTACGCCTTGTAAGGGCGCCGCTCTCCCAGCTGAGCTAAGCACCCAGTCTCAGCGTTGAAGGCGCGCTAGTTTACGGCATCCTTTAACGCTTTACCAGCCTTAAACGCAGCTGCTTTCGAAGCCGGAATATGGAGGGGCTCGCCGGTCTTGGGATTACGTCCTGTTCGTGCCTTTCGGTCGCGAACGACGAAGCTTCCAAAGCCCGCAATACTAACGCTTCCCCCATCGGCCAAAGCGCCTTTAATACTATCAAAAACAGCGTTTACAGCCTCTGTAGCATCCGTTTTGGCTATGTCCGCTTTGGCCGCAACTGCGTCAATCAAATCACCTTTATTCATGATCCGGAGTCTCCTGTGAATCCTTGATTCGTCGCGTATTTCAGTGCGACATAAAACTTACTCGTGGCGACAGCCACGTCGATCTACCTGATCAATGCGTATTACCTGGCCCGCATTAACCTTATCGTTCGATTTTAGTGCGGTCGAACCGCGTCGTCCGTCGCATCTTTAGCTGATTTTTTCTTCGCGGTCGCCTTCTGACCACCTTTGCCCGCGGTCGGAGGGTGCACCAGAGCCACTTCCGCCACCTGATCAAACCATTTAACCGGGATTATTTCCAGGTGGCCTTTAATATCATCCGATATCTCAACCAGATCCTTGGCGTTTTCCTCCGGAATAATCACCGTGTTGATGCCGCCCCGATGCGCCGCCAGCAGCTTCTCTTTCAGCCCACCGATTGGCAGAACCTCGCCCCGAAGCGTAATTTCACCCGTCATGGCAACGTCTGCGCGGACCGGCGTGTTCGTCAGAGCCGACACAAGGGCCGTACACATGCCGATACCCGCACTGGGACCATCCTTCGGTGTTGCGCCTTCAGGCACGTGCACGTGGATGTCCTGCTTCGAATGGAAGTCCTCAGCCAGACCCAGCACCTTCGCGCGGCTGCGCACGACGGTCATGGCGGCCTGGATTGATTCCTGCATGACATCGCCGAGCTGACCGGTATTAATCAGCTTGCCTTTGCCAGCAACGGTCGCAACTTCGATAGTGAGCAATTCTCCGCCGACTTCAGTCCACGCAAGTCCCGTAACCTGACCCACCTGATTGTTCTCTTCGGCAAGACCGAAGCGGAATTTGCGCACGCCCAGGTATTCATCCAGCGTACTGCTATCGACTATTACCGGTGTAGGCGGCTTCTCAAGAAGCAGCTTCTTGACCACTTTTCGACAAATCTTCGACACTTCGCGCTCGAGGCTACGGACACCGGCCTCCCGCGTGTAGTAGCGAACAATATCCAGCAGGCTTTCATCGGCAATTTCGAGCTCGGACTCTTTGAGTCCGTTTTGCTTCATCTGCTTGGGCACCAGATAACGACGCGCAATGTTGGTTTTCTCATCTTCCGTATAGCCCGGCAGACGAATGACTTCCATGCGATCGAGCAGCGGTGCCGGAATATTCAGGCTGTTGGCGGTACAGACAAACATGACGTCCGACAGGTCAAAGTCCACTTCAAGATAGTGATCATTGAAGGACGTGTTTTGCTCGGGATCCAGCACTTCAAGCAGGGCTGAAGAAGGATCGCCACGGAAGTCCATCGACATCTTGTCGATTTCATCCAGCAAGAACAAAGGATTACGCACGGTCACCTTGGACAGGTTTTGCACAATCTTGCCTGGCATCGATCCGATATAGGTGCGACGGTGCCCGCGAATTTCGGCCTCATCACGCACGCCACCGAGTGACATACGGACAAACTTGCGATTGGTTGCGCGCGCAATGCTCTGACCCAGAGAGGTTTTACCCACGCCGGGAGGGCCCACCAGACACAGAATCGGCCCCTTGAGCTTGCGTACCCGTTGCTGAACCGCAAGATATTCAAGAATACGTTCCTTGACCTTCTCAAGACCATAGTGGTCTTCCTCAAGTACGCGCTCGGCTTTCTCGAGCGAACGTGAAATCTTGGTGCGCTTCTTCCAGGGTGCCTTGACCAGCCAGTCGATGTAGTTGCGAACCACCGTCGCTTCGGCAGACATCGGCGACATCATTTTAAGTTTGTTCAACTCCGACGTGGCCTTCTCAACGGCTTCGTCGGACATACCGGCTGACTCGATGCGATTCTCAAGCTCCTGCAGTTCGTTCGGCGAATCTTCCATTTCGCCCAGCTCTTTTTGAATGGCCTTCATCTGCTCATTCAAATAATACTCACGCTGGCTTTTTTCCATTTGCTGCTTAACGCGGCCACGGATGCGTTTTTCAACCTGAAGCAGATCGATCTCGCCTTCGATCAGGCCCAGCACCATTTCCAGCCGCGGCTGTGTTTCATTGGTCTCCAGCACCTGTTGCTTGATATCAACACCAAGCGACATATGGGCGACAATCGTATCTGCAAGTCGGCTGCTGTCGTCGATGCCGGACAGCGAAGTCAGCACCTCGGGCGGCACTTTCTTGTTCAGTTTGACGTACTGCTCAAACTGAGACACGACAGACCGTGACAGGACTTTGAGTTCCTGCTCCGAGTTTTCAGTATCGCCTTCCAACCCTTCCACGCTCGCGGTGAAAAAGTCATCAAGTTCAAGGTCGATCAAATTGACCCGACGCTTGCCCTCGACAAGCACCTTGTCGGTGCCATCGGGCATTTTTACCAGCTGGAGTATGTTTGCAAGCGTGCCCACGCGATAGACGTCATCTTCGCCGGGATCATCGGTATCGGCCTGTTTCTGAGCGACCAATACGATCTGTTTACCCTGCTCGACCGCCTGTTCAAGCGCCAGCTTGGATTTTTCTCGACCCATGAACAGCGGGATCACCATATGGGGATACACCACAACATCACGAAGCGGTACAACCGGCAGGCTGCCCTCCGGGAGCGCTGTTACTGATTTACTGGCGGGTTTACTGGTTTTGTCAGACACTGAATATTTCCTTTACGGCGCCTAAGCGCTCGGGGGTGAAGCGTAACGTCAAAATGACGCTGGTTCATGCGCACCGGTCAGGCGCGCGTTGGAAAAGCACACGTGTTGACTAAATATCTGAACCCGTAGGGCGTTGCGAGCTTTCATTGCTCGCGGACCCGTCTTCGGACTCGTAAATAACGTATGGCGTATTTTCGCCGGTCACCACTGACTCATCCACCACGACTTTTGTTGCATTTTGCATATCGGGTAGATCATACATGGTGTCGAGAAGTACGTTTTCAAGTATGGTGCGCAGCCCGCGAGCACCAGTCTTGCGCTCCATGGCGCGTTTGGCGATCGCACGCAGCGCGTCTTCCCGCAGTTCCAGCTCGGCACCTTCCATCTCAAACAGCCGGCGATACTGCTTGGCCAGCGCATTCTTGGGTTCTACCAGAATGGTCACCAGCGCATCTTCGTCAAGCTCTTCAAGCGTAGCCACCACAGGCAGACGACCCACAAACTCGGGGATGAGACCGAATTTGATCAGGTCTTCCGGCTCCGTGTCATGGAATACTTCGCCGATATTGATGTCATCTTCGCTGCCTTTGATTTCGGCGACGAACCCGATACCGCTCTTCTGGGAGCGATTCACGATGATTTTTTCAAGGCCAGCGAATGCGCCACCACAGATAAACAGGATGTTGGACGTGTCCACCTGCAGAAACTCCTGCTGTGGATGCTTGCGACCGCCCTGGGGTGGCACCGAAGCGACGGTACCTTCAATCAGCTTGAGCAGCGCCTGCTGAACACCTTCACCAGATACGTCACGCGTAATTGAAGGGTTATCCGACTTGCGCGAGATTTTGTCGATTTCGTCAATGTAAACAATACCCGTCTGAGCCTTGTCGACATCGTAGTCACATTTTTGCAGCAACTTCTGAATGATGTTTTCAACGTCCTCACCGACATAGCCCGCTTCGGTAAGCGTCGTCGCGTCAGCGATAGTAAACGGTACGTTCAGCAATCGAGCCAGAGTTTCGGCCAGCAGCGTCTTGCCACAACCGGTGGGACCGATCAGCAAAATGTTGCTCTTGGACAGTTCTACTTCGCTCTTGCCGTTGTCGCCGCGACGCGTTTGCAGTCGCTTGTAGTGGTTGTAGACAGCCACTGAAAGGACTTTCTTGGCCCGCTGCTGACCAATGACATATTCGTCCAGCGTGGCTTTGATCTCGTGCGGAGTGGGTAACTTGTCGTCACCGCCTTCGGTACGATCTTCAAGCTCTTCGCGAATGATGTCGTTACACAGTTCGACGCACTCGTCGCAGACAAAAACAGACGGTCCGGCAATGAGTTTACGAACTTCATGCTGACTCTTTCCGCAGAAGGAGCAGTACAGCAATTTGCCGTCTTCGCTCTTGCCTCGTGTATCGTCGCTCATCCAGCGGTCTCCAGCATTTTACGTGCGGGCACCCAATGCGCCCACGCAGCTTCAATAATAGCGAGCTTACAACCGATTCGCAAAGAAAAACTCCAACGGCTTGGAATCAGTATAAATACAAGCCGTTGTTTTCTTTGGTCTTTTGCTATTCCGCTACCGCAACGTCAGGGCGTCGATCAAGCACTTCGTCGATGAGCCCGTACTCTTTGGCGGTTGCAGCGTCCATAAAATTGTCTCGTTCGGTGTCTTTTTCGATCGTTTCCACCGACTGACCGGTGTGTTTTGACAGAATTTTGTTCAATCGGTCGCGTACCAGCAGGATTTCACGAGCATGAATATCGATGTCGGATGCCTGCCCCTGGTACCCGCCAAGCGGCTGGTGAATCATCATTCGGGAATGCGGCAGGCAGTAGCGCTTGCCTTCGGCACCACCGGCCAGCAGCAGCGCACCCATACTCGCCGCCTGACCCAGGCAAATAGTGCTCACATCGGGCTTGATAAACTGCATGGTGTCATAAACCGACAGACCGGCGCTCACGACACCGCCCGGAGAATTAATGTAGATGCTGATGTCTTTGTCGGCGTTCTCTGATTCCAGGAACAGAAGCTGAGCCACAATCAGATTGGCCATATGGTCTTCGACCTGGCCAACGACAAAAATAACCCGCTCTTTCAACAGGCGCGAATAGATATCGTACGAACGTTCGCCCCGAGCCGTTTGCTCAACGACCATAGGCACCAGAGCATTCGCGATCGGGTCCATGGATCCTGCATTATTCTTGTGGCCTGTCATGTCTGCACTCCTGTCATTGCCATCGCTGCGGCATGTGGGGTTGATAGCGCAGCCAGGCTGCACGGTCGGGTTGTAAACGAACTATTCTCAGCCATTCATTGCTTCGTCAAAAGACAAAACTTTCTCGGTAGCGTCTGCCTTCTCAATCAGCAACGACACGACCTGCTCTTCCATGACCATCGCTTCGAGCTGCTGCATGATCTGCGGGTTACTACGGTACTGCTTCATAACCTCATCGCTCTGCTCATAGCTGCCCGTAATACTGGCCAGCTTCTCATCAACCTGCTCAGAGCTCACCTTGAGTTCCTGCGATGTAATCACTTCATTAATCAGAAGTCTGAGACCTACGTGCCGTTTCGCCTGTTCGGTATACATTTCGGCCGGTGGCAGCTGAGCCGGATCGGTCACGCCCATGCGTCGACCGGTGTCCTCACGCATAGCCTGAGTTTCCTGCTCAACCAGCGCTTTGGGCAATTCAAACTCGTTCGCATCCCAGAACGCGTCCAGTGCGGCCTGCCGACGAGCGCCACTTAAACGCTCAGTCAACTCACGATCCATATTGTCTTTCACAGACTCGCGGAATTTCTCAACAGTGGCCTCTGCGACGCCAAATTCCTTGATAAAGCTCTCATCAACTTCAGGCAGCTCCTGAATCTCGACTTTTCTTGCGGCCACAGCAAATGTAGCGGTCTTTCCGGCCAATTCTTTAGCCTGATAGTTTTCCGGGAAATCGACGTCGACGTTCTTCTCATCTCCGACTTTCATGCCTTCCAGTCCGCTTTCCAGATCCGGAAGCAACTGGCCGGCGCCAATAACCACTTCATAGTTATCCGCCTTGCCGCCTTCGAATTCCTCGCCGTCGAGCGTGCCCGTGAAATCGATGGTGATGCGGTCGTCCTTCTCGGCGGCCTTGTCGCTTTCAACCCAGGTCGCTCGCTGCTTGCGCAACGTTTCGATCATGGCGTCCAGATCACTGTCGCCAACCGAAGAGCTAACCGTTTCGATTTTCAGGCCGTCGAGCTGCTTGATGCTGACTTCCGGAAACACTTCAAAGGTCGCCGTGTACTCAAGGTCTTTGCCCTGGTCCATTGAAGAAGGCTCAATGCTGGGCTGTCCGGCAGGATTCAGCTTTTCTTCCATTAGCGCGTCGCGATAGCTGGACTCGATCAGATCGCCCAGAACTTCACGGTGAACCTGACCGCCAAAGCGTTTTCGAATAACGCTAAATGGCACCTTGCCCTTGCGAAAACCGTCGAGACGAGCGGTTTTACCGACCTCTTTCAGGCGACTTTCGACTTCGGCACTGACTTTATCGGCAGGAACCTGAACCGTCATTTTGCGTTCAAGCGTGCTAGTAGATTCAACGGAAACTTGCATGACGTGTAACAACCTCTGCGCCTGATGGAAACTCCCCGCTTCGCCGCCAGGCGCAAGGTGAAGACGGGGCTATATGGTGCGAAAGGAGAGACTCGAACTCTCACGGGTTACCCCACTGGAACCTAAAT
>CAWUKD010000185.1:0-6623 GCA_963922815.1 uncultured Gammaproteobacteria bacterium
GTAAAATCTTACGTAACATACTGATGCCTCGGTCTTACTGTCATTATGTAAGGTTTCCCCGCACATTGTGCGGATGCAGGGCCATATGACCTTGCCCAAACCTCATGTGTAGTATTAGTAAAATCGCCTAACTATAGCTTACAGGTGATATTTTACCAATTTTTCAGCGATTTGAACGGTGTTGAGCGCCGCCCCTTTTCGCACATTGTCAGACACTACCCAAAAATTCAGACTGCGAGGTTTCGAGATATCCCTTCGCAGACGCCCGACGTATACCGGGTCTGAATCTGTCCCCTCTAGCGCAGGCGTTGGATAACCACCAAACTCCTGGGTGTCAATCACCTCGACTCCCGGCGCTGCGCGCAGCAGTTCCGAGGCCTCTTCTACCGATAAATCTCTTTCAGTCTCGATAGTTACGGCTTCCGAGTGCCCAAAGAACACCGGTATTCGTACGGCCGTCGGGTTTACCAGAATATCCGGGTCATGAAGGATTTTCTGTGACTCCCATACCATTTTCATTTCTTCCCGGGTGTAGCCATTGTCCTGAAAACTATCAATATGCGGCCAGGCGTTAAAGGCGATTCTAGGTTCATCGGGCGCCAGATCAAGGGGTTGCCCATTTAACAATAACGCCGTCTGTCGAGCCAGCATCTCCGTACCTTTTCGCCCCGCTCCCGACACAGACTGGTACGTCGCCACGTTAATATGTCTAACCCGCGCCGCATCATGCAAGGGTTTTATGGCAACCAGCATCTGCATTGTTGAACAGTTTGGGTTGGCAATAATGCCGCGATTCTTATAGTCGGCAATATCCTCGGGGTTAACTTCTGCAATAACCAGGGGGATATCGTCATCGTTGCGAAAGTGGGACGTGTTGTCCACGACGATACAGCCTGCATCTGCGGCAATCGGCGCGTATTCGGCTGACACCGAGCCGCCAGCCGAAAACAGACCGATCCGGGCTTTGGAAAAATCAAAGTCGGCCAGATTTTCCACGCGTGTCGACTTTCCCGCGTACCGAATAACTTTACCCGCCGTCCGCTCGCTGGCCAGAAGGTACAGATTGCCAATCGGAAACTTGCGCTGTTCGAGAATGGAGAGAATGGTTTCTCCGACCAGGCCGGTTGCGCCAACTACGGCCACATCAACTGTTTTACTCACGTTCTACCTCTGAAAAATACTCTCTGGTGTGTCGCCCGTTATCAAGGACGTTAGAGCGGACTCAGCGTGCGTGTTACGTCCGCGTTTTGCGCGCGATGGCGCAGGAAATGATCCATTAGCACAATCGCCAGCATGGCTTCGTTAATCGGGGTTGCGCGCAAGCCAACGCAGGGATCGTGACGGCCGTGCGTTACCACCTTCGTCGGATTGCCATTCACATCCACCGTATCGCACTCCAGCCTCAGACTGGACGTAGGCTTGTAGGCAGTGCTGACGACAATATCCTGGCCTGAACTCAGACCGCCCAGCGTGCCACCGGCGTTATTCGACCGGAAACCGTCCGGTGTGATTTCGTCACGGTGCTCGGTACCCAGCTGCTCGACCGATTCAAATCCGGCGCCGATCTCAACCCCTTTGACCGCATTGATACTCATCATGGCGTGAGCAATATCTGCGTCCAGCTTGTCGAACACGGGCTCACCCAGCCCCACAGGTACGCCCGACGCAATGACATCAAGACGCGCACCGACTGAATCTCCTGACTTGCGTATGGAATCCATGTAGGTCTCGCATTCAGATATCCGCGAAGGATCAGGGCAGAAAAATGGATTCGTGTATGCGCTGGCCGGGTCCACTACATCGAACTTGAGCGAACCGATCTGTCGTACATAGCCGTAGATATGGATACCCAGCTTGTCCGCCAGATACTTCTTTGCAATGCCGCCGGCAGCAACTCTCATGACAGTTTCGCGCGCCGACGAACGCCCGCCCCCGCGATAGTCACGAAAACCGTATTTCATATGGTACGTGTAGTCAGCATGTCCCGGGCGGAACTGATCCTTGATTTTGGTGTAGTCCTTGGAACGCTGATCCACGTTGTCGACCAGAAGACCAATCGGCGCTCCGGTTGTTCGGCCTTCAAACACGCCTGACAGTATGCGTACCTGGTCGGGCTCTTTGCGCTGGCTCGTATGCCGGCTCTGGCCGGTGCGGCGCAGTTCTATGTCGCCCATCAGATCTTCCGCACACAGCTCGAGGCCGGGCGGACACCCGTCCACGGTCATGCCAACAGCAGCACCATGGCTTTCACCGAAGCTGGTGACGCAAAACAGTTTTCCAAATGAGCTGCCTGACACTGATCTCGTCCCTTGTTACTTTGCGTTAATCAGATCGGACGCGGACAGCACAAACACGCCGTCGCCTCCCATTTCAAAATCGACCCAGTTTAGCGGCAAATCGGCAAGCGCGTCTGCGGTGGCGTCGCGGCTCTCGCCAACTTCCACCACCAGTACGCCGTCCCCAGTCAAATACTCTACCGCGTTCCGGACAATGGCCTTGACCAGTTTCAAACCGTTATCGTCCGCCTCGAGGGCGAGCGACGGCTCGTGCCGGTACTCTTCGGGCAGTGTCGCCATCGATGACGCAGGGACGTAGGGCGGATTGCACACGATCAGGTCGAACTTGCGCTTGCCGAGCCCGCTGAACAAATCGGAGTGTATCACTGTGACCCGGGATTCAAGGCCGTGGAGCTGCACGTTTTCATGGGCCACGTCCAGCGCCCCCGAGTCGATATCGCTCGCCACCAGCTCAGCCTCAGGAAACGCGTAGGCGCAGGCGATAGCGATACAGCCGCTGCCCGTACACAAGTCCAGAATACTCGCCGGTTCAGCCATCGGCAGCCACGGCTCGAAGCCGTGCTGAATCATCTCTGCGATCGGTGAACGCGGGATCAACACCCGCTCATCCACCTTGAACCTCAGTCCGGCAAACCAGGCCTCTCCGGTCAGGTAGGGCACCGGAATGCGCTCTTCGATACGTCGTCGAAAATGGGTCAGCACGCTCTCGCGTTCCGAGGCCGTGAGATGACAGCCATAAAAGTAGTCGGGTACGACATGATCGAGCGACAGCGCGGCAAACACGAGCGACCGGGCTTCGTCAGCGGGGTTATCGGTACCATGACCAAAAAACACGTCGTTTGCACCCAGCTGAGAACAGCCCCAGCGCACCCAGTCGCCCACGGTGACCAGCGTTGCTGTGTGTTCAGGATCAAACGGGAAAGCTGCGCTCACTTGGGGCTCCGACAAAAGTCTGTTATTTCACATTGAGGACGGGGATAATAATCAACTTCACGCGTCATTGTTATGCCTTGCACTAACATTCGGCCACTTTTCGTGTAAATCTTTTTCAAGCGTCCCATAACTTATGTTTCCGTTCTCCAATAAGCCGCTATTGTTTGGTATTTGCCTGCTCGCGCTGATCGCAGGCGCCGGCCTTGCCCATTGGCAGCAAGCACCCTCCTATACCGTTTCAAATGCGACCGTTCTGGACTATCCCCGCCCGGTACCTGAGCTGGATCTGATCGACCATGAAGGGGCGGCATTTACCAATGAGCGGCTGCAGAACACCTGGACCGTGGTGTTTTTTGGATTCACCCATTGCCCGGACGTCTGCCCTACCACCATGAGTATGCTGGCAAACACCATGAAGCGGATTGAAGCTGAAAATCCGGCCGCCATTCCACAGGTGGTCATGATCAGCGTCGATCCGGCGCGGGATACACCCGAGCAGCTAAAGAAGTATGTGCCGTTCTTTTCACCGGACTTTGTCGGCGTCACGGGTACCGAAGCTCAAATTGCGTCATTAACTGAAAAGATGGGGGTAGCATCCCGTCGCGTACCACTGGGCCCGGACGAATACACCATTGACCACACTTCTGCTCTGTTTGTGATTAATCCGGACGGCGCGCTTAACGCCCTCTCTTCGTCTCCCCATCTGCCTGAAGTGCTGGCCAATGATTTGCTGGCGCTGAACTCGAGATAATCATGACTACGACCAATCGCACCGTTCTGTTCACCCTGCTACTGGCCACCATGGGTCTCGCTTCGTGCGCAAAGCCCGATCAGGCCCTGGGCGTCAGCGACGCTTGGGTGCGTCTGACGCCCCCCGGCTCGCCCATGACCGCCGGATACGGCACGCTTACCAATGAGGGACGCCAGGCGATCACGCTGAGCGCATTTAGCAGCCCGCAGTTTGGGGACGTCACCCTGCATGTGACCGAAGACATCAACGGCACGGCAACCATGCGCGAAGCCCGCAACCACACCCTGAACCCCGGAGACTCGCTCACGCTCGCTCCCGGCGGGTATCATCTGATGCTGATGCAGCGGTTGCAGGAAACACCCGAAGGCTCCCTGGTCGAAGTGTCATTTGAGCTGGAATCAGGTGAAACGTCGACACATAGCTTTGTCGTGTCGAAACGCTAAGTCCGGACGCTGCATTTCGGAAACACAACAGCAACCCGCTTCTCGGTCGTACAAAGGTTGCGAAAATCGAGCGCAGGCGTGCACAGTGTGAGTGAGCACCCTTCAAAGTTGGCTCGCGGCCAGCCCCATCCCGAACCGATCAAGAGTGATTAACTGATGAAACCCTTATTTCCATTGATCCAACCCCTGCTTCCTCACCACCTGGTCTCGCGCGTTGTGGGGGCCGCGGCGGGCAGCACCTGGGCGCCATTGAAGCGGTTGCTGATCAACCAGGTCAGCAAACACTACAACATCAGCCTGGACGACTACGTTATCCAGGACAAAGAGCAGTTTGAAAGTTTCAATGCGTTTTTCACCCGGGAACTGAAGCCGGGGGCACGGCCCGTAGATTCCAGACCGGAAGGCATTGCATGTCCGGTAGACGGCACGGTGAGTCAGGCCGGCTCTATCAACGAGGGCGTTATATTTCAGGCCAAAGGTAAATATTATTCGGCCGAAGCACTCGTCGGCGACGACGACAGAGCGGCCGACTACCTGTACGGCAGTTTTGCCACGCTCTATCTGGCACCGAACAACTATCACCGTATTCACATGCCGCTGCATGCCACGCTGGTGTCAATGACCTACGTACCGGGTCGGCTATTCAGTGTAAACACTCAGACCACCCGGCATATCGACCGTGTTTTTGCGCGTAACGAGCGCGTAGTTGCGCACTTTAAGACACTGCACGGCCCGATGGCGATGGTACTGGTAGGCGCACTTAACGTGGGCAGCATAGAAACGGTCCATCAGGGCGTGGTCGCGCCCAACGGGCTGCGCGACGTCACGCACTGGGATTACCCGGCGCACAAACAGCTCACCTTCTCAAAAGGCGAAGAATTCGGGCGGTTCAATCTGGGGTCTACCGTGATACTTCTAACCGGCCCAGAGATGGTCCAATGGGATAGCGACCTCGACGCCGGCAAAACGCTGACGATGGGAATGCCGATTGGAGAGGTGTCCGCGACACCGGCTTAGCCGCCGCAGGCGGCCGGAACCCAGACAGCGATTAATGAGCGACCAGTGCTAGTCGCTTGCCTTCACAAGAGCGTTTACTACCCCTTCAAGACCCTGCGCATCGTGATCGGTGAATCGTCCAAAATCGGGGCTATCGATATCGAGCACCCCTAACAGCTCGCCGTCGCGAATTATCGGCAACACAATTTCCGAATTGGAAGCGCCGTCGCACGCAATATGGCCTGCAAATTCGTGCACGTTGTCTACCACTTGCACCCTGCGCGTTTGCGCAGCCGTGCCGCATACGCCACTGCCCAGAGGTATCCGGGTACAGGCTGGCTTGCCCTGAAACGGCCCCACCACGAGCTCCCCGTCTTTCAGCAAATAGACGCCCGCCCAGTTCACATCACCCAGTTCCATGAACAACAGCGCGCTGAGGTTGGCACAGTTCGCCAGGAAATCGCGCTCGCCGTCCATCAAGGCATCTGCCTGTCGCTGCAGCAAGGTGTAATCATAAATTGCGTCGGTCATGATGGCTCCAATAGCGTCGTTATCAAGCATCGTTCCAGGGTATGGCAATGGCGTCGTGGATGGATGGCAAGTCGTGTACCAGCATCAACAGGCGATCAAAGCCCAGCGCGACCCCTGAACAGTCGGGTAGTTGTTCCAGTGCGGCCAGAAAACGTTGATCAACCGGCACTGGATTCTGGCCCCGCCCGGTTCTGATACGGTTATCGACACTGAATCGCGCCGCCTGTTCCACTGGATCATTCAGCTCTTCAAACCCATTGGCCAGCTCGACGCCATTCACAAACACTTCGAACCGTAGCGCCGTATCCGGGGAATCCGGATCGATTCTGGCCAGCGCCGCCTGGCTCGCCGGGTAATGGGTTACCACCACAATCTCTTCGCTGGACAACACCGACTGAACGCTCGTTCCGAACAGAAAATCGAGCCACTGGTCAACATCCATCGGTCCGTCCGGCACGGCCGAATGGGCGCGCGCAAGGTCTGCAAGCTCGCCATGCTCCATCTCGCGAACATCGCAGCCAAGCGCCTGTTCAAACAACTCATAGTAGCGAACTTGCCGAACGGCGCAGTGTCTGAAGACACCGTTGCCCACGGTTCTAAGCAGCTCTATGACCTCATTGATCAGCTGCTGCATGCCGAAACCCAGTCGATACCATTCAAGGAGCATGAACT
>CAWUKD010000186.1:0-6600 GCA_963922815.1 uncultured Gammaproteobacteria bacterium
CGCTGCGTTGATCGCGTTCCAAAAGACTGTACATGCTGAACTGGGTTGTGCCAAGGGTCACAATCGAATTTATTCCGAAATATTCGGAGCTTACCGTTGCAATGCCAAGTGCTTCCTGTGGCAGAAAGGCGCTGACCTGATCAAGGGTTTCATAGGGCTCACCGATCCGGTTTTCGGTGATGAGCTGAGCATCGAACACGGTCACACCTTCGGCCAGTGACGCCAGTACGACTTCTCCGGCGGTGTTGACGTTAACCAGCGTACCGCGTGGAAGCGCCGTCACATGGGGTTTCAGAGCGAGCCAGATCGGGCCTTCAAAGCCCTGTACAGCTCGCAGCTCCGAAGCGTCGGTCAGAAATACATTGCCTGCACGGTAGGCCGGTTCAAAGCCCGTGTAGGCGTCATCTTCAGCGCCGGTGGGAAACGTTACGTCGACGTCGGCATCAATCCAGTCCACTACCGCGTCCGCAATCTGGGGATCAATTTCCAGCAGGACCAGCATACGGACAAACACGTTGAACCAGGCTTCGTCTTTCTGCCCGGTCGGGGTCACCAGATTATTCAGGTTAAATCGGCCCTGCAGGTCTTCCACCTGCCCGGTGAGCTGTCCGCCTTCGATCGGCAGCGGAGGCAGGGCAACGGCCCAGGCTTCATCCAGAGAGTCCCACTGCGTTTCCTGGGCGTCCAGAATCAGAGTGTCGGCCGCCCAGGCTTCTGCACCCAGTGCGTAAAGCCGGGCCTGATCCATATAGTTGAGATTGCGCGTTCGATGCACCTGCAGGTTGGCGGACCACATCAGGTTGATTGCAATCGTTACGCTCACGACCATAACCATCATGGCGGCCAGCAGGGCGACGCCTTTTTGCCGATGGAAGGTGTTGTGCATCAGCCAGCAACCTCAACAATGCGTCGCATCAGGCCGAAGTCTTCTGTTTCGATCGTAATCTCGATGGCAACAGGGAGTTCCCGAAGATCTCCGCCATCCCGCGACTGCGGCCAGCTCTCTGTCCACTCAAGCTGGCGGTTCATAAACCGTACGCTCAGAGCCGTAACGCCTTCCAGCAGTTTACGGCGTATCGGTACCGATCCCTGCGTGCGATCCAGAACCAGCCACTGGCTGCGAAACAGCGAGTCGTCTTCCAGCTGATAGCTTACGCGCTGCTGCTGGCTACGCTGAAGGTTTAGCGGATTGCTGTACCCGCCAACGGTCATCTCAAGGCCGCCTTCGCTTTCTGCTGTCATGACCGCCGACAGCTGACTCTGCCCGACGAGATCACGTACAGGACGCGGTTGAATCTGAGCAATGTCTTTGGTCACGACACGCATCGCCAGCTGAACCTGCTGTAATCGGTCGTAGCGCGCTTCGATGCTTTGTCGGTGAGCTCCGGATTTGGCGATGGTGGTGTACGCGGTAATCAGCATCAGCCCCGTAATGAACGCGGCCACGAGTATTTCAAGCAGAGTAAAACCGCGTTGCTGTCGGCGCATTATCGTCTTCCGTCGCGTTCGAGATCGCGGCGCGGATTGGGCTGAACTCCCGGAACCGCCGGGGCGCCTGGTTGAAGCGTGGGTGCGTCGGGGCTGCCGGCACCGTCGCCGGCGTCAGGCCAGCCGCTCCAGGGTCTGAGCGTAGCACCTGGCGTGTTGTTGCCTATGAATGCCGCCATCTTGTATACCGTGACGTCGGGAGATTCGATGCGGGCCACTTCAACATCGACGCGTCGCAGTCCTTCGACCGGCGTTTTACTGATATCCATCGTCCAGCGCCAGTTGGTGTTGGCCATTTCTTCATCGCCGTCCGATCGACCGACATCCGGCAGCCCGGCTTTCAGTCGCAGTTCGGTAATCGCGTTCATCGCTACCCAGCGACCAAACGTGGTCTCCTGCGTGCGCTTGGCTACTTTGGCGGCCAGGGAAACCTTGGTAGATACCGCAACCAGCGCGAGTGCGACAATCAGTGTGGCAACCAGCGCTTCGATCAGCGTAAAACCTTTGTGCCGACCGATTCTGTTTTGCCGTCTAAAATCCATATTCGAGCTCGATCAGTTCGCGCGTACCGTCGGGGCTGACCGTCAGCTGATAGGCCGGTTCAACCTTGTCCATTTCAAAGTACAGTTCGAACGGCGTTATTTCGCCGCTGGACAGCATCAACACCTGAGGGGTGGGTACCAGCGCCGGTTCGTCCGAGTCTCTGTCGCCGTCTTCTTCGGATTCTTCCTCAGGCTCGGGCCACGTGACGTCGTTTTCCTCCACGGCGAGCTGCACACGCATGTTGTCGGGCAGGGTGCGCTCTCTGAACAGTTTCTCGGTGCCGAGGTTCAGCCAGCGCTGTTGCACAAGGTCGAACAGATAAAAGCTGTAGCCATTGTTTTCAACCACCATGCCAATATCCCGGCCCTGCAAAAGCGCCTGCTCTGATGCCATACGAATTAGAGCGTTCATCCGTCGCGCTTCTTCGTGAAGCGCTTTCTTGCCACCGGCGGTCAGCTTTAACGCGATGGTGCTGGTAATCAGAACGATAACCAAAGATACAACGAGGAGTTCGACCAGAGTGAACCCCCGTTGTTGTCGCGCCCCCTGTCGAAATGCTGTGTGCATCAGAAGTCCGGGTTATTCCCAGCTTCCGATGTCCAGATCGGCGCCTTCGCCACCCGGAGCGCCATCTCGACCATAGGTGAATATGTCAAACTCGCCGCCTTGCTGCCCTGGCGATATGTAGATGTAGTCACGACCCCAGGGATCCTTGATGTTGTTCTTGCGCAGATAGCCGCCCTGCGGATAGCCAACAAGATCCGGAGAAGGGGATGTGATCAGCGCCTGAAGGCCCTGGTCGGTGGTCGGATAGCTGAAATTGTCGAGCTGGTACATGTCCAGAGCACTCGACAAAGCGGCCAGGTCAGTGCGCACTTTTTGTTGCTGCGCGGGTACCCGGCGGTTGAGTACGTTCGGTGCAATCATGGCAGCCATGATGCCAAGAATCACGATCACCACCATTACTTCCAGAAGGGTAAATCCACGCATGGCCGTAAGCGTGCCGGCGGGTTGAGGGTGGGATCTGGACAACGTTTCATTCATGTTTCGAATCCTTATCGATTTTGGTGTAGCCGAATTCGCCCGGCGACTGGTTTCTTGGAGCCATCGCAGCGCGAATAATTCCCCTTATTTTAGCAGAATCCGTGCTATGCAACGCACGGCTTTTTGCTCTGAAACTGAGGACTTGCCCGCATTATTGGACGAAATGGTCGAATTCACGCTAATTCGAGAGGTCGCTATTGACACCCTCTCCGCCAGGGACCCCGTCCTTGCCGTACGAGATCAGGTCAAACGGTCCGTTCTGACCCGGCATGACATACACCCAGGCGTTCCCCCACGGATCCATCAGGTCGTCTTTGTGGATGTATCCGCCAGGCGGATACAGACCGCTGACGCCGGGTTCCGGTTTCACCAGGGCGCTCAGGCCCTGAGGCAGGGATTGCTGCTGCAGTTCGTACAGTTCAACGGCCGCACTCAGTTTCTTGATGTTGGCTTTGGCGGCGTTGTGTCTGGCGATATCAGGCTGAGACAGCAATTTGGGTGTAACGAGGGCGGCCATAATGCCAATGATGACAATTACCACCATAACTTCGATCAGCGTAAAGCCATGACTGGCCTGCCGTGGAGTCTTTGGGGGCGTGTTTGAGCGGAAGCGGAAATAGAACATGTTGTATTCCTTGTTGCGTTCATATGTTGCTCCCTGTCATTGTTCGATAAACTAAAGCCAGAAAAATTCCCTCCAATTGTCCGAGAGCTGACGCGTGTCCAGTCACGAACGAATACGAAACCTGTTTTCCTTTCTCTTGCCGGCTCTGTTGAGTGTGCTCGCTCTGGCGCTGGCGGTGGGAGAAGACGCGTGGCGCGAGATTCTTCGCTATGACCGCGCCAGTATCGCCAGCGGCGAGCACTGGCGATGGCTGACCGGGCATCTGGTTCATGCCAGCTGGTCGCACATGTGGCTGAATCTGGCCGGACTGTGGGTTGTGTGGTTTCTGTTTAAAGGACGCCTGTCGGGTGCCGCCGGATGGTGGATTGCGCTGGTGTCTCTGGTGGTCATGGACGCCGGGTTCTGGCTGCGCGATACGCAGCTTGGATGGTATGTAGGCCTGTCCGGACTGCTGCACGGATTTTTTACGGCTGGCGCACTGGATGAGTTCTGGCGCGGAGTGCGCGGAGGCTTCTGGCTGCTGCTCGGGGTGGTGGTCAAGCTTGGCTATGAGCAGTTTTTTGGTGCGCTGCCAATGACCGCCGAAGCAAGCGGCGGTCCGGTCTGGGTGAATTCGCATTTGTACGGTGCGATAGGTGGCGCGCTGGCCATGCTGGTGTGGAATCGACGACAACCATTTACGCCGGGCGCTGGTCTGCGTATATTTTCACGTTCCTGAATCACGACGAGTATTCTATGTCTCATGCATTTGTATTCCCCGGTCAGGGTTCACAGGCTGTTGGTATGTTGGGCGAGATGGCGCAGCAATCTGACGCAGTCACCGATACGTTTGGCGAGGCCGGCGACGTGCTTGGCTATAACCTCTGGGAGCGTGTCAGCGAGGGCCCGGCGGATGTGCTGGGTCAAACCACCGTTACTCAGCCCGCCATTCTGGCAGCCAGCGTGGCGCTGTGGCGAATCTGGTCGGAGCGAACGTCAGTCCGTCCTGCGTGTATGGCGGGACACAGCCTGGGCGAATACAGCGCGCTCGTGTGCGCGGGCGTGATTGAGTTTGGTGACGCCGTGGCGCTTGTGGCAACCCGTGGCAGGCTCATGCAGGAAGCCGTTCCGGAAGGCGAAGGTGCAATGAGTGTCGTGCTTGGGCTTGACGATGAATCGATCATTAAAGTGTGCGCGGACGCGGCGAATGGCGACGTGGTCGAAGCGGTCAATTTCAACGCGCCGGGGCAGGTGGTTATCGCCGGTCAGGCCGCGGCCGTGGAGCGGGCGGGCATCGCCGCAAAAGACGCGGGAGCGCGCCGGGTTCAGGCCCTGCCAGTCAGCGTCCCGGCGCACAGTTCGCTAATGCGCCAGGCGGCGGAGCAGTTTGCCGACCGTCTGACCAAAACCCCGTTGCATGAGGCAACGGTGCCCGTATTGCAGAATGTTGGTATTGATGACGTCGGCGACACGCGCGAAGCGCTGGTACAGCAGCTGTTCAGTCCGGTACCGTGGACGCAAATTGTGCAGACCATGGCCGGGAACGGCGTCACTCATCTGGTCGAATGCGGACCGGGCAAAGTATTGTGCGGACTGGCACGGCGCATTGATAAATCGCTGTCGGCATTCCCCATTCACACGCCGGACACGCTGGAAGCTGCGCTGGACGAACTGGCAGGCGATTAGGCGCAGAACTGGTCGTACGTTGAAGCCGGCAGGATCCGGGGTGGCGTGCCACACGCGGCGTCACAGGCCGATTAATTACATTTTCAAAAGCTGAGTAAACGCTATGCAAATTTCCCTTGATTCAAAAGTGGCGCTGGTTACCGGCGCAAGTCGCGGAATTGGTGCGGCCATTGCCGATCGACTGGCCGAGTGTGGTGCAACGGTTATTGGAACCGCGACGACCGATGCGGGCGCTGATGCCATTTCTTCCCGATTCGCCGGATTGGTGTCTGCGGGTGTCGGTTGCCGTGGTGCCGCACTCAATGTGACCGATGCCGATCAGGTAACGGCGCTGCTGAAAACACTTGGAAGTGATGGTTTAGCTCCTGACATTTTAGTCAATAACGCGGGAATAACGCGCGATACTCTGCTGATGCGTATGCAGGAGGAGGCCTGGCAAGACGTTATCGACACCAATCTGACGGCCATTTTTCGGCTGTCCAAAGCGTGTCTGCGCGGCATGATGAAAGCCCGCTACGGTCGTATCATCAGTATCGGCTCCGTTGTGGGCTCGATGGGGAACCCCGGTCAGGCCAACTATTCGGCGGCCAAAGCGGGCCTGATAGGCTTCAGCAAGGCGCTGGCCCAGGAGGTCGGAACACGCGGGATCACTGTAAATACAGTTGCTCCGGGCTTTATCCAGACCGACATGACCGCTGTGTTGAATGAGTCTCAACGGTCGGAGCTCGAGGGAAAGATTCCGCTGGGCCGGCTCGGCGAGAGCGATGACATTGCAGCAGCCGTCGCGTTTCTGGCCTCTCCGCTGGCCGGCTATATCACGGGCGAGACGCTCCACGTAAATGGCGGAATGGCCATGTATTAGGGCCACTTTGGGGTGTAGTGGCGTAACGCGTCCGATTTTCATACACTACCCCCGCGGCCAAGTGGCCGAGTTTAAGGTTAACTCCGAGAGGAAACGGGTAATGAGTATAGAAACACGGGTCATCAAAATTGTGGCCGATCAGCTGGGTGTTAAAGAAGACACTGTTAAACCGGATTCGTCGTTTGTCGATGATCTTGGTGCTGATTCACTCGACACAGTTGAGTTGGTAATGGCGCTGGAAGAGGAATTCGAATGTGAGATTCCTGATGAAGAAGCGGAAAAGATTACGAACGTGCAGCTGGCGATCGATTACATCAACAACCACCAGGATTGATGTAGCTCCAGCCCATTAATCTCGATCAGAATGGCGGCG
>CAWUKD010000187.1:0-6487 GCA_963922815.1 uncultured Gammaproteobacteria bacterium
ATCCCACCACTGTTACCTTACCCAGCAATCTGGTCGGCGTTGTCGGCCCGAACGGCTGTGGTAAGTCAAACATTATCGACGCTGTGCGTTGGGTGATGGGGGAGAGCTCGGCGAAGAACCTGCGCGGTGATGCGATCACCGACGTTATATTCAATGGGTCAAGTTCTCGCAAGCCGGTAGGCTCTGCGACGATTGAACTTATATTCGATAACTCTGATGGCACCATCGGTGGTCAGTACGCTGGCTATGCGGAAGTGTCTATCAAGAGAACGATGAGTCGTGACGGCACGTCCACGTACTTTTTGAATAACACGCGCTGTCGGCGCAAGGACATTACCCACGTGTTCCTTGGAACCGGACTGGGTCCGAGAAGCTACTCGATTATTGAGCAGGGCATGATCTCGCGTTTTGTCGAGGCCAAGCCCGACGACATGCGGGTGTATCTGGAAGAAGCCGCCGGCATTTCCAAGTACAAGGATCGTCGTCGCGAAACGAATAATCGCATCAGACATACCCGGGACAACCTGGATCGTTTGAACGATCTTCGTGAAGAAGTCGACAAGCAGCTCAAGCATCTGCAGCGCCAGGCCAAGGTCGCTGAGAAATACAAACGTTATCAGGAAGAATCGCGACTGCTGGACGCCGAGTTGCTGGCGTTGCGCTACGCGGAGATGGAAGATCGGCAGACCGCCGAGGCCAAGCTGACTCACGAAAAAGAGATGGCGCTGGAGGCGGCTGTTGCGGAACTGCGCTCGGTCGAGGCCGACATCGAGAAACTGCGTAACGATAGCGGTGAGCACGGTGATGCGTTCAACGCGGTTCAGCAAACCTATTATAAGGTCGGCTCCGAGATTGCCAGGCTGGAACAGGATATTCAGCACGCTAAAGACCTGAAGCAGCGTCAGCAGCAGGATGTCGACAAGTCCGAGCAGGGTATCAAGGAGTTCGAAGCCGAAATCGAAAGCGACGAAGCCCGGTTAACCGAGCTGGCTGCGGAACTGGCTGAAATGGAACCCGAGTGGGAGCGGCTGAGCGAGCTGAGCACCGCCTCGGAGGCCAGCTGGCGTGAAGCCGAATCCCGCATGAACGTCTGGCAGGAACAGTGGCAGAAGGTCAGTGCGGAAAACAGCGAAGCGGTCCAGCGCGCGCGAGTCGAAAGCACGCGAATCGAACAGATGGAACAGCAGCTCAAAGGGCTGGTGGCTCGTCAGGAGCGAGTGACGGTTGAGCGGGCGGCTCTGTCGGTCGCGGATATCGTGGCCGAGCTCGGGCAGCTTGGGCAGAGCGAAGGCTCACTCAAATCCACATTGCAGGATGCGCATGGCGAGCTGCATGCCAGTAACGAACAGATTCAGGCCACGCGCGAGCGCGATGTCCGGTTAACCCGGGAACTTGATGAGACCCGGGCCGGACTGCAGCAGCGTAAAGGCAGGCTGTCTTCGCTGGAGGCACTTCAGCAGGCGGCTTTGGGCAGTGGTCAGGGTAGTGTTACCACGTGGCTCGAAAATGCCAACCTGGCGCAACACCCGCGGGTTGCACAGCAGCTTAACGTACAGCCCGGATGGGAAGGCGCTGTTGAAACCGTTCTGGGTGAGTATCTCGAAGCCGTTTGTGTTGACGGAATTGACACTGTTGCGGCGGTGGTCGGAGACGTAGAAGACCTGAACATCAGCTTTGTCGATCGCGGACACAGCGTTGAGGGGCCGGCCGAGAGCCTGGCGTCTAAAGTGTCAAACGATGCGGGCGTTGGCGCACTGCTGTCACGCGTGCTGGTAGCCAATAATCTCAATGAAGCGTTGAGCATGCGCGAACGTTTGTCGGGCGACCAGTCGGTTGTGACACGCGACGGGATCTGGCTGACGCGACACTGGCTGCGCGTACGCCGGGAGAAAGATTCCGAGGCCGGCGTATTGGCGCGCGAGAACGAACTACGCGAACTTCGTGACACCGTAGCCAGCCTTGAACAAAAAGCCCTTGAACTCAATGAGCAGCATCAGCATGCTCGCAGCGAGCTCAAACGGCTTGAGCAGCAGCGGGATGATCGCCAGCAGGCCGTGAACCGCCTGCACCGCGAGCACGTGGATCTTGTAGCGCAGATCGACGCGCGCAAGAGTCGCATGGAAGATATGAACGCCCGGATTGAAGCGCTCGATGTCGATGCTTCCGATCTGGCGACCAGCGTGTCGGCGATAGACGACAAGATTGTCAGTTCCCGGACGGCCCTTGAGACGGCCGAACTGGCGCTCGGTGAGTCGGAAGATCGGCTCCAGCGCCTCAAATCCCAGGAAGAGGGCGTGCGTAAAGAGCTGGACGAAACGCGCACCAACTACGAACGCGATCGATCGGCTGCGCACAGTATAGAAGTCAAAGTCGAATCCCGCCGAAGTACTCGCGGATCAGCCAATGAGAACCTGCGACGTTTGCGCGAGCAGTTATCGAAGCTGACCGAACGCCGTACGGAGCTGACGCAGCAGCTGGCCGAAGGCGAGGCGCCGATGGCGGCTCACCAGGAATCGCTCAACGAACTGCTCGAGCAGCGACTGGAAATTGAAAGTCAGCTTGGCGATGTACGCAAGACCCTGGAAACCACCAACCAGGCGCTGCGGGATGCTGAGCAAAAGCGGCAGCACCGGGAACAGGACGTTGCGGAACGTCGGGAAGCGGTTCAGCAGGTGCGCATTTCGGCTCAGGAGATCAAGGTTCGGCGCGATACGATTGCCGAGCGTTTTGCCGAGACCGGCCGCGATATGGCTGAAGTTCGTGAAGGCCTTCCTGAGGATGCTGATCCCGAGGCCTGGCAGGAAAAAACGGAGAAGATGGCCAACCGGATTGCACGTCTCGGTGCTATTAACCTGGCGGCCATCGATGAATATCAGGAGCAATCCGAGCGCAAGGAATACCTGGACGCACAGCATGCGGATCTGGTTGAAGCACTTGAGATTCTGGAAGCGGCGATTCGCAAGATTGACAAAGAAACCCGTACCCGTTTCAAAGAAACCTTTGATAAGGTTAACGATGGTTTCAAAAAGCTCTTTCCGAAACTGTTTGGCGGCGGCCATGCGTACCTTGAGCTTAACGATTCGGATCTGTTAACCGCGGGCGTGACCGTCATGGCGCAGCCTCCGGGTAAGCGCAATGCCAGCATTCACCTGCTGTCCGGTGGTGAAAAAGCCCTGACAGCCGTGTCGCTGGTGTTTTCAATCTTTGAATTGAATCCCGCTCCGTTTTGCATGCTCGATGAGGTTGACGCGCCGCTTGATGACGCGAACGTGAATCGATTCTGCAATATTCTTCGGGAAATGAACGAAAAAGTTCAGTTCATCTTCATCACCCACAACAAGACTACGATTGCGCTGGCGGATCAGTTGATCGGAGTGACCATGCAGGAAGCCGGTGTGTCACGGCCTGTGGCGGTTGATGTGGCTGAAGCGGTTGTAATGGCAGAGGCGTCCTGAGGGCGTTTCGTCAGGATTGAATCGAACAACGGCCGCACATTCTGGTCGAAGTAAACAAGTGTCAGTTCGGTGGGGTCACCGGGCTGACGTTACCCACTAACGAATCGTCGTAACTGTCAACTATGAACGAACTGCGTTGGATACTGGTTGGAATTGGAGCGGTGCTGCTGGCACTGATCTACTTTTTTAGTCGTCGCACGGCTGATGTCGACGACGACGAGTTGCGGTCTCCGGAGCAGCGACTCGAACCATCACTGTCGAGGGATGACGTAGCGGAATACAGTGAGCCCCCTGAACAGACCGTCGACGCTGACGACGAACGAGAAGCGTTGCCGAGCGGTCGCTTTGCCGACGTTGAGGAAGTGCCTGTTGTCGATTTGGGCGCAAGTTCCGCACAGGAGATTCCGACGCTGCGCAAACAGCCACAGGCCGAGCCCGCTGCGAGTTCGGTTGACGACGTTGCTGACAGTACCCCGGACAGTTCTCCCGAGAACGAATCAGCGCCCGTAGTTCCGGAGAAGGTAATCGCACTGCATTTGATGCCAAAGGCTGGCGAGATGTTTTCGGCGATTGATTTTGTCGGTGCGGTTCAGGCCGAAGGACTAAAATTTGGCCGGTTCGACATCTTTCACCGCTTCGCCGATCCTGATACTGCCAACGACAATACACCTGCGCTGTTCAGTCTCGCGAACATGATCAAGCCAGGAACGTTTAGCTTGCTGGATCTTGAAAAACAGCAGTTTAAGGGTGCCAGTATGTTTCTGGTATTACCCGGTCCCGATGATGCGGTCGCTGCGTTTGCGGACATGCTGGCGACAGGGCGTCGACTGGCGGTAACCCTGGACGGCCAGCTATTGGATTCTCACGGCACGCAGCTGAGTCGACAAAGCGCAAGTCACTTGCGAGAAGACATCATCAACTATCAACACGGTCTCTCTCCAGCGCCCGCAGAATGAACACGACAACGGGCTTTACAGGATTGAACCCTGACGCAATCAGGAACTCATGAAGGTGCCCAGGAACGTTCAGGAACGCGCAGAAGCACTGCGCCAGCAGCTTGATCACGCCAATCATCAGTATCACGTACTGGATGATCCCGATATTCCCGACGCGGAATACGACCGTTTGTTTCAGGAATTACTGGCGCTTGAAGAGGCCCATCCCGAAGTGCGTTCAGCCAACTCGCCAACCCAGAGGGTCGGCGGAACGCCGATCGGCGGGTTTGAGCAGGTTACCCACCGCGTGCCGATGCTGTCTCTGGGTAATGCCTTTAGCGAAGAGGACGTGCATGACTTTGAGCACCGACTCATCGAGCGGATCAAGAAAGACCACGAAGCCCCCGATACGATAGAGTTTGCCGCGGAGCCCAAGCTCGATGGTCTCGCGGTGAGTCTGCTGTACGAGAACGGTGAGTTTGTAAGGGCGGCTACTCGCGGTGATGGACAAACCGGCGAGAACATCACGCACAATATTCGTACGTTAAAGTCGGTGCCCTTGTCGCTACGCGGCAGCGACCTTCCAGAACTTCTTGAAGTGCGCGGCGAAGTGTATATGCCGCTTGAAGGCTTCAGGCTCATGAACGCCCGGTTTGCCAAAGAAGGTCAAAAGGAATTCAAGAACCCTCGCAACGCGGCGGCAGGAAGCTTGCGGCAGCTCGACCCGAAGGAGACCGCTCAGCGACCGCTCACTATTTACATTTATTCGCTGGGTGAAGTAATCGGGTGGGATCTGCCAACAAAGCACAGCGACATTCTGGCGCAGCTGGCGCAGTGGGGATTCCGAATCTGTCCGGAAAACCGTGTCGTCTCAGGAGCGGAAGGTTGCCTGACGTTCCATCACGATATCCTGTCACGCCGTGAGCAGTTGCCTTATGAAATTGACGGCGTTGTTTACAAAGTTAACGACCTGGCGCTGCAGGAGACCCTCGGGTTTGTGTCCCGTGCCCCACGATGGGCGGTGGCACACAAGTTTCCGGCGCAGGAAGAGATTACGCGGATACTGGACATACAGTTTCAGGTGGGGCGCACGGGCGCCATGACGCCTGTGGCGCGACTCGAGCCCGTATTCGTTGGCGGCGTCACGGTCAGCAACGCCACACTGCACAATATGGATGAAGTGACACGTAAAGATGTACGCATTGGCGATACGGTCATTGTACGTCGGGCCGGAGACGTTATTCCCGAAGTTGTTTCTGTCGTTAAGAGCAAGCGCCCGAAGAATGCTCGCAAGATCACTATGCCAGACCGGTGCCCGGCCTGTGATTCTCCGGTAGAGAGGGTCGAAGGCGAAGCTGTTTCACGGTGCACCGGCGAACTTAAGTGTCCCGAACAGTTCAAGCAGGGGCTATGGCACTTTGGATCGCGGCGGGCCCTTGATATTGATGGTCTTGGTGGAAAAGTCGTTGATGCCCTGGTCGATCACAAGTTCGTTACTTCCTTCGATGAGCTGTTTACCCTGGAGCAGGGGCAGTTGGTCAGCCTGGAACGCATGGGCGAAAAGTCTGCCCAAAAACTGCTCGACAGTATTGAAAAGAGTAAAACAACCACGCTGGCCCGCTTCTTGTTTGCACTGGGCATACGCGAAGTAGGGGAGAGCACGGCCGCAACGCTTGCCGATCATTTTGGCGCTATCGACGCCATCACCAGTGCAAGCGAGGAGCAGCTTGTGGCCGTAGAGGATGTAGGTCCTATCGTGGCAAACCGGATTCTCGCCTATTTCAGCGACCCCGATAACATCGCTCTTGTAAACAAACTACAGCGACTGGGCGTAAACTGGCCAGCACCGGCACAGCCCCAGGCCGACGCCCTGAACGAATCCATCGCAGGAAAAACGTTTGTCATTACCGGAACGCTGGCCGACCTCAAAAGAGACGAAGCCAAAGCGATGATTATCAAGGCCGGCGGAAAAGTCACCGGAAGTGTATCCAAAAACACTGACTATCTGGTTGCCGGAGAGAAAGCCGGCTCCAAACTGGCCAAGGCCGAGAAGCTCGGGACAATAATTCTGTCTGAAACCGAGTTATTGGAGTTGCT
>CAWUKD010000188.1:0-6467 GCA_963922815.1 uncultured Gammaproteobacteria bacterium
TGCGCATACACCGGAACAAAGTCAGGTTTAATTTCGAGCGTTTTCTCAAATTCGGTCAGCGCCCGATCGACGTCTCCAAGATAGATATAGTCCTGAGCGACGTTCGTGGTAATGATAGGTGACAGCGGATCGAGCTTCTGCGCGACAAGATGCTGATCGAGCGCGTTCTGGTAGCGGCCTTCATTGAGCAGCATGATGCCGTACCAGTGCCGCGCCAGCGTGTTGTTGGGGTTAAGCCGAATGGCTTCTTTATACGCGGCTTCCGAGCCTGCGCTGTCATTGTTATATCCGCGCAGGTCCGCAAGCACCACATGAGCGTTGGAGAGTTCACCGTTTAGCTCCAGTGCCCGCTGGACAAGCGGCATGGCTTTGCCGAGCATGTCTTCCAGTGGCACATTGCTGTAGCTGTACTGCAGGTTATGCGTAAGCGCCATTGCCGCATAGGCTTCGGCGTACTGCGGGTCGAGATCGATGGCCTGCTGAAAATATTCGAGCGCTTCGGTCAGTGCTGTACTGGTGCGTTCGGCCAGGCGCTGTTGTCCAAGCAGGTAGAAGCGATAGGCTTCTGTGGACTGGGTCGGCACGCTTTCAAGACGCTTGTCTTCCTGAAGTGACAGCGCGACTTTCAGCTCATTGGCGACGGCCAGTGCGATGTCGCGCTGCAGGGAAAATAGCTGCCGGGCGTTAAAGGTTTCTTTGTACGTCTTCGACCAAAGTGGTGAATCTGACTTGACGTCAATCAACCTGACGCTGATCTGTATCATCTCGCCGGCCAGCTGCACGCTGCCCTCCATGATTTTGTCAGCACCGAGCTGGGCCCCGATTTCACCGATGGTTGACTGGCTGTTGCTAAAGCTTAAAACCGACGTACGGGATATTACCCGCAGCGGGCTCAGCTGTGACAGCGTGCCGAGCAGGTCGTGATGCAGTCCTTCGACGAATCCGTTGTCAGGGGTGGTGGACGAAATATTGGTCAGCGGCAGCACGGCGAGCACATTCACTTCCGGTGCTTCCGGCGTTGCAGAGTCTTTGGTCGTGCCGATATAGAGCAAGGAGGCGACCAGTGCGGCGGCGAGGATGCCGATGACCATGAAATCGAGACTGCGACCGTCGTCGAGTTCGATATCCTCGTCTTCCCCGGCTTCGCGTGCGATTCCATGTGTGCTGAACGAATAAAACCATGACAGGGTCATAGACACAGGGAAGCCAAGTGCCAGCGCAATGAGCGTGTACTGCATGAAACGTTCTGTGAGCCCGATTGCAGGGCCCACGACAGAGATTACCTGAACAATTAGCCACGCCACGACCAGATAGGAAACCGCCGCTCTGAATACGCGGCGCCGTTTGAGTTCGCGAATGAACTTACCCAAAATCTGACCTGCCTGATTTCATGGGAACTCCTGAATTTGTAGCGGTTACTTTACCTGTACAGCCTGTGGGCTGACAACAAGTTGCCTGGTTTGACGCTGTGTGAGCTAGAAACCGGGTCAAGAGACGCTGCTGTAAACGGCACGCACCATAATCGGAGCAAGGGGCAAGTGATCTGGTCTATCAAGTTGGCCCGAATTGCTGCAGACTCGATCTTTAACAAGGGGTTGCTACGTTGAAGCGCTTCGGCTTTTGTTCTGCCCCGATTGATGAATCGGCAAAACCGAGTGTCCGCGTGCCGCCGCCACGAATCGAGGTAATATTTTGAGTCTCTCACAGTTTGCGAATCTTGAGCTTGGCGACGCCTTGCTGAACAACCTGGAGTCGCTGGGCTATCTTGAAATGACTGAAATACAGTCACGGAGTCTGCCGCACATACTTGAAGGCAAGGATGTCATCGCTCAGGCCATGACCGGTTCCGGCAAGACCGCGGCGTTTGGCCTTGGCGTGCTCAAGTTACTCGAGCTCAAAAAGTTTCATGTGCAGACGCTCGTGTTATGCCCGACGCGCGAACTTGCAGACCAGGTTGCCAAAGAGCTGCGACGGCTTGCCCGCAGCCTGCCCAACGTAAAGATTCTGACGCTGTGTGGCGGTATGCCGTTGGGCCCGCAGATTGGATCGCTCGAACATGGTGCCCATATTGTGGTCGGTACGCCGGGCCGCGTCGCCGCGCACTTGCGTAAAAAGACGTTAAAGCTCGATGGGTTGAAACGACTGGTGCTTGACGAAGCCGATCGAATGCTCGACATGGGTTTTCAGGAAGAAGTTGACAGCATCATCGACAGTCTGCCGAAAAAACGCCAGACGCTGCTGTTCAGCGCCACGTTTCCGGATGAAATCAAACGGGTGGCTGAGCGCGTTATGCGTGATCCACTCACCGTAACAGCGCTCGATGCGCATGACGACACCAGTATTCGGCAGTTTTTTCACGAAGTGGATGCCCGCACACCACGGATGACGGCTTTGAAACTGTTGTTGTTAAAGCATCGACCTGAGTCGGCGCTCGTTTTTTGCAACACGCGCAACGAAAGCCGCGAGGTGCTTGAAGAATTGAAAGTGTCGGGATTCAGCGCGGTTACCCTTCACGGGGAAATGGAGCAAAAAGAGCGCGACGAAACGCTTGTGCTGTTTTCGAACAAATCGGTGTCGGTGATGGTGGCGACCGATGTAGCGGCTCGAGGGATCGATGTGCATGAGCTCGATCTGGTGATTAATTTTCATCTGGCCAACGATGTCGAAGTGCATGTGCACAGGGTAGGACGTACCGGCAGGGCGGGTAGCCAGGGGCTGGCGTGCACGCTGTACAAGAAAAACGAGCAGTACCGGCTGGACAAGCTTGCGGCGTTCTTGGAGACGGACCTGCGTGCTTCGCCCTTGCCGTCCAGTCAGTTATTAAACGAGCCGCCACAGCAGCCGGATATGGTGACGCTGAAAATTGACGGGGGCCGCAAACAGAAAGTACGACCCGGCGATATCCTGGGTGCGTTGACCGGTTCGGGCGCTGTTCGCGGCAGTGACGTAGGCAAAATCGACATTTTTGACATGCGTGCTTACGTTGCTGTGCAGCGCGGTTCCGCCAAAGCTGCATTGCGCAAACTGGTTAATGGTAAGCTGAAGGGGCGCTCATTCAGAGTTCGGCGTGTTCATAGCTAAGGAGCCGGCATCGCATGAACAAAGCAGTAGTTGTCACGACAATGATCGTGATCGGTGCGCTTGGGTTTGGCGTGGGGCGATGGTCGCTTCAGGCTGATCGCCCGGCGGTATTGACGACTTCGGGCGGGAACGATTCGGTAGCCTACGAATACCAGCGTGAACCCCCCTCGATAAGCCAGTCCGAGGCGCTGGATCATCGGGCATCCAATTACGCGCAGCTCAAAAAAGTTGATGCGGTACTGGAACTGCCCTCGGATTTCTCGCAGACAGAAGCACTCTACGCTCTGGCAGGCCGCGCCAGCCAGGCCGAGCTCGAAACACTGATTCTCGAGTCGGTTGATATCATCAATCGATACGACCGCTCTGCGGCGATTCAAATTCTGTTTTCACGATATGCTGAGCTGGCCCCTGACGATGCCGTCGATTTTCTGGTCAGCATGAAGCTGGACATCGATGACCAGGTATTTGGCGCACTGTTCGAAGCGTGGACGAAAGCTGATCTCAATGGCGCCGTTGCAGGCGCCAATCGTCTTACCAATACCCGGCAGCGCAAGCGAGCCAGTCACGCGATTTTAACCACAACCTCACGATATCATCAGGGACTGCTTGATCAGGTTGCTGCAGATCTTAAGAGCAGCCATGCTCTGGAGTACATTCGCAGTGAAGCCATTGCCATACGCGCCAACAGCGACCCGCAGCGGGCCATGCAGGAAGCGCTGGCCAGTGAAAACTCGCAGTCTCGCTGGAGTGCCGTGGTTCGTGTCGCGCGGGTTTGGGCAAGACAGGACCCGGCCGCGGCCCTGCAATATTCAGCTGGGATATCCAATCAAAACATGCGCGATCAATTTGTCAATCAGGTGTTGAATCGATGGGTCGAGGATGATCCTCTGCAGGCTATGCAATACATTAACGCTCACCCGAATGAACAGGAGCGGAATCAAATGTTGCAGAGCAGCCTCAGCATTTATGCTCAATCGCAGCCCGGTGACGCACTGTTGATCGCCCAGGGTTTGTCCGGTAACGCCAAAACCATGGCGCTACAGCAGGTGCTGGGCCAGTGGGCTCAGGATGACATCGATTCTGCCATGGGGGCGATTAATTCGCTGGATAATCGAATACAACGCGGAAACCTGATCTCAATGGTTGGGCAGACGCTGTCGCAACGGGATCCGACCAAAGCGCTGGCCTGGCTTGATGCGTTGGACAGCGATTCCCGAACGAATCAACTGGCGACCGTCCTGCCTCAGTTAGCCCACCATGATCCAAGAAGAGCGCTTGAATATGTCATGGCGAATATGCCTGACGGCACGCGGTCGCAAACGATGACACAGGTTATGCGGGTGGCGATGATGACCGATCCGGTCGTGGCTCAGGATTACCTCAATCAGCTGCCAGACAGTGAGCAGCGCCATCAATTGTATGAGCAGTTGGCAGGTCATGTGAGCCGTCAAGGGGCCGACGCGACGTTACAGTGGATCGGGACGCTGGGCGGGAGCTCGAAAACTCACGCGATCAAAGGCGCCGCACAGGCTTTAGCTTCCGGCGACCCGCAGGCTTCGGCGTCTTTGATTGCTCAGTTGCCGGAGCACGCCGTGGCCGATGTGCTGCATTCGGTCAGTTCCAATATGGGTTATCGGGATCCGGGCTCGGCACTGGTATGGCTTGAACAGTTCAACGGTCGTGCCGGATACGACACGGCATTGCAGGGCGTGATTCAGACGGTCGCGCGCACGGATCCTCAACAGGCGCTGACGCTGTCGATGAAACTGCAGGGAGAGAATCGGAGCTCGGTAACGCAGATGGCGGTTGGTCGGTGGTCGAGTACTGACCCGGCCGGGGCAGCTGGTTGGGCAAGCCGCGCTGACCCGGCGGTTCGAAGCGCAGCGATTCAGGGCGTGGCACAAAGCTGGGTTCAGTCGGATCCTGTATCTGCGGAGCGCTGGATTGTCAGTCTGCCCGACGGAGAGGGCAAGGATCAGGCGTTGATTGCGCTGGCCGGAACCGCAAACGACCCCGGCCGGCTGTCCGGCTTTATCGGCTCGATGTCGTCCGATGAGCTTCGCGTCCAGGCAATTACCATGGCATATGCCGGATTGCTAAGAAGACAGGGCGAACAGTCTGCCAGCGACTTTCTCGATCGCGTAGGCGCCGATGTCGCTCTGCGCGACCAGTTGAGTCGACAAGACTGGCGCTAAAATCGCCATACAGGTAAAAATCCGGATTCCCCGTTCGTCTTGTCAATGAAGGAGCCACAAAGGCTTCAAATTACAAGACAGGAGTTAGCCATGAAATTTGCACTATTGATATTTGATGACGAATCGTTTCACGACATGTCCGAATCTGAACACGGCGAGGTGATGCTGGCGCACAAAGCATTTGCGGATGCACTCGTGGAAGCCGGAGCCATGGTCGGCGGTGAACCGCTGGTTCGATCAAACGAAGCCGCTACGCTGTTTGGGGACGGGCGCGTTCAGGATGGCCCGTTTGCCGACAGCAAAGAGCAGCTCGGCGGTTTTTATATCATTGATGTATCCGGTCAGGAAGAAGCGCTTAAGTGGGCGGCGAAGATACCGTCGTCTTCTCCCAATGGCGGTGCCGTAGAAGTGCGGGCAATTCCTGATTACGAGTAGTGATTAGCTACCCGTCGTGAAGACAACGGATGCTTCCGGTCAGCACACGCAGGCCCGACTCGCGGCCGAACAGGCCGCGCGTTCGGCCTACGGTCGCCTGATAGCGACGCTGTGTCAGCGTGGCGTCGATATTTCCAGCGCTGAAGACGCGCTGGGTGATGCTTTTGTACGAGCCTTGAGTCGATGGCCTGTGCACGGCGTACCTGAGTCCCCGGACGCCTGGTTACTGACAACGGCTCGTCGCATACTGATTGACGGTGCCAGGCATGCCACGATGGCTCAGCGTGTTCACGCGGGACTGATTCCATTGATCGAACAGCTTGAAACGAAGCGGGACCCGGTATCAGATCGTCGTCTGGACCTGATGATGCTCTGTGCGCATCCGGATATTGCCCCCCATGCACGTGCGCCTCTGATGTTGCAAACGGTGCTCGGATTGACGGCGCGCCAAATGAGCTCGGCATTCCTGGTCAGTCCCTCGGCGCTAGGCCAGCGCCTGGCGCGTGCCAAGCAGTCCATTCGACGCAACAAGTTGCCGTTTGAGTTTTCTCAAGCGCAGCAGTCTGAGCGGATCGGCGACGTGCTCGACGCGGTGTACGCAGCATTTGGAACCGCCTATGAATCGGTTGAGGATGCCAGGGATCGGCGTCACGGTCTGGCTCATGAAGCCCTTTGGCTGGGTCAGATATTGACGCAGAAGCTGACGGACGTGGCTGAAGTTCACGGTCTGATGAGCCTGATGCTGTTCGTTCAGTC
>CAWUKD010000189.1:0-6424 GCA_963922815.1 uncultured Gammaproteobacteria bacterium
CCGTTTAAATTTGACCTTTATCGAGTTCCGTTCAATGAAGGCCGCGGCGGCCAGGCGGAACCCATCCAGGGCGCCTCGCACAATGGCAAGAGCAACTTCTTTGCCAAGTTTTCACCCGACGGAAAATGGATTGTTTTCACGCAGGCCGAAAACTATATGCTGCTAATGCCAGACAGCGAGCTGTTTATTGTTCCGGCCGAGGGCGGTGAAGCGCGGCGCTTGCGTGCCAACACATCCCGCATGAATTCGTGGCACAGCTTTTCTTCCAACGGCCGCTGGCTGGTGTTTTCGTCCAAGGCCAACACGCCGTACACGCAGCTGTTTCTAACCCACATTGACGAACAGGGTGAGTCCACGCCACCGGTAGTACTAGAGCGCTTTACCGGTAACGACCGGGCGGCCAACATTCCCGAGTTCGTACCTCTGCCCGCCAGTTCGATTGCCGAGATCAAAGAACAGTTTCTCGATGCCTACTCCTTTCTGCGCTCTGGCATGGCCAACGAGCGCACCGGAAACTACCCCGCTGCCGTTGAAGCGTATAAACGCGGCCTGGAATCGGAGCCCGATAACGTCGAGCTATTAAACTCGCTGGGCTTTGCCCTGTTCCAGCAAGGTGACAGTCAGCAAGCGGTAGAAGCGCTCGAGAAAGCGCTCAGAGTCAATCCCAAACATGCGAAAGCTCACAACAACATGGCGCTGGCTTCGATCGATCTTGGCGAGCTTGAAATCGCCGAGGCGCATTACCGTGAATCACTGACGATTGAGCCACAACCCGCCATTTACAACGACCTGGGATTTGTACTTGAGCGACTGGGCATGTCTTTTGAAGCGGTGGACATGTACCGCAAGTCACTCGAACTTGATCCGGAGTCAACACCGACACAGTACAATCTGGCCACATCGCTGGCCCGAAACGGCGACTTTGAGGAAGCCGAAAGCCATTTCCGTGAGGTCATTGCAGAACAGCCGTCAACGCAGGCTTATACCGGCCTGGGAATTTCACTGGCTCAGCAAGGAAACATTAAAGAAGCGATGCCGAGCTTTCGTAAGGCCATCGAAGCCGACCCCACAAACGCCGCGGCTTACGATCAGCTTGCGTCGGTTCTGGTTCAGCAAAACCAGTTAAACGAAGCGGCCGATCTCTATCGCCAGCTGATCAGCCACGCACCCAGCGCAGCAGCACACGAAGAACTGGCCCAGATACTGGAACGACAGGGACTGACCAACGAAGCACAGACGCACAAGAACAAGGCCATGGCGCTACGCCTGTAAATTCGGGGACAGTTTACTTATTTAGTCGTCATTCCTGCACAAACACACAACCTATCCGCACCCGTATAAAAAGGGACGAATCGGCTGTTGGTAATGGCAGTCTATAAGTAAACTGTCCCCGGTTTTTGTGTTACTGCAGTGAGATCCAGTTGTCTACGCGTGACTCCAGTAACGGCATTGGCAAGGCGCCTCCGCCTAGCACCACGTCATGGAAACCGCGAATATCAAACTTGTCGCCAAGCGCCGCTTCGGCACGGGCACGTAGCTCTTCGATTTTCAGCATTCCGATCTTGTAGGACGTAGCCTGTCCGGGCGTCGTAATGTAGCGACGTACTTCCGATCGAACCGCGCCCTCAGGGATAGCCGAGTTATCAAAAAAGTACTGTACGGCCTGCTCCTGAGTCCAGTCTTTGGTATGCAGGCCGGTATCGACAACCAGACGAATTGCTCGCCACATTTCGGCGGTCAGTCGACCGAAGTCCATATAGGGATCTTTAAACTGCCCCATTTCTTTGGAGAGTTTTTCCGAATACAGCGCCCACCCTTCAGAATAGACGGAGAATCTTGCCTGCGTACGGAACACCGGCACATCGGTCAGCTCCTGAGCAATGGAGATCTGCATATGGTGCCCGGGGCTGGCTTCATGGTACGCCACTGTTTCCATATCCGTCTTGGAGTAAGAGCTCATGTCGGACATGTGTACGTAGTACACCCCGTTGCGTGAGCCATCCGGAGTACCCGGCATGTAGTGCTGGGCACCGCCATCTGTTTCGCGAAATTCTTCAACCCGCTTCACTTCAAGGCCGGCTTTGGGCAACCTGCCAAAAAATTCCGGGAGTTTTTGATCAATCTCCGCCAGGAAGTCGCGAGTCGTACCGAGATAGCCTTCGCGACCTTCATCCGTATTGGGGTAGTAAAACTGCGGGTCGGTGCGAATGAATGCAAAAAACTCGGTGAGATCGCCGGAGAATTCGACCTGCTCCTTAATCGCCTCCATTTCGTTCCGGATGCGCGCAACCTCCCTCAATCCCAGTTTGTGCACCTCGTCCGCCGTCATCGGCAGCGTGGTGTAACCGGACAGCTGATGGTTGTAGTACGCCTCTCCATCAGGAAGCGCGGAGACCCCCTGAGCGACCAGATCAGCATTTGGCTTCTCGGCATGCAGCCAGTCGATATACGCGTTGTAGGATGACAGGAAATCCGTCTTGAGCGCCTGGGTGGCCTTATCGAGCAATACTGAAGATTGTTCGTCATCGATCGTACCCGCTTCGACCAGAGCACCAAGCTTGCGTTTCACGTCGGCAAGCAGCGGAGAGTCTTCGCCGTCGCTAAACGGCTGACCGGTGATGACTTTGGTTGCCCGCTCAACCGCGGTGTCAAACGCAAACTGCGGTGGCCGAATACCCATCGAAGCCGATTTCTCGCCCATAACCCTGACCTGATTCAGGCCGCGAGCAACTTCGGAAATACGAGAGATATACGCTTCCATGTCTTCTTCGGTATCGACTTTATGAAAGTTGATCAGAAACGTTGCAAACTGGGCCTCCGGACCACCTAATTCGCCAAACAGGTAACCGTGATACATGAATTTCATGTCGGCCTGTGCTTCTTCGGTTTCAAAAACCCACAGATCATACGACTCTTTGCCAGCAGTGGTCAGCGCGTCATAGTCAAACTTCTCGCGCAGCGTCTTGACCGTTTCGACACGCCAGGCCAACTGTTCCCGCGCTGATTCTTCGCCAATCTGATCAAACTCGTCGTATTTTTCCTTGCGTCCGAGGAACGTCAGCGTAGCAGGACTGAACTGAATGCTTTCTTCGTAACGCTCGTCAAACCACGCATTCAGGCGCTTGGTTTCCTCTTCTGGCGATACCGCTTCTGCTGACATGCCAGCAGAATTGGCATCCGAACTGGCTGCCTGTGGACTGACGGCCTCATCTTTCTGGCAGGCCGCAAGGGCGAATACGATTGCTATAGCGCTTATTAGCGCCTTCACCGGTGATGTCGGCATGGGGAAACTCCTGTGAACTCAAATTTGATGCGGCCTATCCTGCCACGAAAAGCGCCGCCCGTCGAAGCGGGCGGCAATATGATGAATTTTGCTTTGCTGCCCGGTTGCACGGCAGTTGCGGGCCTATCTTGTTGCGCGCGTAATCGCGTTATTTCACCTTTGCTCCTGATCCCTGATCAGCAGCTCAGCTTATGGCCTTTAACACCAAGTTTCCGGCGCGAGTCAGCCACAGGGCCAATGTTTCACCCCCACAACGACATCGCTTACGGAGTCGTTTCGCCCGCCGCCAGGTCCACTGCGGAGGTCAGCGTGTCCTGAACCACCACAACACTCTGACCCGACCGCAACCGCTCACCGCCGCGAACCACAATTCTGTCACCATCAGCAACATCACCCTGCACTTCGATTCGGGAGCCATTGCCAATACCGGTACGCACCGGAATCTGCTCAACGGTATTGTCGTCTTTGACTTTGTAGAGGTAGGTCGAATTTTGCCTGAGTATCAATGCGTCACGCGACACGGCGACAACGAGGGCAGGCTCGCTCTGCGGAAACTCAACGCGCACCGCACCGCCAATAATCCAACCGGCGCCGTCAAGAGCGACGCGCACTTCTACCATGCGAGACCGTTCGTCACCTACGCCAACGATCGATCGAATCTTGCTGCCGATTGCCCGCAGGTCATCGCGAACTCGCACGTCCATATCTTCCTCAAGGTATCGCGCTACCGACACGGGCGCTTGCGCACGCACCTCAAAATTATCGACGTCCACAAAACGAACAACAACACCGCCGGTAGATATGAACTCACCGATGCTCGCCTGACGCTCGGTAACGCTACCGCTGAACGGGGCTTTGATAACCGTGCGCTCAAGGTCATACATCGTCTGCTCGCGCTGCACTTTAGCGCTGACGATATCCTGCTGCACCATCTCGATCTGAGAGCGAAGTTCCTCTACCTGATCGCGAGTCACGGTGTTTTGTGCACTCAGCCGATTGTAACGATCCAGCTGCGAATTCAGATATTTGGCATTGGCCTCAAGCCGGCGAATGCTCGCGTTGTTTTCACGCAACCGCAGCTTAAACGGTTTGTCGTCAATCCGGGCGATAGGCTCACCGGAAGTGATGCGCTCACCCACCTCGGCCACCCAGGTAAGGCGTCCTACAACCTCTGCTGATATGCGCGCATCATTGCGGCTCACTATGGTACCTGGCGCAAGAAACAAAGAAGACATCGATTCCTGCGTGGCCATGTCGATGCCCACAGACGCAGGCGGCGGCTCGCCCTGCGCGGCAGCGCCGAATGACACAGTCAGCAATAACAGAGTTAATAAAGTTCTCATCAGTTCGTTCCTTCGCATCAGGGTTGTTTCGCTTGCGGTGCCGGTGCGGCAAACCCGCCGCTTACGGCAGTCGGTGCCGGTTTGCCCAGTCTTAACAGCAGCGGCAAGAGCAGTAGCGTGAATATGGTGCTGACCAGCATGCCGCCGACAATCACAGCTGCCAGACCTCGATAAATGACACTGCCGGCGCCAGCCACCAGTACCAGCGGCAACATGCCAAAAATGCTGGTGAGCGTGCTCATAAAGATCGGCCGGAGGCGAATTTTTAGCGCCTGGTTGACCGCATCACGTCTTGACAGTCCCTCTCGTTCAGCCGAGCGCGTTTGATGAACCAGCAAGATGGCATTATTCACCACGAGTCCCATCAAGATGATGAAGCCGATCATAGTCAGCAAATCGAGCGGCTGAAACGTAATCAGATTCAGCAGACGAATGGCGATAACACCACCGACTGTCGCCAGCGGCAGCGCCAGCATGACCAACAGACTGTCTCGCATCGACCGGAACAATGCGCTCATTAACAGGAACAGCACGATCACGGCGAGTGAGAAGTTTTCAATCATGTTTGAAACCGCTGTGTCCAACGCGTCCGCGCTGCCGGCATAACGAATGTGACCATCAGGAGGCATGAGCGCATCGAGCTTGGGTTCAACCTGCTCGCGAAGCAGCGTGATACCTTCCTCCAGCGACATGCCGTCGGGAGGCGTCACATTAAGCACAACCGTGCGGCGTCGGTCGATGCGCATGATCTGACTCGGACCGACGGTACGTTCAACATTAACCAGCTCGCCCAGAGGCAAAACGCCGTTAGCTGTCATTAGCGGAACCGCTTCAAGCTCTTCCGGATTAGCCCATTTTTCCGAACGCAGAATGATATCCATGCGTTTCTCGCCGTCGAAGTGTTCGCCAATCCAGACGCCGTCTCCGAGACTGCGTACCACGCTGGACATGGTTTCACGCGTCCAGCCCGCTTCATTAATCCGCTGGTCGTTGGGTACAAGCCTCAGTTCCGGCTCGGCCAGTTCGGTGCCAGGCCAGGGTTGCACCCGAGCATCCGGGATAACTTCTCTGACAAGGTCCACACCAGCACGTGCTACTTCCATCAGTGCCTCGGTGTCGGCAGACTGCAGTTGCAGCGATATATTTCGACCGCCACCAAACCCGCCAAATAAATTCCCCTGCATGATAAACGCCTGGGTATCGGGTAGGTCTTTGGTGATTTCGTCGCGAACGATGGTCTCGAGCTCTTTGACCCGCGTCTGGTCCTTGACCCGAACACCAATATTGCCACCGCTGCCCCAGTAGATGATGTAGTAGTTCTTGAGCGCCGGTTCTTTTTCGCCCGACATGTAAGGCTCAAGTCGTTCAACCATCTTGCTGACAATCTCGTGCTCAACCACTTCGGTATTGGCGCCCGGCGGAAATTGAAAAAAGCCGTCAATCGCGTCCCGTTTTACCGGCGGCAGATAGTCGAGCTTGGGTATCAGCATCACCGTGGTCACAATCGGAATGGCCATGAGTAAAGCGATACCCGTGTAACGCCTGACCGGCGTATCACTAAATCGCGTAATCTTGTCCGCGAGCGATTGCCACGCACCGGAATGGCGGTCTTCAATACCCTCAGACTTAAGCCATCTGGCCGCTGCGGTCGGCAGCACAGTGACGGCGACCACCAGCGAAATCGTAACCGCTATGGCAATAGTCAGCGCAAGGTCAGCGAATAGCTGCCCTTCCACGTATTTGAGAAAAATCACAGGCAGGAAAATCGCCACCGTGGTCGCGGTTGACGCCAGAAGCG
>CAWUKD010000190.1:0-6330 GCA_963922815.1 uncultured Gammaproteobacteria bacterium
TTTGCCGCCAAGTTTGGAGCCACTGCGGCCAGTCTGCCGAGCCTGTACCTGAAAAAACGCATGGGTCGCGAGAAGAACGTGGGAGTGCGCGGCTATCTGAAAGGTGGTTTGCATGGATTGGTAGAAGCGCTTCAGGAACGCATCCTCGCCAATAATGGCCAAGTGCACAAATCGACCTCAATCGAGTCGATAGAGCAGCAGGGGAGCGAAGTCGTAGCCAGATTTGAACATGGCGAAGACCTTCATTTTGACCGAATCATTTCGACAGTGCCTCTGAGCGTGCTTACGCGAATAGCGGGAGAGAATATCGATCTGAGCACGTTGCCGCAGCTGGAATACCATGGTGTGGTCAACCTGTTACTGTTCCTCGACCGACCGCTTCAAGACTATTACTGGACGCCAATTCTCGGGTCGGAAACCGGTTTCGATGGCGCTGTTGAGTCGTCGACGCTCATCGATCAGGAGCAGTACGCCGGGAATCATGCCGTCTATCTGATGAAGTACACAGACAGAAACTCCACGCTATTCAATTCCCCGGATACCGATATTGCAACCGAATGGATTGAGGATTTCCTGAGAGTCTATTCATCCGAAGGAATCACCAGAGACAACATTGTCGACTATCGGGTTTTTCGGGCACCCTTCGTAGAACCCGCTTATCCTCTCAACTATCTCAAGCTCAATCCAAAAAGGCGACTGGGAACATCCAGTGTCTATCTAGCAACCACGGCACAGGTTTACCCGTTCATAACATCGTGGAATTCCAGCACCCGCGGTGCTGAAGAAACGTTGGCAGCAATAGCAGTGGACCAGGGAAGTCAGTGATGGATGCATCCGACGAAAATCCGGCCACCAACGCCGACGCCCAACCGATGACCCGCGCCAAGCGTCTTCGAACCCTGGCGATCGGAACTGTATTTGGCGCAATCCTGCTCATATACGCGTTCAAGGACGTTTCGGTAGTCAGCGTAGTGACAGCGCTATCGTCTGCAAACGTAGTGGATGTTGTGTTTGGGATGCTTGCGTATCTGCTCTACCTATTTGTGAAAACGTACAGATGGTCCATTCTCTTGTCCCCCAGAACCGGGAGCAGACCTTTCTGGCATTTGTTTCGCACCACTGTGATAGGAACCGCCGGTAACACCATCATTCCGCACTCGGGCGAATTTGTCCGCGCTTATGGTACCCGTAAAGCGCTGAAGATCTCGGTCAGCTCCATATTGGGATCGATCATTGGAGAGCGCTTTTTCGATTTTGTTGCTGTTTTCTGCCTGTCGGTGCTGGTCCTGTTGTCGTTTCCTTCCACACCTGACGCACTGACCACGGCGATAGGCGTCATCGCCGCGCTCGTCTTCGCGATACTGCTGGCATTGATCATTGTCATGCTTCGACCGGGCTTCGTGCTGGCCGTGGTAGATATGTTTTCAAAGGTGCTGCCGGACCGGTTTTCTCGCCTGCTGCGCAGGCAAATTATTGATCTGGGCGCTGGCATAAAGGCAGCCATGTCAGGCAGGATCGCCATACAGGTGATGTTTTATTCATTGCTCCAATGGTTTCTGGTCGCCGTTTGCATTTACGTCAGCTACCGTTCAATTGGAATCGACGCATCGAAGTGGGTCGCGCTGATTATTCTCCCGCTGACCATAGTCGGCCTCTCACTGCCAACTGCGCCGGCCTATGTCGGCACGTTGCAGGTATGCTTTCTGGTGGCCCTGGAGCCGTTCGGAGCGTTGGAAGAGAAAGCGATTGCCGCGGCATTCGTCTACACCGGCATCATCATTGTTCCGGTCATGTCAGGCGCTGTGATCTCGTTGTTCCTTGAAGCACGCCACAGGTCAAAGTTGCAAACGCAAGCCAGTACATAGCAAACAACCACGGTTCAAAGTGACAGGCATTGTTATGAAGTCCAGAATGATTACGCTCAAACTAAAGTCGCCCTCCGTACGCGCACCGGGCGCACGCCGATGACCCGGCGCATTCTGTGTGTCGTGGGCACTCGTCCCGAGGCTATCAAAATGGCCCCCGTGATCCTGGCTCTTCGTGAAGATCCCCGGGTCGAGTTGCGTGTTCTGGCGACAGCACAACATCGCGAATTGCTGGACCAGGTGCTTGAACTCTTTGATATCAAGCCCGATCTCGATCTGGATGTCATGCGGCCCAATCAATCATTACCAGAGCTCTCGGCCCGACTCATGACCGCTCTGGACACTGTGCTTGACGAGCAGGCTCCTGACGCCGTGCTGGCACAGGGCGACACCACGACTGTCCTGATGACCGCGCTGGCGTGCTTCTATCGAAGGATCCCGTTTGGGCACGTCGAGGCGGGGCTGCGTACCGGATGCATCGACGAGCCCTTTCCCGAGGAGATGAATCGCGTTCTCACGTCGCCGCTCGCGCGCTGGCATTTTGCTCCCACGGAATCTGCGCGGACGAATCTGCTGGAAGCCGGAGTCGAGTCGGACCGGATATTCGTGACCGGCAATACCGTTATCGATGCGCTGCTGATGACGGCCAGGAAAGACATCGACATGGGGGTTGCCGTTGATCCAGGCCAGCGACTCATACTGGTTACGGCTCATCGCCGGGAGAACTTTGGTGTGCCCATGCAGGAGATTTGCGAAGCGATTCTCGAACTCGCCGAGCGTAACGCGGATCTCCACTTTCTCTATCCTGTGCATCCGAACCCTAATGTCACCAGGGTCGCGAATGAACTGCTCTCCGGGCACGCCCGTATCTCCCTGGTTCCCCCTATGGACTACGGCCCTTTCATTATGGCCATGAAGCGTGCGTACCTCATCCTGACTGACTCCGGCGGTATTCAGGAAGAGGCACCAGCCCTGGGCAAGCCTGTGCTGGTACTGCGCGATGTCACCGAGCGCCCGGAAGCAGTGGAAGAGGGTGTGGTGCGGCTCGTAGGCCCCCATCGCAAAGCTATCGTACGTGAGTGCGAGCAACTGCTGCGAGACGCCGACGCCTATCGTCACATGGCCCGCGGAATCTCGCCCTATGGTGACGGAGCGGCGGCACAGCGAATTCGTGCAGTCCTGCTGGATTAGCAATCTGTCGACAATGCCCTCCATTTGCCCGCCCCGGCAAGGCAGTTTTTGGGACGCGCGCCGAGACCGAGGGTCTCGCCAATGCGCGACTGGCAACGGGCCGTCTTACTCTTCCCGCGTGAATCGCGCGATGCGTACGCTCGCCCCTTCAAACACCATCGCTGCGACGCTGATCAAGATGAAGTAAGCCAACCAGAATACAATCCCGATGACTTTCGCGCCGTCCTCGTAAATCGACGGAATATGCGTCCCCTCGTTGGCCACCACGTCCATCAAGACAGACATTGCGAAAAACACCAGCGAGATGGCGAGCAAAATCGCCGCTCTGCCCAGAATCAGCGATCGGAATCTTATCAACCAGATCGCGACCAGCGCGACGTAGCCGAGCAAGACGATCGTTTGCGGCACGCCGAAGTGCGGCAAAATCCGCTCATGCAGGAGAAAGGCATCGTCGATGCCGAGCAGCAAAGACAGGGCCCCTGAATACAAAAAGAATGCGCGGAGGCGTCCTGAACCCGGGTAGTGAACAAGGACGCACACGACGAACAGGCACACCGTGGCGGCCGCTGCCCACATGAAGATGCCGGCCTGTGACACGAAGCCGATGTAGGCGGGCGCGCTCAAAGTCGACACGGCATCGCGGGTCAATCTGCCAACCGGAACGCCCAACGCGAAATGAACGGCCAACGTCACCGCGATGAGAAACACCGCGAGCAACGCCGCAATGACGCCCACCCGGAGAACGCTGAACCACCGCGCCGCCCCATAGTGCGGAGGGTTGGGGTTGCCCGGCAGTCCGGAGCGCTCTTGCTGGTCGTACTGGTGCCGACGATCAGGGTCTGTCCGATCGAATGAATCCATGTTTCTTTTCTGCCTACTGTCGCTCGTTTGCCCGGGCCGCCCCGGTCCGATGGAAAAAGCGGAGCACGGCGCAGACGATTACATCCAAACCCGATGATCACCCCGAAATGCGTTGAGCGCAATACCTCAGGCGTTGCGAGGATTGCGGTGGGTTAGAGATGACCAGAATAAAAGGGGACAGACCGCGGTTTAGTCGAGTCGCCCCGGCTTGAGCTAATTAACTATCAACAGCGCCTGCACCATCGGGAAACACTGGCAACAACCTTGAGTCGAGAACAGCAGCAGTTCGATGACCCAGACCCTCAAGGTATTCTTCGTTACTGGCGAATCCGAGAAAGTCCGCCAGCGAATTCTGCCGAATTAACATCACGACATCCCAGTGTTCATTTTCCGGCCCAATCAAAAACTGATCACTCTTTCCCAGAAAAAGCATTTTGCCGCCGCTGGCATTGAGAAAGGGCGTGGTGTGCTCTACGTATTTGTTGAAGGCCTGCTGCCCCGAAAGAGTAGTTGCCGGTGCAAGTTGGGGGTTTGCAGAGTAATCTGCCACGTCTTTCAATTGCAGCAAGTTCAACATGACCACCGGCCCGGCATGGTTCTTTGAGAACAGGGCTGCTGCCGCCTGGTCATTCGGTTCGATGTAACGCTGTTGCATAGGGTCGGTTCCTGTTTGGCCTGACTAAAGTCGCGGTTGCCGGAGTGTTCGTATCATTCCCAGCAGACTGGCACGTTGTTTCGCATTCAATGGACTGGTGAGCAGCTCTGCGGCGTCGCTACAGCTGGCAAACGCATCCCGATACAGTCTTCGACCGGTTTTTGACAGCTTTACCAGACTAACCCGGGCGTCGCGAGGGTTTAGTTCTTTCTCCACAAGACCGATTTTCTCCATGGGCTTTAACATGCGGGTAACTCCCGATGCGGTCAGGCCGATATTCTCGGCAAGATCAATGCGTCGAAGCGTTTGCCTTGGGGCAGAATGCAATTGGTGTAGAAGCAGTAGCTCGGTGAAACTGATGCCGTGAATACTCAGTTGATGTTCCAGTCGTTTTGCGAGTTGGGTATGTAGGGCCGTTAGTTCGAGCACCAGCTCGATCGGGGATGTTGATGGCATGATATTTCTTCACTGATAGTTGATTAGTCAATTATTAGTGAAGCATTGATGAGTGTCAATAGCTCTGAAGCCCTAAGAATCCCCGATCAGCTCAGTGCGCCCTGCGATGGCGCCAGAACGGCACAGCTGTAAAAACTCCTCGCCTAACTCCGCGCTTCGTTCTATCGCCGTGTTCCAGTTATTAACGCGTTTCGCATCGTTATCACGAAAGCGGTAAAAATCCTTGCGATCAGGAATTCTCTGGTCGGGAAGCGACTGAACAAAGGAGTCGGACGGGCTCACCAGAATGGTTCGGTCGAGTTGTTCGGCGCGTGCCTCTCGCCACGACCAGTACTTGTCGAACCAGCCTTCTTTGAGGTTTGAGTAAAAATGAGGGTAGAGCACCAGGCCATCGTCAATACGAGTGACATTAGATGGGATAGGGTGATAGTCAAGCAGGCCGCCGTCGCGGTAAACACCGTCTGGTGCTCCGGCTATATTATCGACACCTGGCATCACCACCGGGATTGAGCCCGAAGACAAAATCGCATCGCGAAAATTTTCGACTGTCAGCATTATGGTCTGAGTCTGTATGCCATCCAGTCCGTCGTAGGTGTTAACCGAAGCGCCTTTTGAAAAGACGATTCGCTCCACCATCGAGCGATAAAACCCCCGTCCAAACGCCGACAGCAGCAGCCCTTTGGCCATCGCCACCTTTTGTTTAGAGACATTTTCGCTTGCCAGCCAGCCCTTGCAGCGAACGCTGCCGCAGTGGAAATGATAGCGAGTGTTGGACAGAATTTCGTTGATGCCCTCTGCAGGGAGAAAGGTATCGAGAATGCGGTTCGTTTCGAGCGCAATACGGGCGCCGAGCTCATCGGTCGTCATGTTCTGATCGTATTGCTGTTGGGTGTAGGCTCGCGCTAACAGAGTCATAGCCTCACGCGGATTGTTTCGGGCAGCGGCCGCGAGCTTGAACGCTCCGATGGAGGTACCGAACAGGTCGACAGCTTGCTGGCTCTGGCTTAGCCAGTCACCGAAGATCGCGCAGTCCAAACCGTAAATGCCGAGCCATTTTGCCGCTCCTGATGCGCCAAACACCGCGGTGATGTGCTCGGGCGACAGGCCGTTTTCCTGGATGTGCTTAAGTGCCGTTGCCCCGGCTTGAATACGTAACGCGGTCATAGGTGTCACTAGTAGTGAAATCGGGGACAGTTTACCTATTTGCTGTCAAGCAGATCGACTGCTCGATCGCCAAATCAAAATTGGTAAACTGTCCCCGATTACGCTCTTTGCAGTCGTTTTTTGTAGGCTGGTTTGGAC
>CAWUKD010000191.1:0-6306 GCA_963922815.1 uncultured Gammaproteobacteria bacterium
GCTTGAGGAGACCAACAGAAAATTGAAAGGGCTAAGCAAGATTGATGAACTGAAAGGAATTCACAAACGCATGTAGTTTTAGACAATTGTCGATCGCGTCTGGAAAGTAGGTATTAGGGATAACACGCCCGTCGCCATTGTCATGATGGATATTGATCACTTCAAGAGCTATAACGATCAGCTTGGACATCTCGCGGGTGATGATTGTCTTTGCCGGGTTGCCGAAGCGCTCACTGCAAGCGCTTTACGGCCAATGGATCTTGTTGCCCGATATGGCGGAGAAGAGTTTGTCGCCGTTCTTGCTCTGGCGTCGCTCGATGAAGCTTTGGTAGTTGCAGACCGGATGCGCGATGCGATCTCCGTTCTGAAAGAGCCGCATCCGGGCTCGCGTTTTGACCGTGTGACTATCAGCGCCGGCGTCGCATCCTGTGTGCCGGTACAAAGTCTTGTGTATGAAGACCTGTTGCGAATGGCGGATGAAGCGTTGTATCAGGCAAAGGCGTTCGGGCGTAATTGCGTGGTTTATAAAGATGGCGAAACGTACAGGAAATATTCGCCAGGCCAGCAGTCAGTGAAGGGTGCGTCCGTTGTTCCACTGGTCGACTATTCAGTCACACAATCAAAACAGGGCTAATGCCATTGCTTGCAGGGCAGGCCGCGGTCTATCGTTAGCTGCAGCAATTCAGGGCGTTGTTCACGCCTACCTGTTTAAGGCCAGAAACCACGATGCGGCGACGATCGCAAGAGCGCCGAACCCGGTCAGCCATTGACTCAGGCCACGTCTGTTAATCAGCTGTGGCCAGGCGGCCAGTGCAAGAGCGATCACGAAACCGCAGACAAATCCGGTGACATGAGCGCCAACATCGGTGCGCTCGCCGCCAGTTCCGGTAAAGGCCAGCAGCGCAATCCCGCCAACAACAGGACCAATCCGGTAGGCCCACCGATCCTGGGGGTAGAATTTTCGCTTCCATGAAAAGGCGGCAACAAGGCCAAGCGCACCGAAGATTGCCGTCGAAGCTCCTACCGAGGTGTGTGATGATGATTGCAGATAGCTGTTTAGTAAATTGCCGAATGCACCTGACAGCAGAATGCCAAACCAGGCTACGCCCGGGCCAAAAAACTGACTGGCGAAAAAACCGAACGCTACGCCAAAAAACAAGTTGCCGGAAAGGTGGGCCAGGTCGGCATGCAGGGTAAGCGCCGTGACGGTGCGCCACCATTCCCCGCCACGAACCAGCGACGCATCAACTTTGCCGCTCGTGAACCAGTTAAATCCGCCAAGAGAATCACCTGCGGCCCAGCCTGCAAGAAGCATCAGTAGCACATAGCCCAGTAGCCCGGGCCACGCGACCTGGTAATCAAATTTCATCGGGCGGTGGTGAGGTTTCCAACCCGTGTTTTCGCGCTGGTAGGAACTCAATTCAGATCGGGCGTCAGCCAGATCCGCTTCCGTCACCACCAGTTGGTAGCGCCCTTCATTGACAACGGTTTCCGATCTGATCCCCTGAGATTGCAATACAAGGGCGCGTTCCCGGCACGGGCCAGGGTGAGGGGCGTCAAACACAACATGAAAGGCCATCTGCATTTGTCCTATTTTGGGTCGGATGTTCTCGATTGCAAGTGTCGGGGCGGTCACGACTTCAGCAGGGGCGCCTGGATGCGCAAACTGGCCCGATTGTTGGTTTGCCTGTAAGGGGCCGGACTGACTCTTGTCATCGCCGCCATCCGTCATAGCTATGTAAGCGAGCCGGGTGTCCGGAGCGGGATTAATGTGCGGTTCCTGCGTCACAGTTGAGTTACATTCGCTCACTGATTCTGACGTTCGAATCCTCGTCAATCCGCTGGGCCGGTACGACACCGACCGTGATCAGTCGGGAATTGACGCCCCGGATTGGTGCATACCCGGAGGCGCGCACTGTAAATCACGCCATCAATCCAGCCATAGCTCAATCTGATTTGACTAAACGCTCCGAAAGCAGGAAATAATTTCCGGGAATGGGAACTTTCAGTGAACAGGTGGTTCAAAACACAGTTAATCAATAATAACAGGGAGACTCAGGGTGCCTAAACCGATAGCAGTAGTGGTGCTTGCACTAATCTTGTCAGCTTGCGCGAGCTCGTCTGATCCATATCCGAATGAAGACGGCGCAGCATCACCGACGGCAGAGTCAAAAGCGACAAAGCCCAGAAAGAAATGTCAGACGGTTGAAACGACCGGTTCCCGACTGGGTAAACGCGTATGCACGGACGCCGACAAGAGTAACTAGGCAGTAGCGTTTCGACGCGTCACCGTACTCGCCTGTGATCCTGATCGCAGGCGGGTTTCGGGCCTGACTCCGGTTTACATTCGTAAGTATTTTCGCAGGGCGTCGTGACAGTCGCCGTGTGCATCGCTGCGCGCGAGCTTTTGAAGTTTGAACGGATTTGCAGGCGGTTGCCAACGCCAATGGACGCTGGAACGATGCAGGTGTTCGCTGAATGCCGTATCGCAGACGGCGTGCCCTGTGAACGTAACCTCGTGTACGGCCAGGGCTTCCCGTGTTGATCGATCGTCGATACGAACAGGGAAGCCTTGCCGATAGACCAGAACCGAATGTGATTAGTTGACGACGTCCAGCGTCACGTCGGTCGCATTGTAATTGACGTCGAACGACAGTCCGCCTCCGAGTGCGGTGCCGTTCTCGGTCGCGAACGCTCCATTAACCGATGCGAACGTCAAAATGTCGAAAGTTTCTCCCAGGGAGGGCGCAAACGCGTTGACCAGTGAAAGATTGAGTGTTCCATCCAGATTGGCCGTTCTGCTCGGCGCCGTAAACCGCCCAAATTCAGTACTTGCTGTGCCGCCAATGTCCACGTTGAAGGAGGCGGAGGCGGCCAGCGTATAGTCTGTCGTAAAGTTCACGATGCTACCTGCTCCGGCTTCAACGGAGCCTTCAATATTTAGCGGGGCACCGCCGATTGCCGTAGTGCTGTCTGCAAGGGTGTTGATGACATCGCCCTGCAGCGTAACCGGACCATTGTTGAAGCGGTGGTAAATGCGACCGTTTGCTGTGTCTGTCCGAACAGTTACGCCTGGAGCGATCACCAGTCCGTCGGTGCTGTTAAAGACTTCGATCGAATTGCGGTTGTCAATCGTGGTGGTGCCACCAAAGACGACTTCGCCGTTGCCAGCGAGCGTTGAGCTCGCACCGGTGACCCCAACAAACCTCAGGTAGGTAAAGCTGTTCGTGCTGGCGAGCGTGATTGTTGCTCCGCCGCTGAGCGTCAAATCATCATTGACGGATAGCGAGCCGCCGTTTTCAATTGTAAGATCGGTGGCGAGCACCACGTTATCCAGCGTAAACGCACCGGATTCCGGTATGACCAAAGGTGTGGTGACAATTGAGCCGCCGACAATAGCTCCGCCGTTCGCGAGCAAAACCGTGGTTCCCGGAAGATCGCTTGCTGTATCCAGCGTCATGCCGGTGTTGTCCAGAGTGCCGTCTACTATTACGGTTCCGGTTCCAGTTACGGTGCCCACGTCGGCAATGGTGTAGCCGCCGCCGAGCTGCAACGTACCGTTGCTTAGAGATATTGAGCCGTTGTTGTCCCAGTCGGCCGTTTGCGTGTTGCCAATATCAAGCGTCGCATCCGTAACCGACATGGTGCCGTCACTCGTCCAGTCTCCGCGCAGTTCGATTTCGGCACCGGTATCAACGGTGAGATTGGCGGTTGCGCCTATGCTGCCACCGGACCCACGGAAAAACGCGTCAAGCCTGGAGGCATTTGTAGCTGTGAGATCGCCGTCTACGTTCAGATCTGTAGCATCTACTAACAGCGTTCTGCCTGCGAGGCTGGCAGTCACCGAGCCCTGAACATCAATCGGCCCGTTACTGAACCTGTGGTATACCCGTCCGGATGCGGTTCCCGTACTGATTGTAACGTCTGGTCCGATCACCAGGCCGTCAAGGCTGTTGAAGACCTCGACAGAATTGCGGTTATCAATAGTCGTTGTGCCATTAAAAACGATGGCGCCATCCCCTCCCAGCGTAGAGGTAGGGCCAGCAGTGCCGAGGAATCGCAGATAGGTAAAGCTGTTGGTGCTTGCCATGCTCACCGTCGCGCCACCGCCCAACGTGAGATCATCCGTAACATTCAGTATCGCGCCGTTCTCGATAGTGAAATCGGTCGCTAACGTGACGTTATCCAGCGTGAAGCTCTCGTTTGCGGGAAGGGTCAGGGGCGTGTTGATGATCGTTCCCCCCAGGACTGTGCCGCCAGTATCGAGCAATACGGAAGTTCCGGGCAGATCTGTGCCGACATCCAGCGACACGCCGGAATTGTCGATCGTGCCGTTAACGAAAGTGGTGCCAGTGCCGGTGATTGAACCAATATCAGCGACAGAGAAGCTTCCTCCTAGCTCAAGCACGGCATTGGTCAGAACTACGCTGCCGTTGTTGTCCCATTCGTCCGTGATTGTATTCCCGATATCCAGTGTCGCGTCGGTCACTGAAATGGTGCCGTCGTTGGTCCAGTCGCCGCGGAGCTGAAGTTCTCCACCGGTGTCGGCGGTTAGCGAGGCAGTGGACGTGATAACACCGCCCGAACTACGAAACAGCGCATCGATAGTGGCGTCGTTTGATGCCTGCAGGCTGTTTGAAATGGACAAGGGTGATGCATCCAGACTCATGGTTCTGTTAGCAAGATCCATTGTTGCCGTACCGTTAAACGCTATCGCCCCGTTGCCAAAGCGATGGTAGAGTCTGCCCGAGCTGGTGTCGGCGCGTACCGTTATGTCCGGGCCAACCGTCAGGCTGGAAGTACTATTGAAGACTTCCACGGTATTGCGATTGTCGATGAGCGTCGTACCGCCGAACACAACTTCGCCATTGCCATCAATTGTGGCGTTGGTTCCGGCGGCGTTTGCAAAGCGCAGATAGGTAAAACTGTTGCTACTGGCGAGTGTGATGGCCGCACCTCCTGCCAGCGTCAGGTCATTCACGACCTGAAAAACCCCGCCATTTTCAACGGTGACATCCGTCCCAAGGTTTACGCCGTCGAAGGTAAACGTATTTGATGACGGAATAGTCAAAGCGGTAGTCAGAACAGAGCCGCCAATGATGGTGCCTCCGTTTCCAAGGACGACGCTGGTGCCGGGTAAATCACTGCCCACGTCCAGTGACATGCCGGTGTTGTCGAGAGTGCCGTCAATAATAACCGTTCCGGTTCCTGTAACACTGCCGATATCGGCTCTGGTGTAGTAGCCTCCCAGTTCCAGTGTTCCATTGTCCAGCGTTATCGTGCCGTTGTTATCCCATTCAGCCGTCTGCGTATTGCCGATATCCAGTGTGGCGTCCGTTACGGAAATAACACCGTCATTCACCCAGTCGCCTCGAAGCAGAAGATCGGCACCCGATTCCACAGAGAGCAGGCCTGAAGAAGAAATTAATCCGCCGGTGCCACTGAAAGTCACATCGAGCAGAGCCGAATTGGACACCTGCAGTGTACCGCTGATGGTTAGTGGAGTGGCGGAGATTGTCAGCAAGCGATTGTCAATATCAGACACCACGGTTCCCTGAATGTCTATTGGCCCATTACCGAAGCGATGATAAATGCGACCACCGGTGGTGTCGGTGCGAATCGTAATATCAGGCCCGATCACGAGGCCGTCTGTGCTGTTAAAGACTTCAATGCTGTTGCGGTTATCTATGGTCGTGCTGCCACCGAGTATGACTTCGCCATTGCCGAGCAGGTTTGATGTGTCGCCTGAGACGCCGAGAAATCTCAGATAGGTGAAGCTATTGTCACTAGCGAGTGTGATTGTCGGTCCCCCACTCAGCGTCAGATCATCGTTGACGCGCAGATCGGCGCCCGACTGAACGCTAATGTCCGTCGCCAGAGTGACGTTATCCAGAGTAAAAATGACTGAAGGCGCTACGGTTAGCGGCGTATTTGCGATCGTTCCTCCAAGAATGTTGCCTCCGCTACCCAGAATGACAGTTGTGACCGGAAAATCGGTAGCTGTATCGAGCGTCATGCCGGTGTTATCCAGTCGGCCGTCGATAAACGCTGTGCCCGATCCGGTAACCGTACCGACATCCGCGACGGTATAATTTCCGCCAAATTCCACAATCCCGTTGTCTAGCGAAATGATACCGTTATTGACCCATTCATCGCTCAGATTCGTGCTGATATCCAGAGTTGCGTCTGTAATGGAAAAGGTTCCATCGCTGACCCAGTCACCTTGAAGTTCGAGATAAGAGCCACATGTAGCTGACAGCACTGCGGTGGAAGACAGGCCGGAGACAGTACCCGAGAAGGCAAGAT
>CAWUKD010000192.1:0-6305 GCA_963922815.1 uncultured Gammaproteobacteria bacterium
GATGCCGATGGTTGGCGCGGCGGAACTGTCGCGCGCGTCGTCTACGAATGACATCATTAAAGCTGAGTGCCGGGACCATCTGGTTGCCGAAAACTATACGCAGGCCGTTGGCGTCGCAGACGCCGCACTCACCCGCCGGGTTTCCTCCAGCGACGTATCCGGTCGATTTGATTTGCTGGTATGTCGCGGATCCGCACATGCCGGACAGGCAAACAACAATCTTGCCGAACGCGATTTTCGCGAAGCGCTGCGTGTTGCTGCCAGGAATTTTGACCCGTTTGACGTGCGCCTGATCGATCCGCTCACGCGATTGGGTCGTTTGCTTCTGGCTGCGGAAGACGCCGACGAAGCCGAACTCGTTTTGTTGCGCGCAAAAGATATTACCCACCGAACCGCAGGTATTTACAACACGGATCAGGATGCCGTTCTTGATGACCTGTCGGCAGTGTTTATGCAGCAGGGCCGTCAGCAGTTGGCGAACAAACAGCAGGAGCTCAGGCTGCGGGCCGCGCGTGAAACGTACGGCGAAACGCCGGAAATGATTGAGGCGTTACACAACTACGCAAAATGGAATGCAAAACTTCAGCGGTTTCCCAAGGTCCGCGTGGCGCTCGAAGAAGCCGTCTCGATTCTGGAAAGCTCGTACGGCATTAACGATCCTCGTCTCATTGAAACGCTCAAGCTTCGCGCACGTCTTTACAAACAGCATCCGACGATCAGTACGCCTAAAGCCGGTGAAGAAGCCATGCAGCGCGTTGTCGATATCTATACGTCTCAACCGTATGTGGATCAGGCCGACCTGCTCAAAGCGAGAACAGATATGGGGGACTGGTATCTGCAGGGACTGAAGCGCGGCAAAGCGATGCGGTACTACAAGAAGACCGTCAAACAGGCGATTTCGGAAGATGTTGACGAAGCGCTTATCGAGCAAATTTACGGCGCACCGCGTCTGGTGTTCTTTGAGCGAACGAAGGCCACTTTTTATGGCCGTGACGAGGCCGGTAATCTGCTGCAGCCGGGCAAGATAACCATGATCTATGACGTAGCGGCCAATGGAAAAACGCGAAACATCCGGGTTTTTGAAGACACCCTAAAAAACTCTGCGGTAACAATCGAAGTTCAGGGGCGTGTTGAGACCGCAGTATTCCGGCCCCGCTTCAAAGAGGGTAAAGCCATCACGACGCGCGATGTTCAGCAAACCTTCGATATTCATCAAACCGGCTCCGGGCTGAAAATCGGCAAAATCTACGCGCCGGTTTTTGTTCGCGAAGACTAAAGTCTGAGCGATTTCCGATTCGTCCAAACGTGCCTGATATTTGATCAATTCAGTTACACAAGAAACTGACGCGCGTTTGTGCAGCGCAAGAAAATACACCCGATTCCCTACCTTCAATCGCTTGCGTTCACTGCAATTGTGGCATTGCGCACAGAATTTGCGTGTTGCCAGTCATAGGCTTACATTAAGAACAGGTCATGCGCGTGTTGTACGTTCAAAAGCGCGTGTACGAGTTGCAGGAGAATGACATGAGAATACTCAGTCGTATCGTTGGTCTTGGTTTTTTGGTGCTTTGCGCAAACGCGGGCGCCGGTGAAATCGAGCGCGGCAGCAGCCGCGACGTGGCGACCAAGCCTGCGGTAAAGCAAACTCTCTCAGTAGAACAATACTCACCCACTCAGGTCGTGTGTATAAAGCGCAGGCGAACCGGATCGCGCGTCGAGCGAAATGTGTGTCAAACCATTGCTGCCTGGCGGCAGGAATTAAATGAAAAAGCGATGCGTCAGTACCTGATCCGACCTCAGGGGAAACGAGCCGCATGGGAGTGACACCGGGAGCTAATGGAGGCAATTTGCGAATACTATTACTCGTAACAGGACTTTTACTTTCGGGGTCTGCATACGCAGACAGCCACTATAGAACCGTTGCCGGCAAACTAACGGCGACCACCAAGCCGCCCGTCAGAGTAATGACCGAGAACGAACTCGTCGCAGCCTCCCAAACGGCTGTGGCGCTGGATCTTGACGCCAATCCGGATGAAATCGTTTGCCGCAAAGTGCGTGCCGGGAGCGATACTGCTTCAAGGTTAAAGGTGCGGCGGTGCAAATCTCGCGCTGAATTCAGAGAAGAAGATGAACGGAATCTCGCTTTGATGGGGCGTGAACTGGATGATTTTAATCGCCGCATGGCGACCATCATGTCCTCGGCCGGTCGTCAGACACAAAGAGTAGAGCGGCGAAACCGTCCGCGTGGCGGAAACAGAAACAATTAGATTTCAGGGCCGGGCGCGACTAACCGTCGGGCGCGGCTGAATGCGATAAACGCTGGGGCTTGCTTGGTTCAGCTCGTCGCAATTTTTATATGACACGTTGAAACTAGTAAGACATGGGGAAGCCACACTTCGACACTGTTTGCCTGGCGGCAGATGGGTCTGTCGAAGCCGCGAAGGGAGGCGGCCGGACAAGTCCGGAGTCCGGGATCGCGTTGAAAGGAGATCACACGGACACCCCTGCATTCAAAACCCGTACAAGATATTAGAGGTAAGAAAGTAGTGGCGAATAAGAATAGTATTCTGACGGTGGCGTTTGTATTCCTTGGCGCCGTTGTTTTGGGGCTTTCCACAACCAGCGCGTACGCTGCGAAAGTGGGCGGTCAGTACCGCGCATCCAATGATTCGCGAACGGCTGAGAAATCCTGCACACAGTTTTATAAGAACGGCGATTTTTCAGCAGCCGTTGCTACTGCCAATCTTAAATTGACGCAAACGGGTCGAACCGGCCACAGGCTTACACGATTTTCTACGCTGCTGTGTCGGGCTAATGCGTACAAGGAATTGTCCAGCGGCCGTGAGGCCGAGCTCGATTATCGCGAGGCGCTGCGCATCGCCGAGAAACAATTTGGACCGTTTGAGCCAGAGCTGATTGAACCTCTAACGCAACTGGGGCGCATGCGCCTGAGCGATAGCGACCAGGATGAGGCGGAGCTGCTGTTGCTGCGAGCCAAAGACATCACGCACAGAAATGCCGGCATCTTTAACGTTGAGCAGGATGAGTTGCTAAACGATTTAACCAGCGTCTACATGTCTCAGGGTCGTTTGATGAAGGCGAAGCACCAGCAAAGCCTGAAGCTGCGCGCGGCCGAGGAAACGTACGGAGAGTCGCCCAAGCTGGTTGCTGCGTTACACGACTATGCGAAATGGGCGGCGAAAGCCGGAGATTTTCCACAGGTTCGCAAGAGTATTGAGCGTGCCATTGACATTCAGGAGCAGGCGTTCGGCCCGAATCACCTGGGCCTGGTTGAAACATTAAGACTCAGAGCCAAGCTGTATGAGTTTCATCCGGTGCTGACTACGCCGCGTACCGGAGAGCGTGCGCTGGGCAGGGTGGCCGAAATATATGCCGCGCAGGAAAACGTGGATCAGATTGATCTGTTGAGCGCTCGCACTGACCTCGGCGACTGGTATCTCCGTGACAAACGTCGCCACAAAGCGCTGCTGTACTACCGTGAGGCTGTCGCTAAAGCCGAACAGGACGGTATTGACGAACGGCTCATCAATGAGTTTTACGGCGCGCCAAAGTTGATTCGATACGATCAGGGCAAGTCGTTTTTCTACGGAAGAGATATCGACAAGGCGTTGCTCGCCGGCGGCAAGATAGTAGTCGAGTTTCATGTTTCGGCTCGTGGCCATACCCAGCATTGGCGGGTGATTGAAGACACCGTGAATAATCCGGATGTGACGGCCGCGGTGTTGTTTCGCATCAAGACGGCCTATTTTCGTCCGCGGTTTATCGACGGTGAACCGGTGGCGGCTTCAGGGGTTCAATATCAGTTTGATATTAACCAGACGGGCCACGGTCTTCGTCTGGGCAAGATACGGGGTCCCCGATTTGTAAACCGGTCGGTTGGGAAGGACTGATTATTCTTTGCACGTACACGACAGAATTCGTGACGTAACCCGCTTCAATTCCGAATCGGGTTCCATTTGATACGACTTGCGATAGGGCCCTGACAAATCGTCCGGCCATTCTTCATCGGCGACGATGCGCTTGAATTTACCTTCACTATTGAAATAGGCGATTTGCAACTGGTACGTTGCGTCGAACTTCTGGCAATTGTCCGAGGAAAAACGCGTTCGGATGTCGGCTTGCGTATCCCTTTGATAGTACTCAAGGTCGATGTCCGATTCGCATTCCAAAGGTCCTTCCTGTTGTTTTACATCAATCACCTGTCGAATTTCGGTAGTGGATCTGATGATTTTTGTTTTCCCCGGACGTTTGGTGCCCGACATTCCGATACGCGAGCCGCCTTCGTTTTTTTCATGCCCCCAATCAACAGATTCTTCGGAAATAGTCTGTGATTTGGTGGTGATTTCGATGCCGGGTTTTGACGAAGGCTCATCAGGTTCCTGGGCGTGGTTGGTCACCATTAGCACGGCGGTCAGCAAAGCTGCATATTTCATACGGGTTATCTTCCTGGTGGTTTTCTTAAGCCAACCAGCAAACTGTCGGCTGACTGATTGAGCAGTGCAATAGTGGCAGGGTCAACTTCGATTCCCTCGGAAAGGGAGAGCCTGGCGTTGTGTGCGAACTGGTCTGGCGTTATCTGATCGACGACGGGGTGTTGCTCATCAAGTCGCGATTTGTTGCGGTGGTAGTGATCGAGTCCTTCCCGCAGATTACTGCAGGCCAGATACAAAGACCCTTTGCCCGTATTCATGGGTGCGGGAGCTTCATACTGAGTATATAACGGAAAGTCCTTTCCTGCCTCGATGCTGGCCAGGTGTAGTCGTCCGCTGGCGTACCAGCGGGCGAGTGCATTGCCTCCGCGACGGGCCAGTGTAACGAGTCCGGGCAGTATCAGGTGGCGATCAAGACACCATCGGGTTTCAAGCATCGCCAGTGATTCACGGCAGGCATTGGCATAAACGAGATCTATGGCGTTTGCTCCGCTGTGCAGCAAGCTGGAGCCGGCCGCATCGAGAATACCGCTGGCGGCGTTGGCCTGAACAAGTTTAAGTTTGGGCGCCCGTTCCGGATTTAGTCGCTCCCAGTGGTCAGGCAGTTGATCGAGCCAGGTAATGCCGTGAGCTTGCAGCCACCATACGGCATGAGCGGCATCCTCTTCGCGGCCATCTGTCCAGCCTGCGCCTTCAAAGGCATGTTGAAGAAGGGTCAGTAATTCACTATTCGAAAAGCGCATCTGGCTCGCTGGGTAGTGAAGGAAAACTCCAGTCGTCGAAACGGGCCGCACAGATGCGGGCATCATCTGACGCTTGGTTGCCGGATTTGGCTGGCTCTTGAGCAATGGGCAAATCGCTAACCGTCGGGGCACCCTGGAACAGAATATTGCTGATCGCGCAGTCCTGTTCAAGGTGCCTTTTTTCGGCACCCGTAATGGACAGCCAGCAGTGAAGCAGCTGAGTGGGGTTGCAATTCGCGTCCAGCACGTTGACACGAATGTCTCCGAAACGGGTCGGCGACATCGTTTGTATACGTCTTACAATGCTGCGAAGAACAGGGAACTGGACAAGAAAATGGGCGACGTGATCGTCCGGATTGCTTTCAAGATAGTCGCACAGATAGTCATAGCATTCCTGCACGCGGTGTCCAATGGCCAGATTCATCTGCTTTTCAACACCGGTATCGACAGTGACGTCGCCAACCTGTGGTCCCTCGTAACGTGTCGACCGATACCAGAACCTTCTCTGGCTCTCGGGATCGTCAAAGTCGAGGGCGAGAGCCCAATCGTACGAGTCTTCTATCCAGGACTTTAGTGCGCGTAGCGGTTGCTCGGGTTTGATATCGTAGTTTTCGGTTTCTGACAGTGACTCGGGCAGGTCGTCGACAAGTTCCGGATACAGCTCGAGCAGGCATGAATTCAGAATTTCCTGGGCGCCTGGCCCTAAAGACCGGGCGCGGCTGTACAGCGTGACCCAGGAGTCCAGAGCGTATGCTCTCGAATAGCTGAGTAAAACTCGCAGGTCTGCGCTGACCTGTGAATCAGCGTCGCGTTGAGCCGGCTCATCGCAGAGGCTGTTTCGAAGATAGGCTCGCGCGCGCATTAGCAGCATTTCCAGTCGATGCTGGTAGTCCGCGTCGACTTTCCCGCCCGCAAGCACCCTGGCAATCGCCGTCTCGCGGCATTCGATCCAGCGATTGAGTATCAAAGGGTGGTTAATCATGTAGCGCGCCATATCGAGTTCCGTGGTGTTCCCTATGCCGATATAGCGCTTGAGATCGGTCGAGAGGGTCACCGCCTGATCTGGGAATCGCAGTCTTGCCATTTCTTCGGCAATATCGACGCTGGCGTG
>CAWUKD010000193.1:0-6293 GCA_963922815.1 uncultured Gammaproteobacteria bacterium
GAATCTTTGGGACAGCCTTACTCCCGTAAAGGGAGAGATTTCACTTCCCGGAGATTTTGCCACGATCACAGTGCCCGATACCTTTTATTATCTGAGTCCTGCGGATACCGAAACGGTTCTTGCTGATATCTGGGGTAATCCGCCTGGCTCGGAGACATTGGGCATGATCATGCCCGAACGATACACGCCGTTTGATGAGGACAGTTGGGCAGTAACGATTGAGTACGTTGAAGATGGGTATGTGTCGGACGAAGACGCTGGTGACATCAACTACGACAAGATGCTCAAGCAAATGCAGAAAGACACGAAGGCGGGGAGTGCAGAGCGGGAGAAGGCCGGTTACGGCACCATCGAGTTGCTGGGATGGGCTGAAGAACCTTTTTATTCACACGACGACAAGCATTTGTACTGGGCAAAAGACTTGCTGTTCGACGGAGAGGTTCGTGTTCTTAACTACGATATTCGAACGCTTGGCCGCAAGGGGGTGCTGAGCATGACCTTTGTCGCCAGTACCGATCAGTTGAGCGAGGTCAATGACGCGCGTGAAGAAGTGTTGGGCATGGTCGCATTCAATCAGGGGTTCCGATACGAAGACTATGAACCAGGTAACGATAAACTCGCGGCGTATGGCGTAGGTGCCCTGGTGGCAGGAACCGTTGCGAAAAAGGCCGGTTTGCTCACTGCAGCAGCGCTATTGCTGAAAAAATTCGGCGTGTTTTTCTTGATAGGGCTTGCAGCACTTTCTGGCAAGATCAAGTCGATGTTCTCGAAGAGCTCCGACCAGGGCGCGGATTAGCTTATATACAAGGCCCGGCATTCGAGATTTCACTTAATCGTGCAAGTGTTCCCGGGTCCGGCCGGGCTTTGTTGCTTGCGCCGTCTCTGCGCATGGCACGAGTAGGGCAGGCGCCGAATAATTGGCATTATTGCCAAGATTTGCGTCGGGTAAAAGCACCTTCCTCTTGATACTGTTTGTTTACTTACCAAACGTGTTCAAGGAGGAATACCGTGAAAACATCCATTCAATCTATTGTAGCTGCCGCTCTGCTGGCGGTCGCTCCCGTCGGGTTTGCCGGCGAGGTCAATATTAATACAGCCACAGCGGAGCAGCTTGCGTCAGAATTAAAGGGCGTAGGGCTAAACAAGGCCAAGGCGATTGTTGAGTACCGCAAACAGCACGGAGCCTTCAAAACGCCGGACGACCTCAGCGGCGTCAAGGGTATTGGTCTGCGAACCGTGGACCTCAACAGAGATTCAATCAAGTTGAAGGCTGACACCGACTCGGACTGACGGGTCGTCACGGCAATTGGCGCGCGGTTTCCTGCAAACCGTTTTCACTCCCCTTGTTGATCCGGGGAAGCTGTTGGCAAGTTGAATCGGCACGGCTTGTCGGCAGCTTCTTCGGGTCACTTTTTTGGCCAGGAAGCGGCAGGTTTATGTAAATGCTCTGGTTTTCAGGGGTGGGGTGGGTCGCAAGGTGGTTTTTGCATGGTACACTTTGCGGCCGAAAAACAGGCAGGAAATCGAATGAGCAATGCAGTCAGTGTGGCCGTGTTTCCCGTTGCTGGCCGAGGTACCCGGTTCTTGCCGGCCACCAAAGCCAGCCCCAAGGAAATGCTTCCGGTCGTTGATAAACCGTTAATCCAGTATGCCGTGGAAGAAGCTCTGGAAGCGGGGGCCAGAACGCTGGTGTTTGTGACGGGACGTTCAAAGCGTGCCATCGAGGATCATTTCGACAAGGATCACGAGCTCGAGCGTGAGCTTGAAAACGCCGGCAAGTCTGAATTGCTGGACAGTTTGAGGCAGATTGTTCCGGCCAGTGCCGACTGTATCTATATTCGTCAGAGCGCACCGTTAGGCCTGGGTCACGCGGTTTTATGCTCCCGTCCTATTGTGGGAGATCGGCCGTTTTTCGTGCATCTTGCGGATGATCTGATCAGCGCATCTCCGTCGTGTCTGACCCAAATGCAGGATGTGTTCCGGCGCGAAGGTTCCAGCATCCTGGCGGTACAATCTGTGCCCAGGGATCAAACCGACAAGTACGGAATCGCCGCGGTAGATAACTTTGAGAACGGGCTTGGTGAGATTTCCAGTCTGGTCGAGAAACCGGCGCCGGATAAGGCGCCGTCCAATCTTGGGGTGGTTGGTCGTTACGTTCTTACGCCGGCCGTGTTTGATTTGCTGGCCAATATTGGCAAGGGCGCAGGTGGAGAGATTCAGCTAACTGACGGTATTAGCCATCTATTGCGCAAGCAAAAGGTGTTTGCGTATCGCTTTGAAGGTACGCGATACGACTGCGGCGACAAGCTGGGTTACCTGAGAGCGACCGTGGAGCTGGCATTGAAGCACCCGGAATTCGGCGAACGATTCTCTAATTATCTAAAAGGTCTGGAGTTGCCCTGAGCAGCAGGCATGGTGTCAATTCCTTACGCCAGTAGTCGCTTGCAGGTATTTTTTTAGTTCTGACGTCAGGTCAGTTCAGGTCAGTTCAGGTCAGTTCAGGTCAGGTAAGAGTACGTCTGCGTAAACGTTTCTTCAGATGAGGGTTCATTTCGATCATCAATCGAGGCCTGAATTTTGTCGGCAACTTCAGTGGCGGAAGAGGGCCTTCCTGATGTTGCGGCATTAATATCCATTACCAGCGTTTGTACGTATTCGTCATTCATACCAGAACCATTGTTCAAAAGTGCCATCGAAGTTGGTGCCACTACATTGAACGGTGGAACCGATAAGGAAGCAAAGCATATCAGTGCCAGTTGTTTCTGGTCGTGATCAGATTCACAGCTTGGTAACTTTCAGCCTTTATTTGTAGTGCTTTAGCGCGTTTCTCAAGAAGGTTTATGTCAAGCATTTTTCGCCCGTCTGAATTGGCGCAATGCGACAACCCCGGGGCCGTAGAGGCTTTTATCTCTGGAACTACGGGAAATTATGGTCGGGACTCACTTGCTTCGAGGCAAACACAGCTGCGCAGATTTCGGCCCAATTGACATAAACGCCTGAATCAGTCCGACCAAATTGACAGTCGCAGGGCTGGCAGGTCACACTAATTCTAATAAATTGGCGCGTCTCTTCCGGGTTCTGTGTACTCAGGCAGGCCCAGGCAGCACGACGCGCAACAATAATACTGCACTCTGATTCAACTATGTTTGGGAGACTTGAATGAAGTCACTAATGAGTCGCCTGGTTCTGGCGAGCGTTTTCATTGGAATATCTGGCTCTGCGGCCATGGCCAATCCTGGCTATGAGGCAGAAGTTCGGCGTACTTCCTATGGCATTCCACACATCAAAGCGGATGACTGGGGCAGCCTTGGATACGGCTATGGCTATGCTTACGCAGCGGACAACCTGTGTGTACTCGCGCGTGAAGTGGTGGAGGCCAACGGGCAGCAAGCCCTGTACTTCGGTTCCAGTCAGGGGCGCATCAACAGTGATCTGTTTTACACGTTGAGCAACAGCGAAGAAACTATTGACGATATCATCGCTCAGATGGATCCGCCGGTGGTAGACGGCATTAAGGGGTTCGCTGACGGTTACAACCGGTACCTGAGCGAAACGGGTGTCGACAACATTGACACCGCTTGCCGCAGTCAGGCATGGGTCAGAGCGATTGATGAGCGTGATCTGTTCAAGGTGTACTACAAACTTATTCTGAGAGCGAGCGGCGGTCCCTTACGCGATCTGATTGTCAGTGCCGTACCGCCGGTTCCGGCAGCAGGGCCGGTTCGCCGCAACGTGGTCGACATCCAGAAAAGACAGCAGGACCTGGCCGACCAATTGGCTGGTGCAGTGGCCAAAGCTGATTTGTCACTGATTTCCGATCAGCTCGATCCCCAGGAACTCGGCAGCAATATGTATGCCCTGGGCAGCAACGCGACGCAAAGCGGTCGCGGTATGGTGTTGGGTAATCCGCACTTTCCCTGGGACGGCCCGCTGCGCTGGTATCAGGTGCATTTGACGATTCCGGGCGAAGTCGACGTCATGGGCGCGTCTCTTCAGGGTATCCCGCTGGTGAACATCGGTTTTACCGACACGTTCGCCTGGAGTCATACGGTGTCACCGGCCGACCGTTTCACGCTGTTTGAGCTGGCTCTGGTACCCGGAAATCCCACGCAGTATTTTTATGATGGCGTGCCCACCGACATGGAAGAGTTTCCGGTTTCCATTCAGGTGGACAACAACGGCGTCATTGAAACCGTTAATCACACCTTCTACCGCAGCGTTCAGGGCTGGATTCTCGACATTGGTCCGATCCTGGGTTTCCCGGTCTGGACGACCGGCGTATCGATTTTTGCGGTTGGGGATGCCAATGCCGACAACTATCGGGCAATAAACCAGTTTTATCGAATGAACCTGGCTACCAACCTGACCGAGTTTGTCGGCGTGCTTGAAGACCTGACTGCGCTGCCGTGGGTACACACCGTGGCTGCGAGTGAGTCGGGTACGGCGTTTTACGGAGACCTGTCGGTGATACCCAACGTAAGCGCCGACAAGCTCGCGACCTGTGCCGCGACGGGGGTAGGATCGTTACTGTCAACGGCGGCCGGCCTGAAAGTTCTGGATGGCGCAGATTCTGCGTGTGCCTGGACTGTGAGCCCTGACGCCTCTCAGCCTGGTGCGGTACCGTCCAGCGAACTGCCAACGCTGACCACTCAGGATTACGTAACCAATTCCAACGACAATCACTGGCTCACCAATCCGGACATGCCCATCACGGGTATCGTACCTACCGCAGGCAGTGAAGAGACCGCCCGCAGTTTGCGTACGCGCCTTGGGCTCAAGCAAATCGAACAGCGGCTCGACGGCAGCGATGGTCAGGGGGCACCGGGTTATACCCTTCCGCTACTCAAAGAGGCGCTGTTTGGCAGTCGCAACTACGCCGCGGAGCTGATTGCTGATGATCTCGTTCAGCTGTGTCTGGATGAGGGCGCGTCCGTTGTGATCGACGCGGTCATTGTCGATCTGACAGAGGCCTGCACGGTCCTCGGTAACTGGGACAAGCGCCAGAACAATGACAGTTTCGGTGCTCATATTTTCCTTGAATTCCTGCAGTCTGTGTTTGATGACCTGGACGATCCGATTCTGACGGATTTGTGGGATGTACCGTTCGATGTGAATGATCCGGTGAACACGCCAAGAGGTCTAAAGGCGACCGATCAGGCCGACAAGGACCAGGTCATGAACTGGCTGGGACGCGGCGTGAAGCGACTTACCGATCTGGGTCTGTCCATGAACGCAGCCTGGGGTGACCTGCAGTACACCGAGCGGGGTGGCACGCCGATTCCGATTCACGGTGGCAGAGACGGTTCGGGTATGTTCAGTATCATCTCCGCGAACCTGAGTGCCGCCGGATATACGCCGGTCACGGGTGGCAACAGTTACATGCAGGTAGTTACGTTTGATAACGACGGCCCGATTGCCGAGGCGCTGCTGTCATACAGTCAGTCCAGCGATGTGGACAGTCCGCATTACACCGATCAAACGGTTCTGTATTCGAACAAGCAGTGGGTCCAGCTGCCCTTTAAAGAAGCCGACATTCTGGCCGACCCGAATTACTCTACGGTAACGATCGTTGGTATCAAAGACAGCGATGGTGACGGAGTGGGGGATGACGTGGACAACTGTCTGGACGTCGTCAACGTCGCGCAGCGTGATACTGACGGTGACGGCATAGGAAACTTTTGCGATCCGGATTTCGATAACAGCGGCATCGTGAATTTCCTCGATTTGAGCTATATCGCATCGGTCTTTAATACCGCAGACCCCGACGGGGACCTGAACGGCGACGGGTCGGTGAACTTCCTCGATCTGGCCATTTTCAGGGACTACTTCCTTGGTCCACCAGGACCGGCCGCGACGCCTCCGGCTCTGACCACCTTTACGGACGACGTCCAGCCGATCTACGCGGTCAAGTGCGCTCCGTGCCACACCGGAATGACGCCAGGCGCCTTCAACTTTGCCGGCGACTATGGCAGTAACCTGTTGCCCGCGGAGATTCCGGAATGTGCCGGGCTCTCGGTTGGCGAGTGTTCGCTGGTCAGAATTCAAAATGGCGAAATGCCGTTTGCGCAGGGTTGCACGGGTGATCCGGCTCAGGACGTCGCAATTAGCGCCTGCCTTACCGCCGCTGAACAGGCGACCGTACAAGCCTGGATTGACGACGGATTGCCCGAATAGCTAGCAGAAATAGCGCGGGGTCGCCGAAGGGCGATTCTGGCTACCGGCGCCTGACGGCCGGACAAAAAAAGGCCCACGATTTCGTGGGCCTTTCTATTTGGCTCCCCAGCGCGGACTCG
>CAWUKD010000194.1:0-6198 GCA_963922815.1 uncultured Gammaproteobacteria bacterium
GGGCGAGAATATCCTGCCGTTCGGCACTATCGGGACCTGGGAGTATGTTTTCTACGAACCCGCCGTCATCCCTGAATCGTACCGCCAGTCGTCCGCGGGCATTTTCGCTGAATGACCCCGATACGAAGCCCTCAATGTCCTGATAGTCATTCACCGTGCTGTAGGTGCCGTACTTGGCCTTTACCCCTGCCGTGAACTCTTCCGTCGGATCAGCGGTTCTGACAATGACGGCACCGGCAGCCGTGTTTTTTCCAAACAGGGTGCCCTGCGGACCTCGCAACACTTCAATGCCGGCCAGATCCAGGAATCCGTGCAGGTTTGCATCGGCCCGACCGATATAAACATCATCGACGAAACGACCGACCGACTGTTCGATGGCGTGGGTTGGTCCTGAACCAATTCCACGCATGTAGAAATTGGAGCGAACACCGTTGGACACAAATTCCATGTTCGGTACATAAGCCGAAATGTCCGCGATATTTATCACGCCAAGGTCGTTGATGGTCTCCGCGCTCATCGCAACAACGGAAACCGGAACGTCCTGAATGCTTTCGGCTCGCCTCGTGGCAGACACCGTCACTTCTTCAAGCGCCTCTTGCGCAACAGTAACGCCGATAGTACAGCCAATGGCGCAGGTCAGAATACCGCGCACAATGATTCGATTTTTCACTATCTAATCTCCCAGGTTGGTCTCGCCACACGGCGATAATTGATTCGAAATCTCGCACCACCATCAGCAGCACCGATAGTAGTTACGTGAAATTGCCTGCGAACAGGAATGCTGTGTTTGAACGTGTCCGATAAGTAAATCCATTTGCCCGCAAAAAGCGAACCGTCGCCTGGCGTTTTCCCGGCCGCAGCGAATGCGTTGACCGGAACTACGTCAAAAGAAGGCGGCATTGTGAAGCGCGACAGCGTTTTAGTTAGTTTATTCACTTTTTAGAAGTCAATTCCGAATGAAATCCCATAAGTACGGGTTGATGCATTGGACACACGGCAAAGTGCGTTCATGTGAACGGCCGTGGCGGCATTGATCGAATCGCCCAGCAATGCGTTACCGTCGTTGATCAGCACGGCTCCGCAGTAGTTCTCGTCGGTCAGATTTCTTCCAAACAGCGATATGTTGTACTGTTGTTCCTGGCCAAATCGGTAGCTTACGTTGGCGCCAAACAGCGTGTAAGCGTCGACACTAAGCTGATCGACCACCATGCTATTACCGGCCGTTGCGGTTACTTTCACCTGGTCTCCGGTATGCGAAACATTACCAGTGAACGTCAGCAGGCCACCGTTCTGAAGCTCAATCTCTTTGGACGCCAGCGCATTGAAAGACAGCTCAGGCGAATTACCAAGTTCGGCCCCTTCAATAAAACTGCTGTCCGTGGCATCGGTCACTTCGGTATCAAGCAACGATATGCCGGCCTGCAGATACAGGCCGCGCTCGCCACCATAGCGAATGTTTGCATCAATACCACTGATCTCAGACTCCGGAGCATTATCCAGAATGGGAATTCCTCTGGCCGTTACGAACTGCTGCAGGTCCTCATACACGTAACGAAACGCAGCCGCATCGAGCTGCACCCGGTTGTCAAGGAATGTTCCCTTATAGCCGATTTCCCAGGCGTCCAGTGACTCCGGGTTCAGGCGCGTTTCTTCAAGGCCCGATATCACATTGGGTAACGGCACAAGGGCGTAAACAGGGCGAATATCCAGCGCGGAACCCTTGAAGCCCTTCGAATTACTCACATAGAGCAACGAGTCATCGGTAACAGCCCAGTCGAGTTTCACTGTGTAGCCTACGTCTTTGTTATCCAGGTTCTGCGTAACCTGTCGTGCGATTTCATAACCATTGGCATCGAAATCCGGCGTACCCGGGTTTTGAGCGGCAACCAGCGCCTGCACATCCTCCTGGAAATACAGGGTTGATGTTGGATCGCCTGCAACGACTGGAGCCGACGGCAAGTAATTACCGACAATCTCTTCGTCAGACCAGCGAATACCGGTTGTTAACGTCACAGCGTCGGTCAGATCGTACTCACCTTGAAAATAGATGCCGAGATTTTCCTTGCTATGGTCCAGCTGAATATTGGGAACCTGCAGGCTGTTTCTGAAGGCGAGTCGCGCGCCCCGCAGGCCCGTGTAAGAGTCGGCGTTCTCATCGAGATAGTAGACTCCGGCAATCCAGCGGAATGGTCCGCCATCCGCGGACACCAGGCGAAACTCCTGCTGGAACGTGTCGCGGTCATCCTGGTGAAACGTATTCAACCCAAGCGTATCACTGCCATCGTTGTCATTTCCGTTCTTGTAATCGAGGTTATCCCAGGACGTAATGGAATTGAACGTGGCCCACGGCAGGTCGTAATCGAATTTCAAATATCCGCCAACGGTGTCAATTTCTTCGAAACCGAAATCCTGTGCAGTCAGTTCCCAATCTCCTGTGGATGGATCGGACGGCGTTTCTCCGGAAGCTCCGCCATCACGCCCAACGCAACTGGTGTTCGATGAAAAGTCGATAACTCCCGTTGGAAATTCGGTGCAGAAACCACCAGACCCGTCAGGTGCCCGGCTGCCCACGGCCCTGATGGCTGTACTGTTGTTCTCTGAAGTCAGGGCGTGCACATTGAACGTTACGCTCGCCGCATCGTTTGGCTGCCACAGAAACGTGGCGCGACCGGCTTTGGTGTCATCGTCGCCGTATTTTTCGCCGTTACTGACCGACGTGAACGCACCGTCGTCGTTAACGCTTTGAAACGCTACCCGACCTGACACCGTTTCAGACATGTCAAAGCCAACAGCCAGGTCTGCTTCAATCCGGTTGTTGCTGCCAATCAGCAGGCTCGCGCTGCCTTGAGTGCCGCCCCCGAGGGTTGGCTTGCGGCTAATATAGTTCACTGCGCCGCCGGTTGTATTCAAACCAAACAGCGTATTCTGTGGTCCTTTTAGAACTTCAACGCGTTCCATGTCGAACAGGGCCGCCTTGGCATGGAAGCCGCTTGTCAATGTAACGCCGTCAAAGTACTGGCCCACCGCCGAGGCCGCGGTGATATGCACATCGCTCGTGCCAACGCCGCGAAGGAAATAGTTTCTGTTTGACCCTTGTTGAGTTCCCGAGGCGAGCCCGGGAGTGACATTGACCAGGTCACTGGCGTTCGTTACGCCCAGTGTCTTCATGGTCTCACCGGTAAACGCTGTCACTGCGACCGGAACGTCCTGGAGTGACTCGGAACGTTTCTGAGCCGTGACCATGACCTCTTCAAGCTGAGCGAACGCGGTTGGATGACTCACGAGCAACGCCGAACAAACGGTCAGTGCTGCGTAACGCGAAAGACGTAGACTGGTTCTCACAAGGTGTACTCCTCTTTTCCCCACTGGATTCATCGCGATTTGTCCCCGTTTATCCTGTTCTGGACAGGCTGAAATAAAAGCCTGACTGCCCCTGAACCGTCGGGAGCACAAATCAATACGTAAAATCGACTATAATCGAGCGCGAGTTACGTAGTAATACCTCTAAAAGGAACCTATTTGTTCGCAAAACGCGAACTATCGGAGTCGATATGAATGAACTGCAGTGCATTCGAGCGTTCATAAGGGTCGTCGAAGTCGGGAGCTTCGTCGGGGCCGCCAGGCAGATTGGCACGGCCAAGTCCGTGATAACCAAGCGGGTAAACCAGCTGGAGGAACACCTGCAGCTCGAATTATTGCATCGCTCAACGCGCAAACTGACGCTGACGGACACCGGCGCCGACTACTACCAGCGATGCTCTCGTATTGTTTCCGAACTCGATGCCGCCAAGTCTGCCGCCAAATCGATTGAATGGGCCCTGTCAGGCGTGCTGCGTGTCAGCTGTATTTCGTCCTTTACCGCGACGTATCTGGCCCGCGACCTGTGCCTGTTTCAACAAGAACACCCGGAGCTGCAAATCGAATTGCAGCAGCACGACAGGATTTGCGATCCGGTTCAGGAAGGGTACGACCTTTCGATTCAACCGGGAACCGTGCAGAGCGGCCTGATCGAGTCTGTGGGGATATTACCGATCAGACGCTATGTCGTTGCCACTCGCGAGTATCTGGACAAATACGGCGAACCATCCTCGCTCGAGGAATTGAGCCAACATCGATTTGCCCACAACAATCATGTGCAACCCAAATCAGCCATTCCGTTCGTTGAAGGTCCCGTTTCATTTGAACCTTCCGTGCTCACCAACACCATATGGATGCTGGAAGCCGCCGTCTTGAGCGGTGAGTGCATGGCACTGATGCCGGTCTTCTTTGTAGAAGACAAGCTCTTGTCGGGCCAACTTGTCCCGGTGCTTCCGCAGCACCGAATCCAGAGTATCTCTCTGGACGCACGTTACCGGCGCACTCCGTTTACCCCCATGAAAATCAGAATACTTCTTAATTTTCTGAAGCAGCGCTACGGAGAGTTCCCACCCTGGGAGAAACGCCTGATTGACGCCAGGCCCGAGTTCCGGGCAAATCTCGGCCCGGATCCAGTGGCTTAGTAATAATAATCGTCGCTCATGCATGATGAATGAGCACGTAAGTTCATCGAGCGTTTGTCGCCCGACGGAATGTGCTCTTCAATACCCGGCCCCAACCCTCGTCAAACGCTGCACCGCGAAGATTGGCCGCGTTTTGCGAACCGGTAGTGCCCAAAACGCCGGATTATCAATCCAATCGCGATCAATTACAGTTTCAATCGCATTCGACCAGGAGATATACCATGAGAATCGCATCAACCGTTCTATTGGCCATTGTGTTTTTAGCCGGGTGCTACAGCGGCATGAATGCTCTGGACAAAGTCGAAACCGTAACGCAGGACTCCGCCACGCTGGCCACGGCTCAATCTTTTCTGCAGGCCGCGGGCATGGGCGACATGAAAAAGCTGCAGTCGCTAATGACGGAAGACTTCGTCTGGCACAACGAAGGAGATTCCCGAATTCCCTGGATTGGCACCTGGAAAGGAAAATCCAAAGTGCTTCGTGACTTTCTCCCGACCTTTGGTGCGGGACTCAAGACGACAAGCTGGACTACAGACTACAGTTTTGCCAGCGGTGAACAGGCGGTGTTCATAGGCACCATGAGCGCAATCGCCAATAATTCCGGGCTGGACACAGGCTCATTTAGCTGGGCTGTTCGGGTTCATGTTGTTGATGGCAGGGTAAAAAGCTGGAACTGGTTTGAGGACAGCTACGCGGTGTCGACCGCCTATAACGGCCAGGAGGCAAACTAGCACGGACGTTGCATACTTCACCGTCCCACCAGGTTATCTAAACAACCACGCGGGTTTGCTGAGCATTGTTAATCGGTTCGCCCCTGCCAGCCATATTGAAACTCGGCGGCCAGGCGACCACAACAGAACAAACGGGGAATAACAATGGGTAAAAAACTGGAAAACGTTCGGGCACTCTACATGGAGGGCATTCGCGACGGTAACGCGCGCGCTGCGGTGACCAGGTACACAGGCGATCGTTATACCCAGCACAGCACCGGCGTTGCGGATGGCGTTGAGGGGTTTCTTGAATTCTTCGAGCCCTTCCTCGAACGCAATCCTGTGCGTGATATCAGGATCATTCGGGGTTTTGAAGACGGGCAGTATGTATTTGTTCAGGCGTATCAGGAACTCAACAACGGAGAAGACAAGTGGATCACAACCGACTTGTTCGACACGGACGATAACGATCTAATTATCGAACACTGGGACGTGATCGGTCCAGTGGCAACGACGACCGTTTCGGGTCACAGCCAGATCGACGGCCCCACTGAAATCACGAATATTGAAGACACCGAACGCAACAAGGCGATCGTAAAAGAGTTTGCTAAAACGGTTCTGGTGGGCGGGAATTATGATCGCGTCACAGACTACATTTCTTCGGACACCTATATCCAGCACAATCCCCAGGCAGATGACGGCCTGGCCGGATTTGCAGCCTTTGCCGCGGACCTCGCCGCAAAAGGGCTCGCCATGAAATACACCGACATTTTCAAAATCGTTGGCCAGGGCAACTTTGTGGTCAGTTACAGCAAGATGCTGTTAGGCGACGATCAATATGCGGTGTTCGACATTTTCCGACTCGAGAACGAACTGATTGTTGAACACTGGGACAACATGGAAAAGATCCTCCCCGAGGATCAGTGGGGTAACAGTGGTAAGTTCTAAGCGGACTGTCTTTTACTTATGACTTATCGAGACTTATGGGG
>CAWUKD010000195.1:0-6172 GCA_963922815.1 uncultured Gammaproteobacteria bacterium
GAGTTTGGGGCAACGCGGCCAACATGGTGGTGCGAGTTATTGAGGGAAATCGCAGGGCGTGATCGTATTTTGCGATCTTACACGCCTGCCCGATTTAACCTATAATTCAACCGTCGACAGTAACAGCGTCGAATGCTTTATCTCTTATATTAAAAATAAAATTTTTGGGTTGGAGGTATCAGCTCAGCTGGTGCTTCATTTTGTGACGATAGATTAGGGATACCTGGAGGTACTCTTCGATGAACTTACGTAATACTTTGGTAATGCTGACTTCGGCTGCGCTACTCGCGCTGTCTGGTTGTGCTCAGTCTACGGGCGGCGCAAGCCAGTCCGCAGCGGGTCAATCTGCCGGTAGTCAGTCAGCCGCTGGCCAATCAGCCAGTCAGTCTTCTGCTGGTCAGTCAGCTAGTCAGTCTTCTGCTGGTCAGTCAGCTAGTCAGGCAAGTCAGGGCGCTGCCGCAACTTCTACAGGTGACGAAGAAGTCGCCATGCAGAAGCGCAAACTCGCCATGCTCGAAAAAGAGCTGGCTGAGCGTGATCGCAGCATCGCCAACATGCGTGGCGAGCTGGAAAAAGCACGAAGCATGCAGTGTGATGCTGACGCTTCTGACGCTATGTGTTCTGCAGGTAGCGATCTTTTCCCACCAAACCCGCGTCCGGGTGAGTGTTATGCACGGGTTATTCTCCCTGCTAAATACGAAACCACTTCTGAAACCATTACGGTGAAAGAAGCTTCGGAACGCATCGAAGTGATCCCAGCCAAATACGCTCCCGCAAGTGAGCGCGTCTTGGTTAAAGCCGCTTCTACCCGTTTGGAAACCATTCCAGCAACGTTTAAGACCGTTGAAGAGCGCTTGATGGTTCGTCCAGCCAGCGTTCGTCTGGAACAGATTCCTGCAACGTATAAGAATGTCGACGAGCGTGTTCTTGTTCGCCCGGCTTCAACCCGTCTGGAAAACGTACCTGCTACGTTCAAGACAGTTGAAGAACGCGTACTGATCAAGCCTGCTACTACTCGTCTGGAAACAATTCCTGCACAGTACGGCCCAGGTAGCGAGCGCGTTGAAATTCAGCCTGCTTCTACCCGTACCGAAACCATTCCTGCGGTTTTCGAAACTCGTACAGAGCAAATTCTGATTCGTCCGGAAAGCACCCGCCTGGTCAGCACGCCTGCTGAATACCGCACAGTTACTGAGCGCGTACTCGACAAGCCTGCTCACACCGAGTGGAAACGTGGCACCGGCATCGGTTCTGGTTCAGGCGCTGGCTTTGGCGGCGCTGCTGCCCAGGTTGAGCGTTTTGGCGACACCGACGAAGTCATCCTGGAAACCCGTGTCGATGACACTGGTGAAGTGATGTGTCTGGTTGAAGTTCCTGCTACCTACAAGACGGTATCGAAGCAAGTACTCGTTAAGCCTGCGTCAACACAAACGGTTGTTGTGCCTGCTGAGTACAAGACGATTTCTACACAAGTTATGACCAAGCCTGCGTCTACTCGTGAAATCGTGGTACCTGCAAAGTATGCAAACGTAGACACCACTGTTGTGATCAAGCCTGCCAGCTCTCGTGAAATCAGCGTTCCTGCTGAGTACGCGAGTGTCACCAAGCAAGTTATTGACACTCCAGCCAGCGTTCGTGAAATCCCGGTTCCTGCTGAGTACAAGACGATCACCAAGCGCGTCATCGACCGTCCAGCAAGCACTCGTGAAATCCCGGTTCCTGCTGAGTACAAGACTGTGAAGAAGACCGTTGTTGACCGTCCTGAATCAACTCGTGAAGTTGAAATTCCAGCGGTTTACAGCACTGTTGAAACCACCAAGCTTGTCTCTGCCGCTTCAGAGCGCCGTATTCCGATTGCTGCTGTAACGGAAGTAGTAACCAGCACTCGCAAGACCGCTGAAGAGCGCATTGAGTGGCGTCCGGTTCTGTGTGAAATCAACATGACCAACGCTAACGTCAGTGAACTTCAGGCTGCTCTGCAGAAAACTGGCTGCTGTAAATGTGGTCCTAACCGTAACGAATGCAAGATCGACGGCATCATGGGTCGCTGTACCCTGAACGCTGCTCGATGCTACGCAAACCGTAAAGGTCTGCCTTCAGGTGACAAGTACGTCACTATCGAAGTCATTCGTTCGCTGGGTCTGAAGTTCTAAACGACTTCTGACAAAGCTCGATAAGACAGCCGCGTCCTTGCCAGGGCGCGGCTGTTTTTTTATGCTTCGCCTATGACCTTACTTCAAACAGGTTCTGCCCCCCGACTGCTGCTGACGGCACTGAGCTTTTTCGTGCTCAGCGGCTGCGTCTCTGTGAGCTATCCGGTTGAGGAAGTCGAACAGGCCCGTATCGGTGAAATCGTCACTTCCGACCCGGAAGTACTTGAGCATCTGGCCAAAATCTCTGAACTGGAACAGCTGTTACTGACACTCTCGCCCGACGTAGACCCTCTGGAAGCGGCCAATATTGCGGGCTCATCGGTCAACTACGCGCTTGAACTGGCAGAAGACTACAAGCTCACCAAACAACCGGTTATTCACAACGTTCTGGTCAATTACGGACTTCGCCCGCGAGGACTTTGCATTCACTTTGCGGAAGACATTCTGCGCATGCTTTTGGCCAAGAATCTGCAGACATTCGACGTTTACTGGGGCGTTGCCTACCCTACCGAGCGCTTCAGGCTCGAGCATTCTTCGGCCGTAGTGACCGCCAAAGGAAAACCGTTTGAATCCGGAGTAGTACTAGACGGCTGGCGGGATTCCGGCAAGCTCTATTTTGTCAAAGTGCCCGACGACGACCGGTACTCCTGGGAACTGTTTAACGACAAAGTCACCGAAGAGTATCGGCAACTCAGAAAACAGCAGGCCGACGAAGCGGCGTCAGGTACCACGAGCAGCGAATAACCCTGCCGTCACCGGCCGGACGGCCCTTACCCTTTAAGAAACGCTTCGACCCGGCCAAGCCGCTCAGGCGTACCGACATCCCACCAGTGTCCTCGAAACACCGTAGCGCTTATCTGGTTTGACGCTATGGCCGACCTGAGCAACGGTCCCAGAGGGGCCACGCCCTCGATTGAGAGAAACGCTTCAGGCCTGTAGACACCTACGCCGCTATAGGTAAACCTCGACGCCCCCGGTGCGGCGCTCGCCCTGTTGCGATCGGCCTCCGCGTCTGTCGTCGACTCTTCCACTAGCCGGCCGCGGGTAAATACGCTTGAAGACGGCACCTGATGGCTATCGGTTTCTTTTGCATCGGGCTCATGGCTTGCAAAACAGAAGTCGCCGCGCCGATGGTGCTCAGGATTAGGCACCATCACAAGGTGTGCCAGGTCAGACCGTCTGGCCGGCGCATCACGCAGCGTATGAAACGGAAAATCACTCCAGACGTCTGCATTGACCACGACAAAAGGCTCGTCACCGAGCAAGGTCAGTGCCTGGGCAATTCCACCGGCGGTTTCCAGTGCTCCCTCATACTCTGTCGAATACGCCAGGGAGACACCAAAGCGCTCGCCGCGGCCGAGCGTCGACACAATTTGATCGCCTAACCAGGAGACGTTGATAACGAGGTCGTCGAACCCGGCCGCGGCCAGCGCCCGTATGTGATATTCAATTAACGGAATACCCGCCAGCGGCAGCAGGGGTTTTGGCGTCGCGTCGGTGAGACGGCCCATGCGCGTGCCGCGCCCTGCCGCCAGAATCATGGCTTTCAATGCCGGTCTCCTGCCGATTCCAATCCGGGCAATACGCGCTGTTCAATCCAGTGTCCTATCCAGCCATAGCGCGCATCGCGCTGCCCGGCATCAACAATGTAGGACAAGGTGCGGGGAATATCCTTGAGATAGCCCTCCTTTCCGTCCCGGTGCCAGAGTCGGGCAAAAATCCCGGCGGCTTTCAGATGCCTCTGGATACCCATGGCATGAAACTGATTCTGACGGTCCTGTGAATCCTCGAGCCCAACGCTGGTTTCCCTCACGCTATCAAAGTAGTACGCAAGAAGGTAGTCCACATCCCCAGGCGCCAGTCTGACATAGCAATCCTTTAGCAACGAGACTACGTCGTAAAACGCCGGGCCGTGCATGGCATCCTGGAAGTCCAGAACGCCGAGCAGCGGCGCGTCGACGCGTTCGACCGATGCCGGATATTCGCGCACCATCAAATTGCGACTGTGATAGTCACGATGAACAAACACCCGCGGTTGCGCCAGCGCATCATCAACCAGGTGTTGAGTCGTGCGCCGCCATTCCCGCTCGTCATCAGATGACCAGCCAAGGTTTAGATGACGATTTACCAGCCAGCGCCGAAACAGCTCCATTTCCTGCCGAAGAAAGGGCTCGTCATACTCGGGCAGACCGGCAGGGCTCGCATGTGACTGCATGCGAGCCACCGTGTCCAGAGCGTGTTCATACGCCTGTCTGGAACGGGCACTGAGCGTCTGGTGTTCCGGATCCTGTTCCAGGCAGGACAGTAAAGTTTGGTTGCCAAAGTCCTCGAGCAGCATAAATCCGGGCTGTGGTGCCCAGCCATGGACCACAGGGGCCGCGACCCCCGCCTTGATCAGCGTGTCTGCTACCGCGTGAAAAGGAGCCGTATCCTCCTGTGGCGGAGGCGCATCCATGACGATATAGGTACGCTCAGGCGTTCGCGCCCGATAGTAGCTGCGAAAGCTTGCGTCTGCTGATGCCACCGACAGCGACAGCGGCCGATCGGACACAACCGTGCCCAGCCAGTCCGCCAGTTCACTCAGGCGTGAGCGATCGGTTAGAATACCTTTGAAATCGATGCCGTTTAAATTGAAGGCGGCCATAATCTGTGCCATTGTAGCGACGTTATTCTCGCCATTGTAACGACGTTGTCAGGCTTTTTCAGGGCCCGTTCCTGGCTCACCGGATACAGCGATCAACCTGTGACTCCATACTGCTTTGATTATCCGTTTTTCAGACCTCTGCGGCGGCGTGCCGTGGGTCTGACGGTCTGTTTTATGCTGTCTTGCTCAGCCTATGCCGAAAACCCGACGGAGTGCTACACACAGAAGCCGCAGCCCCTCCTCTCTCCTGCCGAGTTCAACCGTCAGATTCTGCTGTCCGCAGATCGGGCCGACCTGCAGCCGCAAGGTGTCTCGACGCTGAGCGGGGATGTCACCGTCAGCTATCAGGGGCGCTCGATTACGGCCGATTCCGCACAGTATGACGCAAACACCCAGGAGTTCGATGTAGCCGGCAATGTGGAGCTCGATTCGCCTAATCTGAAAGTGGCGGGTGCCGACGCAACGTTTTCCGCGCTGACCGACGACGGTTCATTTTCACAGGCCAGTTTTGAATTGCTTGACCGCAACGGGCGCGGTGACGCCGGCCGGATTGAAGTGGCCAGCAACAACCGGCTTATTCTCCGTGACGTGCGCTATACCGCCTGCCCACAGGGACAGAACGACTGGCGATTTATCTCCCCGGAAATTGAGATTGACCGTGACCAGCAAATCGGTACCGGCCGCAACGTGCGCGTTGAGTTCAAAGGCGTACCGATTTTATACACGCCGTTTATTTCGTTTCCGGTAGGCGACGCGCGAAAAACCGGACTGCTGCTGCCAAATTTCAGTAACAATGATCGCAGCGGAACAGACATCGCGATTCCGTTTTACTGGAATATTGCGCCCAACTACGATGCCTTGCTGACAGCCCGCTATCTGTCAAAACGCGGTGCTCAGGCCGGCATTGATGTGCGCTATCTGTTTGCCAATTCGGAAGGTGAGTTCGAAGCGCAGCACTTGCCCGATGACGACGTCACCGGCAGCAACCGAACCCTGGGCCGGTGGATGCACACCTCCAGATACGACAACGGTTTTCGCTTCGAGATTGATGCCGAGGACGTCAGCGACGGTGAGTATTTCGAAGACTTGAGCGGTTCACTCGCCGGTGCTTCGCTGACTCACCTGGAACGCGTGATTGAAATTGGCCACGACAGTCGATATCTGAGCGTCGGCATTCGGGGACAGGCGTTCAACACGCTCGATGACACGATCAGCGAACTCGACAAGCCTTACAAGCGACTGCCCCAGATCTGGTTCAGCAGCGAATTTGGACAGCCCAATCGTCTCAGCGGCGGGCTGCGCGGCGACGTGACCAACTTTGAGCGCGACACCGGTGCGCGCGGCTGGCGAGCCGACTTTCAGCCTTATCTGGCGT
>CAWUKD010000196.1:0-6134 GCA_963922815.1 uncultured Gammaproteobacteria bacterium
TCGTAACTACTTACCTGGTGTCGGAGTTCGCAAGAAAGGACGTGACGGTCATCCTGTCCGGAGTCGGTGGGGATGAACTGTTTGGTGGTTATCGCCGATATCTCGGCGACTACTATCTCAAAGCGGTCAACTGGATGCCTGCCGGAATGCGACGCGGTCTGCTGAAACACGTCGTAAACCGATTGCCTGCTGATCGTCATTCTCCCCTGATGAATTTGAGCCGCTATGCAAAAGCTGTGCTCGAGTCCAGTGAGCTGTCGTTCGAGCAGCGCTATAAGGGCTATGTAAGCGCGATGGAAACTGACGCGGTCAATGAACTCTTGCTGCAACCCGCGCGCAGCGGTAGCGATGCGCTGGAAAGTGCATTCCAACGGTTTACAGAGGGCGACGGGGTGAATCGGATGATGCAGCTTGATCTGGTGACGCAAATGCCAGATGACTTGCTCATGCTCACAGACAAGATGTCGATGGCGGCCTCGCTGGAATGTCGGGTGCCTCTTCTGGATGAACGCCTGGTTGATCTTGCCATGAGCATGCCCGGCAGCCAGAAGATTCGTGGGCGTGAGCTGAAGAGCATCATGAAGCGTGCGCTGGAACCCATGCTGCCCAAGAATATTCTGTACCGGAAGAAGCGCGGTTTTGGGGCGCCAATGGGGGCCTGGTTCAAGAACGAACTCAAGCCGCTTATGGAATATTTACTGTCTGAACAGACGATTCAGTCGCGCGGTTTGTTCAAGCCGTCCGTAGTGGCGAACATGATTGAAGAACACGGCAGCAACCAGGCTGATCGTACGGATGAATTAATGGCGTTGATTAATCTCGAAATTTGGTCGCGCATGTACTTGGACGGCCGGAGTCATGAAGATGTCAACGGCGAACTTAAGCAGGTAATGTAGTCATGCGCGTGTTGTTTGTATGTCATCGGTTTCCGTTTCCGCCCAAGCGCGGTGGAAAAATTCGTCCGTTCAATATCATTAGTCATTTAACGCGTTCAGGTCATGATGTAACTGTATGTTCGCTCGCGCGCGATGACGAAGAAGCGGTCGCGGGACAAGGCCTGAAGGAGCACTGCCACGACTATCGGATTTCAACTACCGGGAAAATACTGCCGCTACTGAGAATGGTCATTCGGTTACCGACTCCGGTTCCGGCCAGTATGGGCTACTTTTATACGCGTGAGTTGAAGAAATACATAGACGAACTGCTGGAAAACGAATCGTTCGACCTGATTTTTGTTCACTGCTCCTCGGTGGCACAGTTTGTCAGTCACGTCACCAACGTACCAAAAATCCTCGATTTCGGCGATATGGATTCACAGAAATGGCAGATCTATTCGTCGTTCAAACCGTTTCCGCTGTCGCTGGGGTATATGTACGAAGGCCTGCGGCTGGAGCGCGAAGAGAAGCGGCTGGCTAAACGCTTTGAGCTGAGTACATGCACCACGAAAGCAGAGCTCGACACGCTGGATAGCTATCAGGCAGCAAGGCGGACAGGCTGGTTTCCAAATGGCGTTGACGCCAGCTTTTTCAAACCGCTGGAGATCACACCTGAAAAGGATGCCATCGGCTTTGTGGGACGCATGGACTACTACCCCAATCAGTTGGCCATGTTTGATTTTTGCGCGGATGTCTTGCCTTTGTTAAAAGAGCAAAAGCCGAATTTGAAGCTGTACATTATTGGAGCTGAGCCCAGCGCAAAAGTGAAAGCCCTTGGTGACATAGACGGCGTTACGGTAACGGGTACGGTCGATGATATTCGGGCCTATGTGCAAAACTGCCAGTTAACCGTTGCGCCGCTTGAGATCGCTCGCGGCACACAAAACAAGATTCTTGAATCCATGGCGCAGGAAGTGCCTGTAGTGTGCAGCGCGCAGGCAGCTGGAGGTGTTGATGCAGAACCAGGCGAACATTTACTGGTTGCAACAACGCCCGCCGAATACGCACAACACGTATTGAAACTGCTGGATGAGCCCGACTACCGAGAGAGAATGGCAAAAGCCAGCCGGGAGCGGGTGCTGAGCAATCACGACTGGCATCAATCGATGCTGCGTCTGGATCGCCTCGTCGAGTCGGTAGTGAAAAGCGACTGATGACGACGACCGTGGAATTGCGCTCGCGCAACCTGCCGGCACTGGCTGGCGCGTTGCTGTTGTTCGTGCTTTTGGTCGCGTTGAAGTTCTCGTCCCTGGAGTCCATGTGGCACGTGTGGGGAGATTCCAATACCTACACGCACGGCTATCTGGTCTTTCCGATGGTCGCCTATCTGATCTACATCAACAGGCATGTATTTGCGCATGCAGTCCAGGAGCCAATGCCCGGTGTGGCGCTGGGGGTTCTGGCATGCGGGATGGTCTGGGTCTTTTCGTCTCTGATGAACGTGCACGTGGTCGGACAGCTGATGTTTGTTGCGTCGGGCATTCTGCTGTGCCTGGGTTTTTACGGTGTTAAGAAAACAGCGACCATAATGTTCCCGCTGGCTTACCTGTTTTTTGCCGTCCCAATGGGCGAAGGACTGGTTCCCAAGCTGATGGAGTTTACGGCTGACTTCACGGTGTGGGCGCTCAAGTTGACCGGGCTGCCGGTGTTTCGCGACGGCATGTATTTCAGTATTCCGGCCGGTGATTTCGAGGTGGCAAAAGCCTGTAGCGGAATTCGCTATCTGATGGCGTCGTTTGCACTTGGTACCCTGTACGCGTACCTGAGCTATCGAAGTTTCAGGAAGCAGCTTGTTTTCAGCCTGTTGTCCTTGCTGGTTCCCATAATTGCCAATGGTCTGAGAGCCTACGGCATTGTGATGATCGCTCATTTTTCAGACATGAAGTATGCCGTGGGCGTTGACCACCTGGTATACGGATGGCTGTTCTTCGGTCTGGTCATGTTCTTCCTGTTTTTCATTGGCGGCAAGTTTCGCTCTGAAGAAGATATGTATGTTCCAGACAGCACGCCGGTAGCGACCGATCAATCGGTATCGGGGTCGAAGCTGTGGGTTGTTGTGGGTGTGTTGACCGCGGCGCTGGTGCTGCCACATGCGGTTGGCGCTTTCGCACGGCAAACCAATTCGGCCGAGGTATTGACTGCGACGCTTCCACCTGCCGCCGCGAACTGGCAGGGTCCGGCTGATGTGAAGCCGCGGTTTGCTCCAAATTTTTCGGCGGCGGTGTCAACCGCGGCCGGGCTCTATCGATATCGCGGGGCAGAAGTTTATGTCTGGGTCCATCGGTATCCGGCGTTCGATTCGAATCACGAAATGATTACCGAGACCAACAGGCTGGCCGATCTGGATCGCTGGGCGGTTTTTCAGCAGCGCGCTCGTAGCGTTGAAGGTACGGAAGAGATTTCGGTCATAGAAACACAGTTGGGCGATCGCCGTGAGGAGTACACGGTGTGGCACTGGTATCAGCTTAACGATACGGTAGCCAACGGTCGTGTCAGAGCCAAGCTGGCGGAGGGTACTGCGCTGCTCACCGGAGCGCTTCGGGTCGATCAGGCGCTGGTCACTCTGGCAACTCCTGCGCGGGGCGAGAGTGCTATCGAACTGCTCGAGCGGTTTATCGCAGACCACCATGACGAGCTGCTGGGTTGCGCGACACGTCCGGGTGCAAGGTGCGTAGTGGCAGGTGCCCAATGAACGAGCCGGTGCACATTGCCCACATTATCTACCGGCTTGCGATTGGCGGCATGGAAAACGGCCTTGTCAATCTGGTCAATCGTATGGATCCCCGATTTGTCCACCATATTATTTCACTCACGGATTCGACCGAGTTTCAGCAGCGCATTTCCAACCCTGATGTAACCGTTCATACGCTCGGGAAGAAACCTGGAAAAGATATCTTGAGCTACTGGCGTCTTTGGCGGCTATTGCGCTCACTGGACGTGGATGTCGTGCACACGCGCAACTTTGGCACAGTGGACTGTGGGGTTGTCGCGCGCCTGGCAGGCGTGAAGACGCTGATCCACAGCGAGCACGGGTGGGATATGAGCGACCTGTCCGGTGGCAATCCCAAGTACATCAGACTGCGTCGCTGGATGGCGCCACTGGCGACTCGCTGGATGGCAGTGTCTGCCAATATTCGCGACTGGCTGGAGAATACGGTTCGAGTGTCTCCCGACAAGCTGACGCACATCTACAACGGCGTTGATGCTGAGCGTTTCTATCCGGCAGCCGATAGTGATGACTCCGAGCTTCACATTGGTTTTGTCGGAAGACTTGAGGAGGTCAAAAATCCACGCTCCCTGATTCGAGCGATGGAGCGGTTATCTTCCGACAAGTCTGTCGCGCGACCGGTCAGGCTGACCGTGGTCGGCAGTGGGTCGATGCTCGACGCTCTTAAAGAGCAGGCGCGTTCGGCCGGTCTTGAAAGCGTGGTGAACTTTTGCGGCCCGCGCTCGGACGTGCCGGAGATGATGCGAAGTTTCAATATCTTTGTTCTGCCGTCGTATAACGAAGGCATTTCAAACACGATACTCGAGGCTATGGCGTCCGGGTTACCGGTAGTTGCTACCCGTGTAGGGGGAAACCCGGAACTGGTGGTTGACGACAAGACCGGTAAACTGTACGACAGTGATGACGACGTCGTACTTGCAGATTGCCTCAGGACCTATGCCAACAATGAAGCGCTCAGGGCCGAGCATGGCAAGTCTGCCAGGCAGCGTATTGACGAACTCTTTTCTTTGGCGACCATGGTCGCTGCGTATGAATCATTTTATTTAACGTGCTTAAACCCACAATACGGAACGTAAACTATGTGTGGAATATCCGGAATATTTGACTATCAGCAGTCCCGTCCCATAGATGAAGGGCTGCTTCGCAGGATGAATGATACCGTGAGCCATCGCGGGCCAGACGATTTTGGCCTGCATACCGAGCCCGGTGTGGGTCTGGGGCATCGCCGGCTGTCGATCATCGATCTTGAAGGGGGCAAACAGCCCATCTTCAATGCCGACGGCAGCGTGGCCATCACATTTAACGGCGAGATATACAACTACCAGGTATTGCGTGAAGAACTCAAGCAAATGGGTTATGCGTTTATCACCAACAGCGATACCGAGGTGATTGTGCACGCCTGGGAAGCCTGGGGCGAACAGTGCGTTGAGCGACTCAACGGCATGTTTGGATTTGTGATCTGGGATCGCAATCGACAGTGCGTTTTCGCCGCCCGGGACCGAATCGGCATAAAGCCGTTCTTCTATGCCTACACGCCCGATCAACATTTTATTTTCGGCTCAGAGCTCAAGGTGCTGCTCGAGTATCCCGGATTGCCACGACGAATATTGCCAAGTGCCGTGGAAGATTACTTCACGTTTGGCTATGTTCCCGAGCCTCACACGATATTGGAGAACGTCTACAAACTTCCTCCGGGCTATACCCTGCTGGTGGAGCGAGGCAAGCCTCCGGCCCAGCCAAAACAGTACTGGGACGTTTCGTTTGATGCACATTCCCCGATCATGACCCAGGCCGATATTGAGCATGAAATTATCGAACGGCTGCAGGAGTCGGTTCGTCTTCGCATGATTGCCGATGTCCCTCTGGGGGCATTCCTGTCCGGCGGAGTTGATTCCAGCGCAATCGTGGGCCTGATGTCGAAGATCTCTGATGCTCCAGTGCAAACCTGTTCGATTTCGTTTGGCGACCCCGCGTTTAATGAGGCCGTCTACGCTGACCAGGTGGCGAAACACCTGGGAACAAACCATCACGTGGAACAGGTTGATCCGGAAGATTTCGATCTGATTGACCATTTGAGCTATCTCTACGATGAGCCCTATGCGGACAGCTCGGCTATGCCGACCTACCGGGTTTGCGAGCTTGCGCGCAAGCATGTGAAGGTGGCCTTGTCAGGTGACGGTGGCGATGAGAATTTTGCCGGCTATCGACGCTATCGATGGCACATGTATGAGGAGAAAATCCGCAGTCGTTTACCGCAGGGTATTCGTGGGCCGCTGTTTGGCGGGCTGGGTAAACTGTACCCGAAGATGGATTGGGCTCCGCAGGTGCTACGCGCCAAGTCGACCTTTGAGGCACTTGGCCGGGACAGTCTCGCAGCGTATTTGCACAGCGTGTCTATTTTTCCAACGGGTCTTCGGCAGAAGCTGTTTTCATCGGGGTTCAAGCGCGAGCTTGCCGACTATCGATCGATT
>CAWUKD010000197.1:0-6109 GCA_963922815.1 uncultured Gammaproteobacteria bacterium
GTCGTTCCCGAAGTCAGAGATGACGCGCACTCACATCGTGACGTTAACTCATCTGATCAGGCGGCCTGCACTGCAGATTTCGCGGGTGAATAATCGAGATTGGGTGCCAGCCACTGTTCAGCCTCGGCAAGAGAGATGCCTTTCCGTGATGCGTAGTCTTCAACCTGGTCGCGACCAATTCGCCCCACGGCAAAGTACCGCGATTCGGGGTGCGAATAATAAAAACCACTGACCGCAGCGGTCGGGTACATGGCAAATGAATCGGTGAGCCGCAGACCAATGTTCTCTTCGACGTTTAGCAGCTTCCACAAAGTAGCCTTTTCGGTATGGTCCGGGCACGCAGGATAACCCGGTGCCGGGCGTATACCCCGATAGGCTTCCCTGATCAGCTGTTCATTGCTGAACTCTTCGTCCGAAGCATAGCCCCACTCAGCGCGACGCACGCGTTCGTGCAGGTACTCGGCGGCGGCTTCGGCCAGACGGTCGGCCAGCGCTTTGAGCACAATACTTGAATAGTCGTCGTGATCCTTCTCGAACGCTTCTACCGGTTTTTCTATGCCGAATCCGGCGCTCACGGCAAAAGCGCCCACGTAGTCTTCGAGGCCGGTTTCGGCAGGCGCAACAAAGTCCGCGAGACAGGCGTTAGGCATATCGGTTCGTAGTGATTTTTGCTGCCTCAGATGATGCAGCGTTGTTGCCACCTGACCATTTTCATCGAGTACCTCAACGTCGTCCCGACGCGTTGATCGCGCCCGGAACAATCCGATTACGGCTTTCGCGTGAAGCCACTTCTCTTCAATAATTTTTTTCAACATGCTCTGCGCATCGTCAAACAGCGCACTGGCGGCTTCACCGACCACTTTGTCGGTTAGAATCTCCGGATAGCGCCCGTGAAATTCCCAGGCGTTAAAGAATGGCATCCAGTCGATGTAGGGCACCAGCTCTTCCAGCGCAATAGACTCAATCACCTGCACCCCGGGACGGACAGGCACCGGCGGCGTATATCCGCTCCATTCAATCGCCGCGCGATTGTTTCTCGCCTGCGACAGCGTTTTGAGTTTGCTTCGCTGCTGCTTGCCGGCGTGAGCCGTACGTCGGCGCTCATGCTCTTTCGTTTGTGTGGCTATGAAGTCACCCGCATTTTCACCGATCAGCGACTGCGCCACGGCCACAGAGCGCGAGGCATCCTTGACGTAAACCACCGCGTGCTCATAGGACGGATCAATCTTGACCGAAGTATGCACCGGGGACGTCGTCGCCCCGCCAATCAACAGTGGGATGGTAAAGCCCTGGCGCTGCAGCTCTTGCCCCACGTGCACCATTTCATCGAGCGACGGTGTAATCAATCCGGACAGGCCTATCATGCTGGCATTGTGCTCTTTGGCTGTTGCCAGGATTTTTTCGGCAGGCACCATGACGCCCAGATCAACGACGTCAAAATTATTACACTGCAGCACCACGCCCACGATGTTCTTGCCAATGTCGTGTACATCGCCTTTCACCGTAGCCATCACAATCGTGCCGTTGGTCTGCCGCACACCCGCGTTGCCGGCCTCGATAAAGGGCACCAGGTGCGCCACTGCTTTTTTCATTACCCGCGCCGATTTGACGACCTGGGGCAAGAACATTTTGCCTGCGCCAAACAGGTCGCCGACCACGTTCATGCCGTTCATGAGAGGCCCTTCGATGACATCCAGCGGCCTGACAGCTACGAGCCGCGCCTCTTCGGTATCCTCGACCACGAACTCATCGAGACCTTTGACCAGCGCATGTTCCAGCCGTTTTTCGACGTCGAACTCACGCCATGACAAATCGGGCCCGGTACTCTTGCTCTGACTCTCTCGATACGAATCCGCCAGAGCGAGTAGTTTATCCGTGGCGTCATCGCGACGATTAAGCACCACGTCTTCAACCGCCTCTCTCAGTTCAAGCGGCAGATCCTCGTAGATGGCCAGCTGACCGGCATTGACAATGCCCATATCGAGACCGGCCTGAATCGCGTGATACAAAAAGACGCTGTGAATGGCCTCGCGAATTGCGTTGTTACCGCGAAACGAGAACGATACGTTTGAAACACCGCCGCTCACCATGACATAGGGCAGTTTTTCCTTGATTGCACGGGTCGCTTCAATAAACGCGACACCGTAGTCGTTGTGTTCTTCAATACCGGTGGCTACCGCAAAAATATTCGGATCAAAAATGACGTCTTCCAGCGGAAAACCAATGCCGTCCAGCAGTTCGTAGCAGCGCGTGCAGATGGCCACCTTGCGCTCCAGCGTATCCGCCTGGCCGTCTTCATCAAACGCCATGATGACCACGGCCGCGCCATAGGCCCGCAGCAGTCGACTCTGTTGCAAAAAGGCGTCTTCGCCTTCTTTCAGGCTGATTGAGTTAACGATCGCCTTACCCTGCACGCACTGAAGTCCGGCTTCGATCACGGTCCACTTGGACGAGTCGATCATCAACGGTACGCGTGCCACGTCGGGCTCAGTGGCGATGTAGTTGAGCATGGTGCGCATGGCCTGCTCGGAATCGAGCATGCCCTCGTCCATATTGACGTCGACGATCTGGGCGCCATTGTCGACCTGCTGACGCGCCACGCCCACCGCTGCCGAGTAGTCGTCGGCCTCAATCAGGCGGCGAAATATGGCAGAGCCCGTTACGTTGGTGCGCTCTCCAACGTTGGTAAACAGTCGCCCCTTGGTCAGATTGAGCGGTTCCAGACCTGACAGCCGACAGCACTTCTCGACCTCGACCGGTACACGCGGTGCGCGCCCGTCAACCGCCTCCCTCAGATGCCTGATGTGTTCCGGTGTCGTTCCACAGCAGCCGCCTACCATGTTGACCAGGCCGCTGTCGGCAAATTCGCCAATCAGTTCCGCCATAGCCTCCGGCGACTCATCGTACTCACCAAACTCGTTCGGCAGCCCCGCATTGGGATGGGCCGATACGTGCGTATCCGCGACCCGGCTCAGCTCGGCCACGTAAGGTCGAAGCTCGGCGGCCCCCAGGGCGCAATTCAGCCCCACCATAAACGGTCGCGCGTGACGTACCGAATTCCAGAAGGCTTCGGTGGTCTGTCCCGACAGGGTACGTCCGGAGGCGTCGGTGATGGTCGCGGAGATCATGATCGGAAGACGCAAATTATTTTCGTCAAAAAACCGATCGATGGCGAACAGCGCCGCCTTGGCGTTCAGCGTATCGAAAATGGTTTCGATCATCAGAAAATCAGCGCCGCCCTCAATCAGTCCGGCAGTGGCCTCCCGGTACGTATCGACCAGATCTTCGAACGTAATGTTGCGAAAGCCCGGATCATTCACATCCGGCGAGATCGAGGCCGTTCTGTTGGTAGGGCCGAGCACACCCGCTACGAATGCGGGTCGGCCAGTGTCGCGCTTGAACTCATCAGCAACACGGCGGGCCAGACGTGCCGCTTCCCGATTGAGCTCCCCAACAAGGTCTTCCATTGCGTAGTCGCTCATGGACGGCGCGTTTGCGTTGAAGGTGTTGGTCTCGATGACATCCGCACCGGCATCCAGGTAGGCGCGGTGGATGTCCTGAATTACGTCTGGCTGAGTCAGCGTCAGAAGATCATTGTTTCCCTTCAGATCCTGCGGCCAGTCTTTGAACCGTTCGCCCCGGTATCCGGACTCGTCAAGCTGATAACCCTGAATCATGGTGCCCATCGCACCATCAAGCACCAGAATACGCTCTGTCAGGAGCGCTTCAATGTCGGAGTTCCTGGCGTTCATGACACAGACTCCCCGAGCGCATCCGCCGACTGTGGCGCGTCACCCTCTGCCACTTGCTCAGGCCGCAGACCCAGAGTGTGGCACATGGCATACGCCAGTTCGGCCTTGTTCAGCGTGTAGAGATGAAATCGGGATACGCCGTATGAACGCAGCATATTGACCTGCTCGATCGCGACGGAGGCAGCCACCAGACGACGCGTCTCGGCATCGTCATCGAGTCCTGCAAATCGCTCTTTCAGCCATGCCGGTATTTCGACGCTGCACTGCGCAGCAAAGCGCTGAACCTGCTTGAAGTTTTCCACGGGCAGAACGCCGGGTACGATGCGGTTTTCAAGACCATAAAATGAACAGCGGTCGCGAAAGCGCAAAAAATGCTCGGTGACAAAAAAGAATTGGGTTAACGCCCGGGTCGCACCCGCATCAAATTTACGCCGAAGGTTTTCCAGATCATCTCTTGGCGACAGCGCTTCCGGATGCGTTTCGGGATAGGCGGCAACCGAGATGTCGAAATCGGCGACTTTTCGCAGATCCTCGACAAACTCGCTGCTATAGGTGTACTGATCACGTCGCGAGACTCCTGTTGACTCTGCTTTCGGCAAGTCACCTCGAAGTGCCACTATATGCCGAATGCCATCCTGCCAGTATTGCTGCGCAAGCTCCCGGAGCTCGCCTCTGGAAGCACCGACGCACGTCATGTGGGGCGCGACAACCAGATCGGTTTCCTCGAGCAGTCGCTTGACCACGGCGTACGTATTGTTTTGCGATGACCCGTCAGCGCCATAGGTCACCGAAACCATCGACGGATTAAGCCGTTTGAGCTGCTCGATCGAACGCCAGAATTTATCCTGCGCAGCTTCCGAAGAAGGCGGAAAAAATTCGAACGAAATCTGTGGCCGGCCGGTCTGCGCGGATGTGACCTGTACATTCTTCGCCAGTTGGCGCTGGCGAGGATCGTGAACGGTCATTTTCGGTATGCCGTGATTGGAGGCAAGCATGCTAAATCCTTATTACGTAGTATTTCTTGTGGCGATGACGATGACCCAGTGCGCATCTTCGCCATGAACGGGTCGAGTGCTGGTCACAGTCAGTCCCGCCTGATGCACCCAGTCAGAAAGTCTCTTCTCGGCTGCGCCAAGCTGGTTGGTTTGAAATTTTTCAAGAATGATCAGGCGGCCGTTGTCGCTCAGCGTGCGGGATGCCTCGGTGAGCGCGAACACCGGTTCGTCGCTGGCGTACAACACTTCGTCCATAACCACGGTATCGAATTCGCCGTAGTCAAACGGCAGCTGATACATGTCGCCGTTAATGACCGAACAGTTGGTGAGTCCCGCTTCTTTGAGCACGCGCCTGGCATGCTGACGCGCCACCCGATTGTTATCGATGCCCACGAGGCGAGACGCATGGTTGGCCAGCAGTTTCATAATGCGCGCACTGCCCACACCAATATCCAGCAGCGCGCCAATCGCACCGGTCGCCGCGACGTCGAGAATGGCGCGGTTGAATAGCCTTTCGGACTGAATCCTGGCCGGCAGATCCGTCGAGGTACGCTGGAGCAAGGCATCAAGGTCGTCATCAAGCTGAGAGTCATTGGAGGCAATCAGGGACAGAATCATTCGGGCTTTCTGAAACGACTCGCCGTTCTTGGGAACGCGGTAGTAGACGAATTTGCCGCTTCGATGGCGTTCAATCAGTCCGGCATTGGCCAACAGCTTGAGATGCCGCGAAATACGGGGCTGGCTTTGACCCAGCACTTCGACCAGCTCACTCACGGTAATCTGGCCGCGGGCACAAAGTGCAAGCAGCCGAAACCGGGTGGGTTCGGCCGCTGCTTTGAGAAGGTCTATGGTATTGTCCAGAGTCATATATAAAGACATCTTTATATGTATATATGACAGAATCTACCACACTTTGGCGCACGAAAACACGTCGAACGGGACCGACAGGGATTTAGTTACAGGATCGGGAGAAGCCGGGACCCGTGACGTTCAGCAAAACCGCCCGTCCCGAAGAGATCCAGGACAGGCGGAACGGGCCAGGCAAAGCCTAAAGTTTCAGCTCGGAAACGTCGCGGTAGTTCCCGAGGACTCCCTCGACGAAACAATTAAACGCGATTGCCCATCGGTCATCAGACGACTGATTGGTCTCAACCATATGGTTAACCTCTGATGGAAAGAGCAGGAGGTCCCCCTGTTTGGGCGTAACGATATTGACCGGAGTATTGAAAATATTCTGCTTTTCTGGCTCCGGATTTAGCTCAAGCCGCTGATACATCAGATGCTTGTCAAAAATCACCCGGGCCGGTGGCTCAGGCAGCGGCGAGAAATACAGCGACCCGGACACCAGCGAGTTGGAGTGCG
>CAWUKD010000198.1:0-6027 GCA_963922815.1 uncultured Gammaproteobacteria bacterium
CCCGTGGTAGTGGCACGCAGCTCCGGAAATGCCCGGGCGAAGGTCTCATCGGTATGAGTGCCCGTGCGGTCAGCAACGGTCGATGAGCCGTCGACGTTGTTGGTGATCTCGGTGTAGTCGGCCAGGTGTGTGGCATTGACGCGTACGCCAAACTGACCGTAGCGCGTTTCGGGTCCGAGATAATCAATCATTACATCAAAACCGGACGCTTCGATGCCACCAATGTTTTGCAGCACGTTGTCAACAACACCCAGCTGGCCTGAGCTTGTACGCGGGGTCAGATCACAGAACTCGGCGCTCAGCGTGTTGACGCACGCAGTGATAACGTCGCCCGGATCGCGGCCCTGAATGGCGTCGTCAATCTCCAGGTTGTAGAAATCGATGGACGCTGTCAGCGCGTCAACCCAGGTCAGGTTGTCGGCCCATCCGGGGCTGTAAACCAGCCCGGCAGTCCAGCTGTCGGAAGATTCCGCGTCCAGGTTTGCGTTACCGGCCGATACAGCCGAGAGCTGTGGGTTGGTTTGCGCCAGACCGACAGGTACACCCAGCTGGGCACAGTTGTCGATAATGTTTTGTGGCTGCGGCGTGTCGCGACCGCCGGCGTTTGAGCCGACAATGCCGGTGACATCGGCGCACGGATCAAGGAAGGTGAAGTCCTCGCGAGCAGCGCCGCCAAACAGTTCACCAATACCCGGCGCCCGCAGTCCGGTAGATACCGAAGCGCGAACCGAGAAATCGTCGATTGGGCGCCACAGTCCGCTGACCTTGTACGTGCCTTCCGAACCGGCTGTGCTGTAGTCGGAGTTTCGCAGTGCCACGTTGAGTTCGGCATACTGATCGCCGTTCAACAGAGGGATGGCGAGCTCTCCGTAGTACTCTGTAACGTCAAATTCGCCTACGGTACGGCCGGAAGGAATGCCCGCCGTCTCGCCTCGCTCGGCGATGGGATCGGGTCGGAAAGAACCTTCCTGATCACGGTACTCGACGCCGACCGCGAAGCCCATGGTGCCTGCTGGCAGATCCATGACATCGCCCGACAGGTTGAAGACGATATCGGACAGCGTTTGCTCGGAAAAGTCGCGCTGGGTGTAGGTCACAAAGTCGAGCATTTCCTGAGTGAACGAGCCGTTACCGTCAGGGCCCTGACCGCCAAAGAAGTTGAACGGCACGCAGTTGGGTGTTGCGGCACAAACGGCTGGATCGCCCATGGCAATTTGCAGTCGTGCGGCGTTGTGTGAATTGAACTTTTCCTGGAAGCCGCGATTGTCGCCGTAGCTGCCGGTAAGGTCCCAGTAGAAGTTTCGATCCCCGCGCTTGAAATCTCCTTCAAGCGTTGCGCTGACGAAATAGGTATTTACATCCTGAAAGAATCTGCGCGGACCGGATTCCAGTGGACGCCGCCCGAAGAATTCGAGGTTGCCGTTGGCCACCGACAGCTCTACGCCAAACGGATTGAACGGGTTGAGCGCCGAGATGACGAAGTTGTCGTTAATGCGGTTACCACAGCCGTTACCCAGACACAGTGGCTCGGGAGCCCCTTTGGTGGCTGACGTTCGATTGGTGTAGGACGCTTTAAAGAGCAGTCGCATGTTGTCGCTCAGTTCGTGCGTTATGGACGTGAACAGATTGAGCCGCTCATTGGGTGTCCGCAGGAAGTTGAACCCGGGTCCGTTGTAGTTGAAGCGGTCTGCCGAGGTAAACGCGCTGAAATCTCCGGACGCCGGATTGGCAGGGTCAAACATCGGTATATTCGATACGCCGTCGTTGAGTACGCCGTCATTGAGCGTAATGCTCGCGAAGTTGAAGTTTGGACCGAGAACGAAACGGCCTTGCGGCGTAAACGATGAGCAGAAGGTGCCCGGCACATCACAACTTGTTGCATCCGGGTTGGGGAACGCGGACCGACTGCGGTCGGCGGTTTCTACGCCAAGCTCTTCTTTATAGCTTACGCTGAATACGGCGTGAGTGCGGTCGTTGCCGGCACCCCATAACGCCGATATCTCGGAGGACTCGCCGTCGCCGTCGCTGAGGTACTGGCCGGTTTGGGCTTCAAATTTAAACCCTTCGAAGCTCTTGTTGGTAATGATGTTGACCACACCGCCGATGGCGTCCGAGCCATAGATGGCTGATGCACCATCCTGAAGGATTTCGATGCGTTCAATGACGTTGTCAGGAATGGTGTTCAGGTCGACGGAGTTGGGAACGCCGGAGGCCGAGGCGCCGGGTACCCAGCGTTTACCGTCTACCAGGATGAGCGTTCGCTTGGCGCCAACGTTGCGCAGGGACAGTTGCACAGCGCCTGCGCCAATGCCCGAGCCGTCTTGCGGGAATCCGGAGTTTCCGGGCACGTTGAACTGGGAGTTAATAGCGGACCCGGTGATCGGCAGATCCTGCAGGGCGTCGCCCAGATTGGTCAGGCCCGTTCCATCGATCTGACCGGGGTCGAGTTCCATAATGGGCGCGCTTTCGGCAAGCGGATCACGCCTGATTCTGGAACCGGTAATGATGACTTCTTCCATCGCAACTTCAGATGAGCTGCTTTGGGCGGATACTGTGGGGGACTGAATTGCAACACAGGCGGCTAAACCTATGGCAAAGAGTCCTCGCAGTTTGTGTGAAGGTAATTGCATAGTGGGGTACCTCAGTGGGGTAGGAAACGTAAGCGAGCGTGCGCCAAAGGTGATTGGACACCCCTTCCCCGTGGTGCGAGGAGAAGCACACGACACGAATACACTTTGATGAGACCCTTACCAACATACGCCATACTATGTTTAATCGCAAAGGCATCATTTACGACTTGTACATGCAACACCCTGTTGCCGCAGATCGATAACTTTCAGGGTTGCGACAAGTGACCGGAAATATGCGATGAGACGCAATTCGGGTCTATGAAGGAAACTCGCTGGACTGACATTGATGAAAGTTGCCAGCGACTAGTGACTCAATAGCGCGAACTGGTTACAGTATCGCCATGCTAAATCCTGAACTAGATATTGAAGCGCTGTCGAACGAGTTTCGCAAAGACCATCGTGTTCGCATAGTAAATGTGCTGACCGACGAGGTGGCCGGCCGAATTCACGCGGCGTTGGCGACCAAAGTCGTTTATGAACTTGCCTACGTGGCCAGCAATCAGAACCTGTCCATGTCCATGGAGCAGCTGGCCGCTCTGACGCCTCAGCAGCGCCGGGACCTGTTCTCGGCACTCTATGCGGAGGCGTCCCACGGAGTCGGCTTTCTGTACAGCCGGTTTCATTTGAACGAGGCGCGGGAGCATCCTGATGAAGACGTGCGCTTTCTGCATGAATTTCACACCTGGCTGAACTCGCCGGAGTTGTTCGATGTGATTCAGCGGATTTCAGGGGTCGATGATATTGCGGTTACTGACGCACAGGCAACGTCCTATCGACCCGGGCATTTTTTAACCCGGCATAGGGACGACCTGTCCGGGCAGGAGCGCCGGTTGGCATATGTGTTTGGCTTCAGCGAAGCCTGGCATCCCGACTGGGGTGGGCTGCTACAGTTTTTTGAGGACGATGGCACACCGCGAGATGCGTGGATGCCTCAGTTCAATTCACTATCACTTTTTGATGTACGCCACGTTCACTCGGTAACGCATATTGCGCCTTATGCCGCGTCTCCGCGACTGTCGATCACGGGGTGGTTTCGCGGTGAGTCACCTGACGCCTGACCGAGTCGGCTTCACCGTGGCCGTTGGGACTTAAGCCTGAGCTCTACTTGCCGGTGAGACGGGCATAGACAGCCTCATAGTTACTCACGCTTTTGTTCCAGTTGCGTTCGTTTTCGACAAAGGTGCGGCCGGCTGCGATTCGTGCGGGCCAGTGTTCCGGCCGGGCGAGCAGTTCGTTGACCGATCTTGCCAGATCCGGCGCGCTGCCTGCCTGAAACAGGCTTCCGGTTTCGCCGTCTTTGATCAACTCTTTGTGTCCGCCAACATCTGACGCTACCAGCAGGCGCCCCTGCGCCATGGATTCGAGCGGTTTGAGCGGCGTGACCAGTTCAGTCAGGCGCATCGAATGACGGGGGTATGCGAGCACATCAATCAGGTCATAGTATCGATTGACGTCTTCATGAGGAACACGACCCGTAAAGACCACCTTGTCCGTCAGGCCCAGTTTGTCCACCTGAGCACGCAAAGCGTCGTCTTGAAACCCGCCCCCGACGAGCAGAAGTCGCGCGTTAGCATGAGTGTCAAGAATGGCGGGAAACGCTTCGATGAGTAAATCCAGTCCTTCATACGCGTAGAACGAACCGATAAACCCAATAACCGTAGCGTCGGCCAGACCAAGAGAGTTGGCAAACCCGGCGTCCTTGCCGCGGCTCACTTCAAACTTCTCGATATTCACGGCATTGGGAATCACTGTGATTTTTTCAGGTGGTATGCCGCGGCCGATCAGGTCCTGACGAATGCCGTCACAAATGGTCGTAACAGCGTCGGCCTTGCGTACAACGTGGGTTTCCAGCATTCGCGTCGCGCGATACCTCAGGCTGCCTTCAGTCGTGCTGCCATGATCTACGGCGGCGTCTTCCCAAAAGGCCCTCAATTCGTAAACAAACGGTAATCCAAAGCGTCGCGCCACCCTGAGTCCGGCCAGTCCGTTCAGCGCAGAAGAGTGTGCCTGGATAACATCCGGCTTGAACGACTCAACCAGATTACCGGCGGCGTGTGCCAGATCGTCGGCGACAGCGAACTGATGAACCGCGGGCAGCCGACGCTTGAACGAGGGCAGCTCTTCGCTGCGCTGGTAGGTAATATCGTCAACCGTATGCGGCGAGTTCTTGTCACTGTCCTGCTTGGTGCTGGTGATCTGCGCGGTCGTCCAGCCGCGAGCCCGCTGTGCATTCAGAATATTGTGAGTTCGAAAACTGTAGCCACTATGTAAAGGCAGAGAGTGGTCGAGTAAATGCAATATACGCACTGAAAGTCCTTTCGTTCCGGTTGCTCGCTAAATTCTGGAGGCCAGCATGGGCCGCACCGCTAGTCTTCTTTCTGGCAGCTTCTGGGTAAAAACCTGCCGGGGATTGTATCGCTTCCACAGTAGCCATTTAGTGACCTGTCGCCGATTTCGAACCAATAGTAAATCTGTCCGTTCCGGATTTCGGGTCCGACACCGCTATCGTCCCTGAAACTCATTATAATCTGCTCACTGTCTGAATTGATCTCGACCGTGCAGTAAATCGATTGGACGGGTAGTTCATTCCCGGATTCCGAGATTGCCTGGGCGTCCGGGAAACGACCGGTTTCCTGATACGATGTCGCGACCCACTGCCGCACGCCGACGCTGGCGGCCATGCATTCACCCACCTGAGCACGCTGCGTGTAGTCCTGATAGGCCGGGATTGCGATGGCGGCAAGAACGCCGGCAATAAAGATCGCTGGAAGAATCGCGCCGATGGCGATCGCCAGCCCCAGCGGTCCCCGTTTGGGTGCGGGTCCGTACTTGTTGGGCCCTTTGGTCCCGGGAATAAACCAGAACACCGGGTAGACGAACGGAATCAGGGCCAGTACCGAAATCCAGCCGCTCAGGTCGGCGTCATTAGCTCGGCGAATGGTCCAGATAATCAGCAATACCCAGGTGACCAGGGACAGTGCGATGACGATAAGCCCGCCAATTCCTATCAAAAGCTCGTGATTCGTTGCTGCGATCATAAGGACGAAGACGCCAAGAACCAGCTGCATCAATGTACCAAAACCCATTGAATAGATGACGTAGTAGGCGCGTCCCATACGGCCCCGGATAGTAAACGGCTTTACCTCGGCGTCGCCGCCCTGATAGCGCTCGCGCAATTCGCTCCGGGGCTTCTTGTAGACATCATTATCATCCATATCCGTTTCTCATCGCCCTGAATCCGTAATGTCGCATTCTGCCACAGTCGCAAATGTTAAGTCGCCTGTCTAAAAGCCTGCATGCGTAACGCCCAGGCGACTCCGTTCTTGCCAAGCCCGACCTGATGTCGTTTCCTGCCAACTGGAACAACCGGAATATTCGAAAATGTTGATATATTCGA
>CAWUKD010000199.1:0-5964 GCA_963922815.1 uncultured Gammaproteobacteria bacterium
TTTCGCATAATTTCCTGTCCGGCCGGGATTCGGTTAATGACGCCATCAGCGCCTATGTCAATGCGGTCAAGACCGGTGAATACCCCGCGCCCGAACACTGCTTTCTGTAGCGCCTGATGAGCCTTGTCGTTCATCACACAATAGACGGTATCGCCGAGCTGACGCGAGAGTGGCGCGTGCAGCGGCTACGGGTTGGTTTTGTGCCAACCATGGGGAATTTGCACGACGGGCACATGGACTTGTTTCGTACCTTGATGCCCCACTGCGACCGTATCGTCTGCAGCATATTCGCCAATCCGCTGCAGTTTGGCGAAGGCGAGGATTTCGGTGCGTATCCACGCACGTTGGAAGCCGACATGGAACGGCTCGAAGAGATTGGCTGCGACAGCCTGTTTGCTCCGTCGGTTGATGAAATGTACGGGCCGCTCGGTATGTCGCACACCAAAGTTTCTGTGAAACATCTGAACCAGAAGTACTGTGGTGCCTTCAGGGAAGGTCACTTCATCGGTGTGGCAACGGTGGTTAACAAATTATTCAACATCGTGCTCCCCCACGTTGCGGTTTTTGGCGAAAAAGACTTTCAGCAGCTCGCCGTAATACGTCAGATGGTGGAAGACCTGAGTATGCGCGTCGAAATTCTCGCCTCGCCCACCTACCGGGAAGAGAGCGGCCTGGCCTACAGTTCACGCAATCAGTACCTGACTGCAGAAGAGAAACACACGGCTGCGATGCTTTACCAGGTGCTCTGTCGTGTACGCGATGGTATCCGCTCTGGCGAGCCAGCCGACGTACTGCTCGAGGAAGGGCGGATTACACTGAACGGAGCCGGGTTCAACACCGAGTACCTCGAGTTGGCAGATGCAACGTCACTGGATCCGGCTTCGGACTCAAGCACCGATGTGGTGATTCTGGCTGCGGCGCGTCTCGGCCGGGCCCGGCTGATCGACAATGTGCACTTCAGATGCGATGCGCACGTGGCTTCCGGCAAGTAGACGTCGGGTCGAAACGATCAGCCGCTGACGCGATTTCGGCCCTGGGATTTGGCCCTGTACAAGGCTTTGTCGGCGCGTGCCAGCAGTGACTCGAGATTGTCGTTTGCATAGAGCTCGGTTAACCCAATCGAAACCGTTACCTCCTGCTTTTTCGCTGTCAGGTTGGCGACGCGTTTGAGGATGCCCTCGCGAACCCGTTCACCGACCTGTTTGGCCGTGTCCAGCGAGGTCTCGGGCAGTAACACCGCGAACTCATCGCCGCCAAACCGTACGATAAGATCGGTGGAGCGAAACAGGTCTCTCAAGCCTTCGGCCACTTTTTGTAGCAATACATCGCCAAGCTGATGCCCGTGTTCGTCATTAAACTGCTTGAAACGATCCAGATCCAGCACGGCCAGACACATGGTTCCGCCAGAACTGCGAGCGCGCTTTATCTTGCGTTCAAACATAACCTGCATCCAGTACCGGTTGTGCAGTTCCGTCAGCGCATCGGTCGTTGCGTTACGCCGATACTGGTCAATAATTTCGCTTCGGTCGACGATGTGTTCGTTGTCAAAACGCAATCGTTTCGACAACACTGCGAGTAAATTTCGGGCAACGCCATGCGAGGAGTTCACCAGCGCCCAGAGCGTCTTCTCACCAATCATGAATAGCCGACAGTCGCCGGATGCTGTGACAAAAGCAGAAGGCTGCGTGTTTTCCAGAATCGACATTTCACCGACGCAGTGGCCACGACCGAGCACCGTTAGTGGTGCATCGTCGCGGTCTTCGAGTCGCACCTCGAGCGAACCTTCTGTTACAACGTACAGAGACTTGTCTTTGGTATTGGGCGAAATCAGCTGCGCCCCATCGGTGATGTGCAGCATGTGGCAGGGTTCAAGAAATACTTCGACGCTCTCAATACCAACGCCATCAAAAATGTGCGCTGAATTTACGCAGTCAGCGATGTCGGCAGAAGTGACCGGTGTCATGTAATAGCCTGAAGCGCTCACCGGGTTCAAATGATTAACCGACTGCGTGCTTCTTCCAGGCCTGCCTGGTCTTCTGGCGTCATGGTCGGGTATTCGAGCGGCATGTTTTCAAGCGTGCGGAGCAGGATATTGGCAACATGCGCGCGCATGGAGTTCTTGTCGTCGGCGGGTATCGCATACCACGGTGCCCAGGGCCTTGACGTTTCGTTGAGTGCCTGCTCGTATGCGTTCATATATTTCGGCCAGTGTTCGCTTTCGTCGAGGTCTGCATGCGAAAACTTCCAGTTTTTTTCCTGGGTTTCGATGCGACTCAAAAAACGGCGGTGCTGCTCTTCCTGCGACACATTCAGCCAGAATTTAACGATTACCGTACCGTTACGCGACAGGTGTTTCTCGTGATCCCGAATGGATTCATAGCGCTCCTGCCAGATCGATTCGGATATCGAAGGCAGTCGCTGGTAGTTGAGTATGCCAGGATGAACTTTCACGACGAGCACTTCTTCGTAGTAGCTGCGGTTAAAAATCCCGATGCGTCCGCGCTCAGGCAGGTTGATGGCCGAACGCCACAAAAAGTCGTGGTCCAGTTCCAGCTTCGAAGGCTTCTTGAACGAAAACACCTGGCAACCCGTTGGGTCGATGCCGGTCATTACAGCCCGTATCGTGCTGTCTTTTCCAGCGGCATCCATGGCCTGAAAAACCAGCAGCAGTGAGTATTTGTCCTGTGCGAGTAGCTTGCGCTGAAGGCGGCTGATTTTCTTGATGCACTTTTTGAGGTTCTTGTCGGATTCTGCAGATGCTGTTTCGTCCAGAGTCGCGCGCTCATCGACGCGAAAACTGCCGTCGAACGGCACAAGCAGGTCGTTTTCAATCGGATCAATCATAGGGTTTCCTTGCAGCTGTCACTATTGTGCCGAGAACCGTCGTGTTGCGCCAGCGCCCAGACGACATGTTCGCGGACAACCGGGTCGTCGTGACGCTTGCGCAGTTCAAGTGCGCTTACGACCGCCGGTGAAGTGGGCGCGTTTCCGAGCGCCACGGCAATATTGCGTAACCACCCGGTATACCCGGTGCGTCGAATAGCGCTGCCCTGGGTATTCAAATCGAAGTCTTCGGCGGTCCATGCAAACAGGGTGGTCAGGTCTTCACTGTCGAGCTTGTGGCGCGGTTTGAAGTCCTGCGGTACGTCAGAGTTGGCGAATTTGTTCCAGGGGCAAAACAGCTGACAGTCATCGCAACCGTAAATCCGGTTGCCCATGGGTTTTCGAAATTCTTCGGGTATCGATCCCTTGTTTTCGATCGTCAGGTACGAAATACAGCGCCGGGCATCAACCTGATAGGGTGCGACTATGGCCTGAGTGGGGCATACCTCAAGGCAGGTGATGCAGGTGCCGCAGTGGTTGGTGGCGGGGGTGTCCTCAAGCAGTGGCAGGTTGGTGAACAGTTCGCCCAGGAAGAACCACGAACCGGCCTGATGATTGATCAGGTTGGTATGTTTACCAATCCACCCGATACCAGCGTTGCGAGCAAGCGCCTTTTCAAGCACAGGCGCGCTGTCGACAAATACACGGTGTTGAACGATGCCGGACGTATCCGGTTCCTGGTTGCCAGGGCGCGTCTGTGCCCCGGACCGGATTACGGGCGGAGACCCAGTTTGGTTTTCGATGATCAGGTCTGCACAGGCCGCTTCGATGCGCTGTGCCAGTTTCTTGAGGCGTTGGCGTAAAACCTTGTGATAGTCGCGGCCCAGCGCATATCTCGAAACAAACGCCTTGTCGGGTTGCTCGAGCAACGCCCTGGCATTGGCGGCCCCGGTATTGGCGTAGTCCAGACGAACCGAAATGACCCGGAGCGTGCCTGGCAACAGTTCAGCAGGACGACTGCGCTTGTGTCCGTGTGCGGCCATGTACGCCATGGACCCGTGAAAACGTTTCTCCAGCCACGCGTTGAGAAATACTTCATCTTCGTCAAGGTCAACACCGCTGATGCCAATATCCTGAAAACCAAGTTCTCTACCCCAGCGCTTAATGTCTTGAGTTAAACTGGCGTAGTCAGGCTGGGTCGAATAGGGCTCGGGCATGCGCAGGAGTATAAGCGACGCTATGAATCAACCACCAGTATTACTGTTTATGACGGCGGATATTCGGGCAATGGATACGTACGCCATAGAAACGCTCGGGGTGGACGGTTACGTGCTGATGACTCGCGCCGCTCAGGCCAGCCTTGACTCCCTGCGTGCACGGTTTCCCGGAGCGCGCAGCATTTTGGTGGTCTGTGGTGCGGGTAACAATGCGGGCGATGGCTACGTTCTGGCCCGCCTGGCTATGGATCTCGGCTGGGACGTGTTGGTCACTGCACTGTCCAATCCGGCGAAACTCAGGAATGATGCCGGTCAGGCCTGGCGGGATTTCGTCGCACGGGGAGGGCAGACCGGGCATTTCGAATCTTCCCTGCTCGACGGCTGTGATGTGGTGGTTGATGCGCTGCTCGGCACCGGCCTTACCCGGCAAGTGGACGGCGAGTATGCGCGAGTCGTTCGGGAGCTGAACGCATCGCCCGTTCCGGTGGTCAGTCTGGATGTGCCCAGCGGGCTAAATAGCGATACGGGACAGCCACAGCCGGTGGCCGTACACGCGGACCTTACGGTGACGTTCATTGCGCAAAAAATTGGCCTCTATCGTGGGCGTGCCGCCGAGTATTGTGGCCGGGTCGAATGTCACACGCTCGATTTACCGGTTGAAATGATCCACGGCTTTAAACCAGAAGCCGATTTACTCAGCGCGAAGGATCTGAGCGTGTGTTTACCGGCGCGCGCCAGGCATGCGCACAAGGGAACGCACGGCCGGGTTCTGATCATCGGCGGAAACGCCGGCATGAGCGGTGCAGTGGTACTGGCCGCCACGGCGGCGCTGAGAAGCGGGGCCGGGACTGCTACCGTGGCCTGCCATCCTGACAATCGCGCGATTGTAGCCAGTCAGCGGGCGGAGCTGATGTGCGTCGGAGTGCACGGGCCGAAGGAGCTCGATGAGCTGATCGAACGCTGCGATGTCATTGCCCTGGGTCCCGGTCTGGGTCGCGACGCGTGGGCGCAAGACCTGTTCGAGCATGTCCACCGTTCCCGCTTGCCGGTCGTGGTTGATGCAGACGGACTGCGATGGCTTGCCGCGGCTGAAGCGGCAGTGCCAGCCGGGCCGCGCGTATTGACACCGCATGCGGGAGAGGCGGCCGCGCTGTTGTCGACTTCTATAGAGCAGGTGGTGTTTGATCGGGTCAGCGCAGCCTGTTCCATAGCCGGTCAGTATGGAGGCGCCACCGTCGTCAAAGGTGCCGATAGTGCGGTAGCGGACACTGAGGGCAGCTTTGGAATATGTGCGCGGGGTAATCCGGGTATGGCTACGGCCGGCAGCGGTGACGTATTGACCGGTGTCATAGCGGGAATCTGGGCACAGCAACCAAGCCGCGACGCGGCGGGCTTTGCGGTTGCGCGTGCTGCGGTGTACGTTCACGCCAAGGCAGGCGACAGAGCGGCCTTGAAGGGGGAAAGAGGATTGATCGCTTCAGACATAATTGATCACCTGCGTGATTGCGTGAACGTAGACCGATGAAGATCTGGCTCGAAAATGACAGCGATACGCGGGCGGCCGGTGCGGCGCTCGCGCCGGTGATTCAGTCGCTGGCCGAATCCGGAGTGGTTGTTGTCTATGTCCGAGGCAATCTGGGGGCCGGCAAGAGCACGTTGGTGCGAGGTTTGCTCCAGCGGCTCGGAGTAAAAGGGGTGATGCCCAGTCCAACCTATACGCTGGTCGAGCCCTATGACGTTGGCGCTTTGAAGCTGTTCCATATGGACGCCTACCGCCTGGCTGACGGGGCTGAGCTTGATTATCTTGGGTTGGAGGACGTGTCTGAACCGGGTTCGGTGCTGCTCGTCGAATGGCCCGACCATGTTCGAGACGCGCTGCCGGCGCCGTCGATCATCCTGAATCTCGAGGTGTCCGAGCGCCCCG
>CAWUKD010000200.1:0-5962 GCA_963922815.1 uncultured Gammaproteobacteria bacterium
TACGCCGGATCATTCCTGATGGAGTCCATGTGCGGGCTTTCGATGAGCTGTCCCCACCAAAACGATCGGACACCATTGTCTACGGCACGACGAAGTCTCTTCAATGCCAGATCATGCTTGCCCTGTCGTGCGTAGATTTCGACATCGGTAAACAAATATCCGCGAATGCCCCTGCGCGGCATGTCCTGGACAACGGCATCGGCCTGATGCAGCAGGATTTTCGCACAGTCATCAATCCCCAGTTTTTCATAGGCCAGCGAGACGTTGATGGCCTGAGAGAGATTTTTCTTCGTAACCCTCGGTGTCTGATTGCAGGTTAGCTCGGGAAGGTCCCTGGCGATAATGTCAGCGACGTCCTGATACAAACCGTATCGCAGCATGATAAAGACGGACAGGTTGTTGCCCGGATAGCTGGCAAGCAGTTCCCGGGCGCCTGCCAGTGCATCTTCCTGGTCGTGTTGATACAGCGCCGCTACCGCTCGGGAGGATATTGGCCAATACGATTCGATGGTGATATTTTCCCGCGCTTTCTCAAACCATCGATTGGCCTGTTCAATATCGCCCAGGTCGAGGTAAGCAAATCCCAGAGCCGTACTGTCTCTTAATGGGTCGACGTGCAGTTCTTTCTTGTGCCATATGACCGCTTCTCCAATATTGCCCTCGACGTACCGATAGTGTTGGGCAATCAAAAAATACGATGCGGGATAGTCGGGATCAATGTCGATAGCATGCTTGAAGTGCTTGAACGCTTCGTCGAAGTCCCCCATCGCGTGATAGGCCTCACCCAGTGTTACGATAATTACGGGCGACAGAGGGTCGAGTTCTCGCGCTTTTTCCAGCAACGGAATGGCTTCAGCCGGCCGTTGAAAATCTTCAATCAGAATATGACCCAACCAGTGATAGGGAGCCGCGTAGTTGGGCGCCAGTTCAATGGCGCGACGATAGGAGGCTTCGGCGCCATGGAAATTCCATTGCCGTGCAAGGCTAAGTCCGATACTGGCATGAGCTGGGCCTAGCAGACTATCGAGCTCCAGTGCTTTGCTAAGAGCCGGATTGGCGACGGCGAGAGCGTCGCTCAGCGACAGGCCCCCATAGTTATTGAGCAACAGGTAGGCATCGGCAAGACCGACGTACGCCAACGCATAGCCCGGATCGTGACCGATGGCTTTTTCAAACTGTTCGGCGGCCTTTTGGAGGCTGGGGCGTGTTCTGACAATTATGTGTTCCCGCCCCAGCAGATAGGCCTCCCACGCTTCAAGGCTCTTTGGACGATCTCGCTCAATATTGCCCTGATCCCGCGAGCTCAGTGTGATTTTAAGTTTTTCTGCGATGGCCGCGGCAATTTCTGTTTGAATCGAGAACATGCTGTCCAGAGAAAACGTCCGATCGAACTGTTCTGACCACAGGTGCTGGTCAGTGCGTGCGTCGATGAGCTGGGCATTAATTCTCATGCGATCGCCGTACCGCTGCACGCCGCCTTCCAGAACAGTTGAAACATTCAGAAGTTCACCGATCTCGGGAATCGAAAGCGCTGTACTCAGGCGAGCTACCGATGTCCGTGAAATAACTCTGAGGTCACTGATTTTGGAAATATGGGTTAGCAGGTCATCATGCAGTCCAATGGAAATGGAGTCGTTGGCCAAGTCGCCGCTCATATTGCTGAATGGAAGTACGGCAATGGATGGCGGCAGGTCAGGCGGCGAGAAGTCCGGTGTGGCGACATGACTGGCCCGGTAGATATTGGCGGCGACAATACCCATGATGACGATGGCAAGGACTGAAATTGTGCCGATAATAATGTGATCTTTGGGTGCGAGCCTGACATCGAACGGTTGCTTTGCGCTGACCGTTCGCGAGATTCCCGACAGGCTTACGTTATAGCGCCAGGCAAATAGCAAAGCCAGTGGGAAACCAAGAATTACGCCGATCCAGACATGACGAATGGCCGATTCGTCGACGTTTATTCCAGGAAACGTTAGCGCAGCGACTTGTAGGACAAGCCATGCGCTCACCACGTAAATGCCGATGCTCTGCAAGAATCGGCGACTTTTTAGTTCCTGCGCAAATGTACTGTCAGAATCCATTCGAATTCCCTGGCCAGGAGATAGTTCGTGTTGCGGTTGAACCTCTATCCTAACCCGAACTGTGCCCCTGGAAATGTTTTTCTGTCGGAAAGGCGCGTTGAAACGGCGATATCATGCGTTCCCTGGAAGCTCCCGATACTCAGCCATCGTGCAGAGCAGGCCGGGCCCGCTGGCATACCCGGCAAATTCAGGCGGGAGTATTTGGCCCTACCATCCCTGGCGTGGGAATATGCTAAGATTTTGCCTTCCGGAGCGAACTTATCGAGCCATTGCTGTCGTATGAATTAGCCGCGACCTGGAGTCGTCTGACTCTCGCTAAGGAGCAGAGCGCAGGATGCACGGCGGTTATTTCGGAGCCCCGGTCTGTCGACCGAAAGCGATTGAAGGAATAGGGATAAACCACAAGTGACGTTTCTCCAGATACAGCGGCTTGCGCTGGTCTTAATTGTGGTTTTCACATTGGGTGTCCGTGGTGAGATTGCCGTCGAGATCTCAGGCGTTCCGGGTCCACTAGAGTCGAATATTCAAGCGTATCTTGGCTTGGCCAAAGCCCAGGCGCGCTCAAAAAAAGATGGCGTGCCGCTCTCCGATTTTGCCATCTCCCGACTGCACGACAAAGCGCCGGGCGAAATTCGCCAGGCCCTCATGCCGTTCGGTTACTACTCTCCCGCGATTACCGGCTCTCTGGAGCAGAAAGGAGATCGCTGGATTGCCAAATATGCGATTGACTCCGGCCTCCCAACATTAATTACCAGCATTGATGTAGATACAGGCGATGCCCTGTCCCGGCTGCCGAACGTCATCTCGTTGCTGGCAAAGTCCAAGGTCAAATCCGGGCAGGTACTGGACCATGCCGCATACACGCAGCTGAAGGGAAACCTTCTGCGAATTGCCATTGCGGAAGGTTATCTTGATGCGGTTTACACCCAGGCTGAAATTCGGGTGGAACCGAAAGCGCGAGCAGCGTCCATTACGCTGCATCTGAGTTCCGGGCCACTGTACAGATTTGGAACCGTCGAACTCCGGCAAGATGCTGTGGATCAGTCGTTCGCCCAGCGTTTTATCAATATTGAGTCGGGACAGTCGTTCTCTACCGAACAGTTAATTGCGCTTCAGTTTGCCCTGAATGACAGCGGCTATTTCAAGAGTGTGTCGGTGGAGGCACCGCGAGCGGCAGCGGTGGATCAAAGCATTCCCGTACTGATTGAGGCTCAGTCGAGAGAGTCCCAGCGCTATAGTGCCCGCGCCGGTTTTGGTACCGACACCGGCCCGCGCGTTCGGCTGGGTACTGAATTTCGGCGCCTGAATCGACGTGGTAACAAGTTTCAGTCGGATGTGCAGGTTTCGGCCATCAAGACATCGGCGACAGCGCAGTACAGTATTCCGATAAAGAACGTTACCACTGACAAGCAAACGTTTTCCGGCAGATTCGATCGGGCTGAAATAGGCGATACCGATTCCGATTTGTACTCGCTTGGTGCACGGCGCTACGACCGCTGGAAAGGATTGCGTCGACAGGTCTACGTTGAGTTTGAGAACGAGTTGTTTTCGCTGGGTGGTCAAAGCGACGTGCGTTCTGAATTGCTGGTGTTCGGTGGAAGCCTGGCGTACCAGAAAGCCGATGATGCCCTGTTTACCCGACGCGGTATCAGTGCACGATTCGAGTTGAAGGGCGCACACACGGCGCTGCTGGCTGATACCACGTTTGCGCAGGCTACATTGTCAACGCGAGCCGTCTATCCGCTGGGGAAAAAAGCGAGGTTGCTCCTGCGAGGCGACGCAGGTTTCACCCAGGTCGATGACTTGTCCGATTTACCTCCGAGTCAGCGGTTCTTTACGGGTGGTGATCGTACGATCAGGGGCTATGCCTTCGAGCAGCTATCACCGCTGAATGAAGACGGTGCCAGTATTGGCGGGCGCTACCTGCTGAGCGGCACCGTGGAGGGCGACTACTTTTTTAATAGCAAGTACGGCGTTGCGGCCTTTTTCGATCACGGAAATGCCGTGAACTCGCTGGACGACAAGCTTGAAAGTGGTTTTGGCCTGGGGTTTCGATACCGTACACCGGTTGGTGTTCTGCGTATTGATGTGGCTCGTCCGCTCAACAGGACTGACGATGACTATCGTTTTCATCTCAGTCTGGGACCGGACCTGTGATGAAATTGCGGCGATCCTTGCTTGTACGCACGGGGCTAACGCTCGCATTGATCATGCTGCTTGTCGGTGCCGCGCTGCTCTGGGCGTTACGCACTGAGTCGGGGGCCAGGCAAATAGTGCAGCTGGCGCTTGCACAATTGAGTGCCAATGTTTCCGTAGAATCGGTAAACGGATCATTTGCTAGCGGCGTCACGTTGTCAGGCGTCGATGCCAAATCAGGTGACTGGTCAATACGCGCGGACTCTATAGCGCTCGACGTGGACATTGCCCCACTGCTGCAACGGACGGTGCAGGTAAATTATCTTGATATTACTGATGTCAGTGTCGTTCACAGCGCTTCCGCCGCTGTTGATACGACTGACTCAACGCCGCCTGAGCTTCCAGATCAACTTGCACTGCCTGTCAATGTAGTCATTGATCGGCTTCTCGTTCGTACCGTTCGATATGGTCAGAACGTGGATGCTCTGGAGCTGCTTGTCGACCGGCTTCAGGCTAACGGTTCCTGGGCCGGTACAGAGTTGGAACTGGCCGGATTCGCGATTGAGTCGGTGCTCGGCGACGTCTCGGCGACGGGCCGGATATTAACGCAGGGCGACTATCCGATTGACCTGTCGATTGACAGCGCGCTACGCATTCCGGAACTTGCTCCCGTGCAGTCGTCGACTCGGTTCGACGGAACGCTGAGGAAGCTCCACATCGAGCACAGCAGCGCAGCTCCGTACTCGCTGGAGGTGCAGGGCAGTGTCCGAGAGCCGCTGGTGTTGCCGGACCTGACCCTTCAGCTACAGATGCAAAACAGCCGACTGACGGACATTGCCAAAACCTTGCCCGACGTCCAGCTGGAAGGAAAGGTTGAATTAACCGGTATTGTGGCCAAACTCGCGTTGGTTGGTGAGGTTTCGGGGCGTTTGCCAGAGATTGGCCGGATTCAGACCTCGTTCGACGCTACCGTGTCTGATGAAGCGCTGGCCGTTGAGTCCCTGAGCATAGAAATGGTGGATGTACCGGATTCACCGAGCGCTCAGGCGAACGGCATCATCGCTCTGGCCGAAGGCGTACCCACAGCAGACATGAAGTTCACGTGGAAGCGACTGCGATGGCCGTTACAGAATGCAGCGCTCGTTAGCAGTGCTGCCGGTTTGGCGACGTTTACCGGCCCGGCGACCGATTTTGCTCTGACGGTCAACGGGGCCGTGGCTACTCGCTATGAACCCGACGGCAGAGTGGAGTTCGTGGCAAAGGGAAACAGGCAGAACGTGCGTGTCGATCCATTTGTTTTAGAGATACTGGATGGGACGCTGCGTGGCAAGGGAACGGTGGAGGTCTCTGACGGGATATCGGTCGTGGCATCTGTGCAGGGGTCTGGAGTTAATCCCGGGGGGCTCAGCCGTGACTGGCCCGGTGTACTTAAATTCGACGTGTCAGGGAAAGCAGAATTTGGTGATGAACGGTTTACGGCACATCTTGAGACAATAACCGGTGGTGGGCAGCTAAGAGGATTTCCGGTCACATTCGATGGAGGAGCGGTAGCGACCTCAAAAGGTTTGGATATTGAACGACTGAACGTCCAGTCCGGACCTACCAGAATTTCCGCTTCAGGCGAGGTTGCGGACCAGATTAGCCTTTTATGGAACATTGATAGCGCCGATCTGAATTCGCTCTGGCCAGGTATGAAAGGTCAGCTTGCGGCCGGCGGGCAGGCCAGCGGTACCGCGTCTCAG
>CAWUKD010000201.1:0-5910 GCA_963922815.1 uncultured Gammaproteobacteria bacterium
GCCGATATTCGCATGGTGGTTGATGCGCTGGATCTGTGCTACACCAAAGCCCACGTCAACACTTTTGTGATTATCAGTGGCGACTCTGACTTTTCACCACTCGTCAGCAAACTCAGAGAAAACGCCAAGAAAGTTATTGGCGTCGGGGTTAAAAATTCCACATCGAACTTGCTGATCAGTAACTGCGACGAATTCATTTTCTATGACGACCTGATTCGCGAGCACAAAAAGAAAGCCCGCTCCAGCGCCAAGACCGCCAAGACCCGACGCAAGAAAAAGCAGACACCTGCCAAAGACCTTATGCAGGAAGGTATTGATCTGGCCGTTGACACGGCAACCGTACTTAACTCCGAGCGCGGCGAACAGGACAAGCTCTGGGGCTCGATGGTCAAGCAAGCACTAAAACGACGACGACCGGGGTTTACTGAAAGCTACTACGGATTCGATTCGTTCAGCCACCTGCTCGAAGAAGCGCAATCGCGCGGTGAGGTGGATCTTGAGCTTGATGAACGATCCGGCGGCTACATTATTCGCAACGTGTCGCGCTAACCGATCAGGTAACCACTGGATTGCCTTGCCTTGACCGGCAGCAACATTACCACCAGTCGATTTCGCCGGCCGGCTGAGCACTGCTGGCGGCGCGGGTTTCTGCGATCACCGGCAGTTCCGGCAGCGCCGTTTTCTTGCGCATTGACCCGAGCTGTCGTGCCAGTGCATTGGGCTTGAACTCCAGCTTTTCAACGGCCGTATTTACGCGCAGTCGCGTTTCATCGCGTACGTGCGGCTTGTTGTTGATCACGCGCGATACGGTCTTGATTGATACGCCTGCGAGACGGGCAACGTCACGAATGGTTGCCTGCGGTGAACTGCTAATACTTCGATCCATCTCTTTATCCTCAATAGCTATGACACCGGTTTTGGATCCTGCCCACCGGACTCGTTGTTGTGACATACCGCGTATGCCTTATTATTACTAAAGCAATATTTGTGCCAAAACTCAGTCTAAGCAATACAGTCACTTAGGATCGCCCACAGCGGTAACCGCACCAGTCCGGCGCTATGCACTCCCCGCTTTAGTGCGGTTCGGCATCTCTTGAGGATGCGGTGATGCAAAACTGACAGACGTTATGGCAGCCTATCGTGCCACTAATAAACGGAACAGATCGCTGTCACAGCAATGGCGAACTTTTGGCCCTGATCGCTATTTCCCGAATAACGAACGGGCCAGATCAACGCGCTCATCGGCGTTGGCATCGGGTTTGGCGACCTGCTCAATCTGACCAATGCGCCCGCCAAGGCCCGTTGAATTGGCGATCTGGATATTCAGACCGGGCCGGGCATTCAACTCCAGAATCAGCGCACCGCGATCTTTGTCCAAAACAATATCCACACCAAGATAGCCCAGGCCGGTGATATCGTAACAGCGTGCGGCAAGATTCAGAATGTCATCCCAACCAGGGATCTGGAGTTTTGCGATCGGGTTTCCGGTATCAGGATGCTCGGCGATCGACTCGTTGCCAATCGAACCGGTGGTGGTAACCCCCGTGGCGATATCGATACCCACGCCGATCGCTCCCTGATGAAGGTTCGCCTTGCCACCGGAAACGCGCGTTGGCAACCGGACCATGGACATGACCGGGTACCCGCGAAAGACGATCACACGAATATCGGGAACGCCCTGATAGGATATTTTTTCAAACAGCGGATCGAAAATCACGCGGTACTCGACCATCAGCTTGTCGGGCAATCCACCCAGACTGTACTGGCCGCTGAGAGTCGTTGACGCATGATAGCGCGCCTCATCGAAACTCAACGTCGTTCCATCGTGACGACGCAAGCCTCTTTCGGACACTTGCCCTATCACCAAAATTCCGTCGCCGCCGCTGCCGTGAGCCGGCTTCATCACGAACTGCTCGTGCCGCATCAGTATGTCTTTCAGCCGACCAACGTCATGCTGGGTTTCAAGCACTGCGTACAGCTCCGGCACCGCCATTCCGGCGTTCTCCGCCAGCGTTTTCGTCAGTATTTTGTTATCAACCAGCGGGTACAGCTTGCGCGCGTTGTAACGCATGATGAGATCCGCGTTACGCTGGTTGATACCAACAACACCAGATTCGCGTAGCTGTCGCGGCGTGGCCAGGAACATGGCGCTTGATCAGGCCTTCGACTTCGCAAACGTTCTGAACCGGATGAGTTCAGACAGGCGAAAACCCGTGTATCGACCCAGCAGCAGGCACAGACCAAGTACAACCATCAGGAGCTCGGGAAAAGCGAACAGAAGGTACTGCAGCTGATCAATGCTCATGACAAGGTAAGCGGCCGTCGCTACCACCAGGCTACCGATACCCTCCGATAGCGCCGCACCCGACCCACGCTCCTCCCAAACAATCGACATGCGCTCAATGACCATGGTGAGAATCACCATGGGAAACAGCGCTACCGACAGTCCTGTCTCGAGGTCAAGCTGATTGCTCATGATGCTGATGGCGACAAGCAACAGCACCACGACCGTGAGTACAGCGGCAAGCCTCGGTACCAGCAGCAGCCGAAGCTTTTCGAAATAGAACCGTACGGACAGCCCCAGCGCAACCACCAGCGAGAACAGGATGATGCCGTAGACCAGCTGCGTTTCGCGAAACGCCAGCGCCACCAGTATCGGCGTAAAGGTCCCGAAAGTAGGCACACCGATCACGTTACGCATGAGCACCATAACCAGCGCACCGATAGGTATCATGAGCAAAACACCGTAAACGGCCTGAGTTCGAATGGGCAGGTTGAACAGCGAAAACTCTACAACGTGCGACCCAAGGCTGTTCGCGCGATGTTCGGCAACCTCGATGCTGTCGACCACCTCTTTGCGTAAAAATATGTCGGTTTCGATATTGCGTGCCCCGGTGACCGTGACCAGCTCACGATCCCCATAGAACCACACCAGATGGTGATGCGGTGAAAACTGATCGCCGGTTTCCGGATCAAACGACAGCCAGCCGTCGCCGTTGTGCACTTCAAGCCACGGTTTGATAACGCCAACGTGCGGGTCATCCGTTAACTCTATGCCATTGGCGATCTGCGACGGAATGCGCGCTCCGGCTAACAGCGTCTGAGCAATTTTTGCCTTTTCGATCGTATTCGTGCTGGCACCCAAAAACAGCATGACATTCTCGTCGGGCGTCGGGCTGTTGATACGGCGTAGCATCTGGGTGGTGAACGATGCGATGTCAGCCGAGCGTTCACGCGCATCACTGACCAAATCCTGAAGCGCCGTCGAATACGGCTCCTCCAGTACAGGCACTTCAGGAAACGCGGGCGTTGCCCGGTTTTGTTCCGAATCCGGATCAAGAAATACTGCGATACGGTAGTAGACGGCCTGTGGCCCTCTGGCTCGCCTTAAAGACCAGAAGGCCAGGCGCTCGCCATCCTCGTAATCCTGCGTACTGAGTCCAAAACCGCGCGACACGAAGTTCTCATTGAGAATTCCAATGCCGGGCGGTTTTTTCGGAATTCGCATCTGGGCCTTTACCGGCCCGCCCTGCCCACGAAACGCCAGGCGTGCCTCAACGGTCCAGACCGATGAATTGGTGTTTTGCTTGAGCGGCAGACCAAGATGGAACGCCTTGTAGTAAAAGAGCGCCACACCGGCGGCCATCAGGATTGCAGACAGCACGACAACTTGAGTTCTAAAAAACACGTTATTGTGCGTCTCTCGTGACGCCGACATCGGTCAGCGTGTTGGCCGATGACTCAGACGCGCCGTCGTCCACGTCGTCTTCAATCATCTGCTTGCACTCGGGAGCCGTCGTGTAGGTTTGCATGGGATCAACAACCGCCAGACCCGCCAGCGCACTTCGGCCAAGAAGCATGGGGTAATCGAACACTTCGCGGCCTGTCAGCGTTACTTCGATCGTGCGTTGTTCGCTGCCAAGACACACCGTCATAAGCACCACGCGCCTGCGCTGATGCTCACCATTATGCCGGCGAATCCGGACCGTTCTCACATAGGGTCGACGCAGCGACACCATGTCGCCACTTTCAGGATCACGCACCGAAAATCGCACATAGCTTTTGCCTTTGTACCTGACCCGTCGCATGCCTGAGGCATCCAGAGAGGACGTATCCGCCCCGGTATCCAGTTTTGCGTCCAGTTTCCAGCGCAACTCCGGGGACAGGATGACTTTCTCAATCCAGCCAAACGTCGGACGCTGCTGACGATCCTCTGCGTTCTCGCCGCCCGATGCGTCCCGCGCCATTTTGGCGTCACTAACGCGCTGCTCGGCTGAAGCATTACGCACAGCGTCAGCGGCAGTTGCGGAACTGCACATTAATGTCAGCACGAAGAACATCAGGGCCGTAAGAGGCGCTGCTGAAAATTGGAGAGTAATCGGCATCACAAAATTATACATAATGCTCGCAGTCTTAATCCGGAATATTTTGGCTACACTTTACGCTGCAGATCCAATCCCGATATTTGAGTCCAGGACAGCGCCATTAACATAACGAGTATTCTTGAGAATGTATATGTGATTGTTTTTAATAGCAATTTAATCGCCAAATGATTGGTATCGCTATCTGCCACCGAATAATTTTTGTTCGAGTAGAATTCGGGTTCGAGACGGAAATTCCGCGAATTCACCCTCATCAATCCATTTGAGCAATCCATGCGCAATTACCGTCCACAGAAAACGGCGAACCTCAGGTAAAACGCTGGACGGGTCGTACGAACGAAAACCGTGTCAGTCGAGATTAACCCTCATGATGTGGTTTGTACTGCTCTGATGAATCAGGATGTCACCGTCTCTGGTAGCACGCATATGGCGGATAATTCCGGCATACACGCCTCCAGACGGAACGGGCCAGCTCTGAAACTGCTCCGTTTCGGGATCGAATCGAACGAGCATATCCGGCCGGACGCCCGACTCGTTGTACCAGACATCGCCGTTAACGACGACCAGCGCGTAAGGATGAGACGTTGGGCCACTCGGAGACGGCCATTCTCTGATCTTTCCGGTCTCGGGATTGTAATGTCCCAAATAGCCCAGCCTCGAATTCACGTACCAGACGGTATCGTCTGCCGCCACGTCCAGTCGTCTTACGGTCGTCCCCTTTTGTGGCAGCGTATGGGCCGTCAGCTCCATGCTCTTGCGATCCAGGCTCAGCAAGCAGTTGCTGCCGTTGCAGGCGATCCAGATTGTACCGCTGGAATCTATTTTGATGCCGTAAGGTCGGGACTTTTCAACCGGCGAATCCACGAGAGTAATTTCACCGGTCGAAGGCACAAGACGCCCGACCATGTTTGACCGCTGCAGCGTGAAATACATCGTGTTGTCATCATCGAAAATGGCCGTGTGCGGATCAACAGCGTTCTCATCGGGCATTTCATAGACTTTGAACGTATCGGTTCCAGGCACCAACATGCCTACCGTGCCGTTGCCGTTGCCGGTATACCAGACGTTACCATTCTTATCGATTTCCACACTGTGCGGTCGGGCGTTGGCCGGCAGCGTGTACTCTTTCAATTCACCGGAGACCGGATCAATATTGCCAAGAATATTGCCAAACTGGCCAACCCACCAAATCGTGCCATCCGGCGCTTCCACCGGATCGCGTGACCGTTGACCCAGCGTCGGGACTTTCCATGAGGTGAAATCCAGCTCTTCTTTTATCGGCAACCGGGTCGCAGCGCGATTGTCACCGGGCGCAAAATGTTCAGTCAGATAATCAAGAATCGGCGACTTCTGCGGCGAGTCTTCAAGATTGATCATGGTGGCAATAAGCTCGTCCCACTGGCCTCGCGTATAGCCCGAACTTCGGGTGATTACGCTGGTTCGGTGACACGAAGCGCACAAAGCCTCGACTTTATTCAACCCGCTGCCCTCCGGTAACTCCTGCGACAGCGCCGGAGGACTGACAAGC
>CAWUKD010000202.1:0-5869 GCA_963922815.1 uncultured Gammaproteobacteria bacterium
TTTGCGAGTCGGAAGGTTTTTCACCTTTGCGAAAATCGTAGTGTTTGCCCACACTGGCATAGGTAATGTCAAAGGCGCCTTCGGTGACCACGCCGAGCTCCAGCGCGTACTGAATCAGTTCAAACAGTTCGTCACTGACCGGGACCGCTTTTTGAGCGGCATCCCGGTTGACCCCGGACAGTTCGCTGTGACTCTTGTACGTGCTCATGAGGTGATCAATCCGATGCATCTCGCCGATGACCTGGTCCAGGTACATCGTGGCCGCAGACTCGCTGTCGTGCCAAAGCTGCACGCTGACCTGAGTGCCCATAATCGCCTCGGTACGATCAAACCATTCCGCGCTTGCTGCGCCTGTGGCCATTAGTAGCGACACAAGCACACTGTTTTTCAGAACGTTCATAGCCTTCATCACATGTACTCCGGGGCCGGCCTAATACCAGACCGACACGTAAAACTGGATCACATTGGCATCAAAGCCATACAGCGGCTCTTCGCCCGCCGGCACGCCTTCAACCGTCAGGTCGCGAAAATTGTCGTAGTCAAACCGAAACCGGTTGAGAAACAGATTTACCGTTCCGCGCTTGACGAACGGCAGCACTTTCGGGGAAAACGCATACGACACGCCAATTCGGCCCATGTGATCCGAGAACGAGCTCATTTCCTTGTCACGCGCCAGAAAATTCTGCGCCTGCGATCGCTCAAACAGGTCGCTGTAGAACTCCGCCTGCGTTTGTGTGTGATAGCGATACCCCACTTCAAACGTCCAGTCGTCGCGAAACTTGTGAATGTAGCCAATTCCAGCGGTATGACCTTCAATATCCCAAGTATCCGTGAAATAGCGATAATCGGCAGTGACCGCAGCGCCATACTTTAGAAAGTAACGGCTGCGCAGTGACAGCGAGTTGCTGGTGCGGGTGCGCGGATACAGTTCGCTCTCATACGCGTATCCTCGCGCAGAATCATCCTGATAACGTACTGATCGATATGGGTTATTGAGGTAACCTTCGTCTGTGATCGCCTCGTAGTCCAGACTGGCGATCCAGTTTTTGGTCAGCACCTGGGTCAGCCCGATCTGGTAGTGCTGACGATCGATTCCATCTTCGAATTCATCGTCTCCATTACGACTGACCGTGTCATCGCCGAGGCCGTAGCCCAGAGAAAGCGTGGTCAGCGCGCCAAACATTTCCTGGCTGATCGAGAAAAAGTAGGAGCGCCCCTGAAAATCGTTTTCATCGCTGTTTGTAACGTTGATGCTGAACTGCGTCGAGTCGTACAGATAGCTGGCGCCGAAGCTGGTTTCTATGCGTTCTTCAACGTAAGGGCTCGCGGTCGTTACCACGTCAACCGAAGCGCTGCTCACGCTGTCAACGTAGTATTTGCCACTCAGCGATACTTTGTCGCCGAACGACTTTCGAACAACAATAGCCGGACCATCGATGTCGGCACCACCTCCCTCATAGGCGTGGTACAACAAGTCGGTACGGTCTTCAGGCAGCGTTGCCGCCTGTGAACCTGCTGCATAAACCAGTGCCAGCAACGCCATAAGCTGTCGAATGTGTAATTTCATTTCAGACCCTAGTTACAGCCACAGCCGCCATGAGCACCACCCACAGCACCGCGGGCACCCTCACGCGATTCGAACACGTGTTGAAGATACGAGGCTGCCAGCGGATCACGCTCAAAAGACATGATGGGATCTGCCAGGTTAGCTCGCTCATAGGGCTTTACCCAGGGTTCGATTTCACTCACCGAGGCGCAGCCGGTAGTTCCGAGCAAAGCGAGTAAAAGCGCTAGTCTTAACGTTTTCATGATTAAACCTGTGGTTACTGGCGAATGGCGCGACGAATCGCGTCCTGGTATTTACCCTCGTCTCCGGGCTTGTATCCGTGGTGCACGTATTGAACCTTGCCGTCGCGGTCCACAATCACGGTGGTGGGCATGGCGATGACGTCATAGCTTTCACTAACGGTGTTCTCGTTATCGAACAGGATCGGGAAACTCACGCCGAGCTCGTCGAGCATCGACTTCGCTGCGGTGCTGTCCTCTTCCACGTTGACGCCAAGCATGGTGAAGCCCATAGGCTCGTACTTGCTGCTTAGCTCTTCCAGCAGCGGCATTTCCTGTCGGCATGGCCCGCACCAGGACGCCCAAAAGTTGATCAAAACGACATCACCGCGCAGTTCGCTGAGCTTGACGTTGGGACCCTCAAGGCTCTTTAACGTGAAGTCCGGCGCCTGCTTCTGCAACAGATCGGTCTTGGCGGACCAGGCGGTTACTGCGAACAAGGCGGCAACAACCGCTAGAATTTGTGCTGGCTTTTTCATGTATTCCGTCCTCAAAAAAAGATCGTAAATCCAAAGTTGTATTCAATGTTGTGCGTGGTTTTCTCTTCACCCAGCAAGTCGATATCAAACAGGTGGTCGCGCACATCGGCGTGTATCGCCAGAAAATCGTTGATAATGACCCGATAGCCGAGCCCTGCGTTGATGGTGAATCGGTCGTCACCCGCAAATTCGGTGGAGCCAACGCCCGCTATGGCGTAGAGCGCCGTGTTGAACGCACGCTTACTGCCAAAGAACGCTTCGCCCGGGAGTATGTTGACGCCCAGGGACAGGTTGTAATAGGTAAAGTCCCGCTCCTCGGGAGTTAACAACTCGACGGCGCCGCTAAGCTCTTCAAAGCTCGTTCGGCCTGCCTCGGCTTTCCCGTAGGCAGCTTCGAGGAAAAAGTCCTCGGTGGCATGAAACGCCGCCCGAACTCCGACTACCGGATCACTGCCAAAGTCTTCAATACTCATGAGCCCGCCATAAATCCCGACTTCAAAGTTCTCGGAGTCTATTTTGGGTACGCGAATGTCTCGGCGATCAACCTCGGGATCGATGACAGGAGGCACTTCCTCGTCAGCCGCCTCGGAAGCCGATTGTTGCAACATACTGCAACCGCTCATCAATAATGAGCCCAGCAGCAAAAAGGTCAGCAGCAACCTTTTACTTAGAAAAAGAAAGAAAAACCGGCTTTCCACTCGTCTATCTCCTGATTTTCGTCGCGACTTGTAAATATCACGTAGGATTTGTATTCCGCGCGCAGCAATAAGCGCCGCGTGGCATAGGCACGCAAGCCAATTCCGGCAAACGCGATTTCATCGGTACGATCTTCAACTTCAACGAGAGTGGCATTTGGCGATGTGCGTAACATGCCTCCACCCAGAGTAAAGAAGGGTGTAATTCGTTTGTCCGGGAAAAACTGATGGACCACGTTGGCGGTAGCGAAGACGCTGTCGGCAAAGGTACCGATACCTTGCGATACCGCAATTTCCGCCGAAACATTCGGAGTAAACGAGTAAGCGCCGTATACCGATATTACGTCGGCCCCGCCAAACTCGCCGTCCATCACACCCATCTCAAAACGGCGGTTCGAGTAGCTGCCAAATGAACTGTCTTCCACGCGAATGGCCATGCCTTCCGGATCCAGCGTCAGTTCCAGCGCGTCGCGATGCACCCAGCCTTCCTGGCCTTTCGGGGCGATCACTTCGAACCACTCGGTGCGACGGCGCGTCACCGTGATCTCTTCGCCCTGCTCCACAACATAGAAAACGGGATAGCCGCGTCCAGGCCCTGTGCGCAGTTCGATGAACGCTTCTTCGACAATCAGCTCCACATCGGACCTGGCAATGGCCGCTGGCATCAGCAGGAGAAACGCGGCAGCTGCCACTATGTATTTAAGTGTCTGCATGCTCACCTAGTCCTGGGGCACCACAAAAGGATCGTTATAGTACTGAGCGCCTATATCCACCCACTCGGAAATCAGGCGCAGCTCTGCGGGTGTCAGATAACCTGCATGACTGCCACCTTCGGCGAAACGGTCGAAAAAGCCCATGGATATACGTGCACTCCCGGCGCGTATTGAGGGCGCTACCGTCACCGTCTGGAAAATCGGCTCATTGGTATCGGGATCAACACCCACCTGAACCAGTCGGTCCTGAAGGGCATCCATGTCCAGTTCCTGCTCATTGTCGTTAAACAACAGTTCACGATACGACTTGAACTGATCGGCATTGTCGGGAGAAGGGCCGTCGGTCAGATCGAGCTGCCCCGCCGGCACCTGCACAACGCCCATCGCATCCATCGGGCTGTGACACGAAGTACAGGTTTCATCACTCAGTACGGTAACCATGTCGTCGGCCAACTCCACTCGGGGCGTGCTCCATAGCGGATGTATATTGGCTTCATAGTGAATCACGATGCGACACAGCGAACTCCATTCCGAAACACAGGCATTCGACACAGGTTGCGGCGTTACCAGATCGGAGTAGGCATAGCTGAATGCCACATCCTTCTGGCGACCCGCGGCAACTTCATCTGTCCAGACGTCTTCATAAACCACATCAACGGAAGGGGTAATCGATGCACAGTCGGTTGCACAGCTAATGCGCGCCCGGGTTTCGGCCATGGTCTCACCAAAATCGGCGAACAGTGCGGGATCTGTATTTGGAAATGGCAGACTGGTCGTCAGAGACCCGACGTTAACGGCGTTAAATGCGTCACTTCTTCCATGCGACTGACCGCTGTTCGGGTCATGGCAACCGTTGCACGTTTTGACTTCGCCCGGGCGTACCGACAGCCAGGAGCCATGCCGGAATCCTCTTCGACGGGCGTTCTCGTCCAGCAAGCCGATTTCAAGCGCCGTATTAGCCGGCACTTTCAATTGCACTGAACCATCCGGCTCAACCGGCGCATAGGCGACAATCTCACGCATGCCCAGTCCGCGATTGCGGCCAAACGCAGAACCGTTCAGGTCAACAAGATCATCGTCTGGAATCGAGACGGCTTTGGTAACCCGAATAAAACGTACGAGACGTTCATCGGCGGTGTACTGTGCCGGATCTGACAGCGCAACAATTCCCGGGCCCGTCGTATCGACTCCGTCAAAGTCGTATACGCTTTTAATATTCAGAATACCGACGCCCTCTTCGACCAGCGCCTCATCAAGCTCTACACCTGCTGCCTGATCAAAAATAATGGCCGGTAGCGGCCGCGGCTGCGCGGCGATCATCTCGGTCACCATCACGCCTTCTACAGGCGGCACGACAGGTAGTTGAGTGTCATCGCTGCGGTCGTAGACCCAGAGGCCGTACAAAGGCGGCGCCTCTGTCGCGCCCGGCATGTTCATAAGCTCTTCGGTGCAGGCAACAATGACATCGTCGACCACGAGACGGCACTGGCTCCAGCTGACAAATACCCGATCAGAGCCATCCCACAGCGGGAAGAAATCACTATAGCGACCGCCAGGTGACAACACGTCATCGGTACGCACTTCATTAACCGTTCCGGCTTCCTGCGCAGGACCCGGCGCACCCAGGTTTGCAATATTGCCCTGAGTATTTTCAATATAGTTTTCAGTATCAATCAGCGTGAGCTGGCCACCCAGCCGGTTCGCTTCAAAGGGCTGAACCATAACGCCGATCCGGCCATCCGGCATTTCTTCAGCTTCGATGAAATGAACGGGCGTATCATCACTACCCGTACCGCTGCTGTTAGCGCCATATAAAAGCTGTTCGTCGGTTCCATCAGGACGCGCCGAATACAGGGCGATCGAGTTATTGCCCGACTTGGCCGCCCAGCGACTAAACACGACTCGGCCATCGCTGCGCACCGTAGGATCGAGATCGTGGCTCTGATTGAATGTAATCTGGCGCAGGTCTGTTCCATCGCTGTTCATCACGTGTAGCGAAAAGGCCTCAACATTTTCGTCTTCGTCGAGCGCTGTGAACTGCGGCTTGCCTTCATCCAGCAGAATTGCTTTGGCCTGACGCTGGCGGGTCGACGCAAACACAATGCGATCATCCGGCAAATATGCCGGAGAAATATCG
>CAWUKD010000203.1:0-5799 GCA_963922815.1 uncultured Gammaproteobacteria bacterium
CACTTTTTCACTGTTGATAATAATTGGCTGGCGGCTCAGGCGGTATAACCCGGAAGTGCCATCACCTGCAATTTCATCCTTTACAAATGCCTGATCGGTGCGTGCGGCGAAAACGTTGTAGCCAAAACGATCTCCCGCATATTCACTCTTGAATCCGTTCAGCGAGCGGCTGTACCGCGTAAGCTCGGTAACCGTCAGGGCCGTTTGATGATCCCCGAACAATGCATAGAACTGGTTGCGCTCAATCTTGAGGAACAGCTTGTCCTGACTCGCCGCGTCGAAGCGCTGCTCGGTGGCGTCACCGTACAACGTGTAGAAGCGATCCGGATCGATGGTACCGAACAAGCCGGTCTCATCCTGCTTGCGACCCCGCGTGTCATAGGCCAGTGTCATCAGGTAATCGCCGCGAATTCTGCCTTTGGCGAAGAACGCCACGCGCCCGTCCTCGTAATAATCGTCTTCAAACCCGTCATCTGCGGCGTTCTCGAGATTGTCGCTGATCGAGTTATAACCAACCGTTCCTTCGGCAATACCCACCAAAATCCAGTCACGCGTCGACGGCTTGAGCCAGGCGCGAACCTCCTGTTCAAGACCGTTTTCGAATTTGAGCTGAAGCACCACCTCACCGGCCTGGGACGTCGGCTCCAGTTCGATTACCGCCTGCCCCCGCGCATTAAGCGAGTAAACCGGATCACGATCACCAACGATCACCAGCTGATTCTCGCGTGCGGCATCCACTTCCCACTGAGCGCGATACGGCGGCTCAACCTGATAGATGCCGACCGCATCCGGTCGGCCCGGGAAGTTTTCACGGTCAAACGTATCCAGAACAATGACAGGTCGGGTGCGGCCATCGGCAATCAGAGTGGATTCCGCGCCGTTCAGTTCCGCCCGAACCGGTCCGCCACTGAAGTGGATAGCGCGCAGCAGACGTTCAAGCTCATTGCCGTCACGATCACTGCGAATAATCTCGAGCGTATTGTTACCGGGCGAGATGTTAACGCCTCGCCAGCGGCTAATGGCCACAGTCCTGGCGGCGTTTTGATTCTTGCCTTCGTAGTGAAGCCCGCTTACCGGCTCACCGTTCAGAACCAGCTGCAGACGCTCATCAGGCGAATGCTTGACCGCAATCTTCAGACTGGGCACGGCCAGATTTTCATCCGTTGCCGGCAACAGCAGCTCGAACCCCGGGTCCACGCGATCAACCCAGTTTACGTCGGCGAAGTCATCCGTATCTACAACTTCGACCGCTTTGACGCTCGCCTGATCCCGTCGGGATACTCCGGTGACCTCAAGTGATTTGATATCGCTGAGCAACCTGCTGCCGGCGGCTACTTTCAGTCGACTTGTCAGCACGGGTTTCTCGCCCCATATCATGAGTTCCACCCGGCGATTGGAGGCGCGGCCTTCTGCTGTTTCATTCGATGACCGCGGTTCCGACGACCCTTTGCCTTCGACAATCATCTGGCTCGGCAGCAGCTCTAACTGGGCCTGAATGTAGCGAGACACACCCGCCGCCCGGGCTTTGGACAATACGCGGTTGTTGGCAAATTCCTTACGGTTCTGAGGCGCGATCTTAACGTTATCGGTATGGCCGACAATGCGTACCCGCAGGTCTGATGCACCGGTCAGTTGCGCAATCGCTGCGTCAATTTCGGTCTTGTCAGCCTCTCCGAGAACTGCGCTTCGCGTTCCGTACTGCGGTGACAAAGTCACTTCAAATCGTTCGGCCGGTGGCGGCTCAATGACCAGCAGGTTATCGACCAGGGGTGTTCGCTGTTTCTTCTGGTCGGGCGCTACAAACATCGCCATTGCTTTGGTCACCAGCTCGCGACTGACTCCGGCTGGCATACGTGCCCGGAAAGTTACAACCTCCTGCCATTCGCCGGTGCGCTCACCGAGTCCGAACGTGATCAGTGCTCCATTGACAGAAGGGCTTTGCAGGCTTCGGCCGTTACGTGCGGCACTGCCGCCAACCAGTTCCGCTCCATCGGGAAGCATCACCATGGCACTGAGCTGACTGACCGTGACAGAACCACTGCCGGTCAATGTCATGGCGTAATCGACGTAGTCCAGGCCGGGTGTGGACTCAAGCGTTAATGCGACCAGACCGTTGTCAGCCGGGATGTCCTGCAGATAAAAATCAGCCCGCCAGGCTGACCCGGCCCGCAGATCGACAAACTGTGAAAAAGCCCTGCCTGCAAAGCGTGAATTGTCCTGGCAGGGTATGACTTCCATGTGGGAAGGAATACTGTCGACATCCAGCTGAACCACGTGTGCACCGGGTTCCAGCCCTTCAAAATGGAACCGTCCGCCTTCGTCCGTAATCGCGTACCTGCCGTCTTCGAGATAGATACGCGTATTCGCTACGCCGACACCGTCATTGCTCACGTCGTCATCGCAGCTGCCATCAACGACCCGGCCGATCAACAAGCTGTTCGTGGCAAAAATATCTTCGGTCAGCGCGATTCTTGCGCTCGCCGTGTTCGATTCAATGTTACCACTACCCGTCGCCACCGCCGTGTTAACGGCTTCGTCGCCGTCTATGGCATTGGTGACTTCCGTGACGTAGCTGATACGGCGGCTGTCTCCGCCATTAAACGTACCAAGCGTAAACGTTAATGTTCTGCCATCGGCGGCAACGGCAGGATCATCCACTGAAGCGCCGTCAATTTTCACCGAGTCGCGGACCAGTCTGAATCCCGGTGGAAGCTGGTCCGTAATGCGTACGTCATTAATCAGTGCCACGCTATCGGCGTTATCGAGACGCAGCTCGTAGGGCACGAAATCTCCGGGCGCCGCGACGCTCAGAGGCGTGGTCTTCTGCAAGAACAGAGCAGCCGTAGAAGGGTCGAGCGGAATATCCACGCGCACTACAGGGCCCGGATTGACGGGCAGCGTGCCGCCAAAAGAAGCGGGAACCAGCGACCAGGGGGCACCCGGCAGCTGCTGAAGATCACTGATCGGAATCACCGATGGCGCCGAATAACCGTCGGGTGAAACGACCCGAAGTTCGTAATTGCCCGGGGCGATCAGCGGAAACCGAAAGGCACCGTCGGCAAAATCATAGGACGCCCCGCCGCTGTCGGTCACCGATCCGCCACTAATCACCTGGGAAGGGTACGTGCTGACACCGTCGTCACCGAACACTTCGGCCGGCAGTCCTGTTTGTGTATTAATAAGCGTAATTTCGGCCCCGTTTACCGGAGCACCGGTTCCCGAGTCGAACACGACACCGAGTGGGTCCACCAGGGCACTGCTCGCCGCGACATCCGTGTTGTCATTCGGGTCGGTATAGCTCGCAGCGGCCTGACCACCCTGCACTACCTGCAGCGTACAGTCGTTGCTGACGGCAGCCTGCGTACTGGTCGGCACGTAGCCGACGAATAACCCGCTATTGGTATCCGTTTCGCTGAGCGTCAGGGTTTCTGAATCACCGGTGGCCGCGAACGACACGGTGATCTCAAGGGTATCCAGTAGCGATGCGTCCATATTCTGGTCGGCATCGTCAAGTTGTATAAACAGCGGTTCACCGCCGTGGAAAAATTCGCTGCTGGTCAGGCTAAAGCTGTCTCCAGCTGTGACCACGGTCCCGGAAAACAGCTGCGCGTCGGGGAGCTGTATTGAAGCCCCGCCCGTCGAACACGCGGTTGGGTTAATGGTTTGACTTGTACCGCCCGAACCACCAATTTCTACGAAATCAATCAGGGCATCGGTCGGAGCGAGTTGAGTAATAATCTGTACGGAATTGCTGTCGACACTGTCCGCGGTGCCGGAGAGCCTCGAATAGCTCAACTGGGCAACATTATTGATCTGCGTGCCGGGCAAGGTCTGCGCGCTGGCAGAGACCGAATGCAGACCTGTTAGCGAGAAAATCGTAATGGCATAAACGACCAAACGCGCCATGAACCGGCGCGTGTGTTTTTGGGCGTGACACAAACTTTGCAAAAATCTGTGTGCTTCCCGGTCGGAAAACAATCGCACGCTTTTCGATCTGTGTTTCGACCACAACAACGCACGCGCACCCGGGCGATTGCCCGGGTGCGCCGTACTGGAGTAGTTGTGATCTATCTGCTGCATTCCAGGTTTACTGAATCTCTACCCGGAATCGCACTTCCGCGCTGTCGCCAGCCGCGAGACTTGCGACCGTGACAGACAATACGTTGGCAATAAACTGACCCACGTCGCCATCGGCGGCTGCAGTCAGGTTGGTTACCGTTGGCGCACCACCGACAATCGTGGTCAGCTCAATATCGTTGCCGCCATACTGACCGGTGACGAAATCAATCGCTTCGGTACCGCCACCGCCGAGTATTTCGGCCGTCAGGTCGTCAGCAACGCTAATCGATGTTGCCGATGACGAACCCGGTGCGTTAGCCACCGTTATCGTGTATTCAATTATCCCGCCGGGAATAGCTTTGGGATTCGCTCCGCCTGGACACGCCGAGCCGGGAAACCCGGGACACGTGAAAGGATCGGCAATCACTTCCGAAGTTTTGGCAATAGTCAGTTCAGGCGCACCCACAAGATAGGCGTCTTCGGCTGAAGATATGCCGTCCCGATCGCCGTCAGCGCCGTTGTTAGCGTTGGCTTCGTCGGCAAACACGTCCTGAACCACCGCGGGATCATCGGCAACGCCTGAATCGTCCGTAGTAATGTCGGCACCCTGACCTGCGGCACCACCTTCTGCCACCTGGGCATTCAGGACGTAGGCTGCGATATCACCGTTCACCCGCGAAATCGGAATATCGGCAACGATAAAGACAACAATAGAGCTGGGGTTTGCACCGGGATTACCGACATAGTCGAGTTCATCAACGAACGTGGCGGTGTCCACGGCGGGATCGTATATACCGTCCCCATTGGAATCGACAAATACGTTGACGTTCGTGGCGTCGAAATTGTCGGTGCCGGCGAACGGGTCAAACGTGGTCGCTACCGCCGTTAACGAGAAGTCCTGAATTTCGTTACCTTCGTTAGTCAGCGTGTACGCCAGCACGGCACCCGTACTGCCACCGCCCTGCGCCAATCCGGGACTGACGGTCGGTGTGGTTGCACTGTTATAGCCGGTACTAAGTTCGGTCACGGATGAATCGAGCTTACGATCAACCAAAAACGTAGTGGGGTTGTTGCCGTTAATCGGATTTCCGTCGTTGTCACTCAATATCTGAGTCTGACTGACGCCCCCGACCTGGTAATCCAGAGTGGCCTGATTGGATACGGTTTGACCCGCAGCCGTACCACCAGGATCTGTCCCGGCACCAAACGTACTGGTAGCGAACACCAGAATCGTTGATAGCGACAATAGCTGAAGCCAGTGCCGCCCTTTTTCCAAGTTAATACTCACAATACTACTCCTTTAAACATCACCCGAACGTGCGTTCAGGCGTCCAGCTTTGAGGCAGAGCCTCGTTAAAATTATTTCAATACCGCTTTGAACTGCGCATACGCCTGCGCGCCAGGTTCCAGCGGACTGTTAAACAACCATTGAATGTGCGTGTAATCGGAAGGCGTCGCTAATCGACGAGCACCGTTATCGCTCACCGTGACGGCGTCAGCAGACGCAAAGGTTTGCCCACCGTCGGCTGAAAACGAAATGGTGGTGCCCGGCCCGAACGCCGAACCCGCCACGTATTGCATCTGCTCCGGAATCGGATCGACAATCTTGATGCCTTCGGCAGACTGTGACCCCCTGTTCGCAAACGTAATGGTGTAAACCACCTGATCACCCGGAATCACGGTGGCTACCGGCACCAGGCGAGAGCGCTCAACACCCTGGCTATCGGTATAGCGTTCCTC
>CAWUKD010000204.1:0-5758 GCA_963922815.1 uncultured Gammaproteobacteria bacterium
AACTACAACGCTCATCTGAGTGCCTATCCGGATGTGGACTGGCCGGCATTTGGCAGCGCATTTGTGTCGTCACTCGGACTTACGCCTAATCCGTACACGACGCAAATCGAACCGCACGACTGGATGGCCGAATACTTTCACGCGGTATCGCGGGCCAACACCATACTTATGGACTGGTGCAAAGACGTGTGGGCCTACATCTCCATCGGTTACTTCAAGCAGGTGGCCGTCGAAGGCGAAGTCGGGTCATCGACAATGCCTCACAAGATCAATCCGATTCAATTCGAAAACGCCGAAGGCAATCTTGGCCTGGCCAATGCATTGCTGAATCACCTGGCCGGAAAGCTTCCCATTTCCCGGTGGCAGCGAGACCTCACGGATTCGACCGTGCTTAGAAATATCGGCGTAGCGCTTGGATGGAGTACCGTTGCCTACGCGTCTGTCAGTCGCGGCATGTCCCGCATGGGAGTCAATGAAGCCAGGCTCGATGAAGACCTTGAAGCCGCCTGGGAAGTCCTGGCGGAGCCGATACAAACCGTGATGAAACGACACGGCATCGAAGATGCCTATGAGCAACTCAAAGCACTCACCCGCGGCCAGGCTATCACCCGCAATTCGCTGGCTACCTTTATTGAGTCGTTGGAAATTCCGGCACATGCCAAAGCGGAGCTGTCCCGGTTAACCCCTCAAAACTACACCGGCTGTGCGGAGGAACTGACCCGCCACGCCGACCCGTTCTGAGCCGGAATTCGGTGCAACGTAGCCGCCACACCGTCGCAATGCGCCAGGCGATTTGGCCGGATGACCGTGAACTCCTGCGCTCAATTCGGCAAGAAGTGTTTGTGGAAGAACAGTCCGTTCCGGCGGATATCGAATGGGACGGACAGGATGCGGATGCATGGCACATTCTCGTCACGGTAGATGACACGCCTGTCGCTACAGGTCGATTACAGCCGAGCGGCAAGATCGGTCGTATGGCCGTACGCAAAAAGTGGCGAAGTCAGGGGCTCGGGTCCCGGGTTCTGTCGGGCCTCATTGGCATTGCACAGCGTCATGACTTTGACGAAGTCTATTTGCATGCCCAGTCCCATGCTCTCCGCTTCTACTACCGTCAGGGTTTTGTCGCCCGCGGGGACGAGTTTGAAGAAGCCGGCATTGCCCATCGCGCGATGTATAGGCAAATTGATTAAAATTTCCCCATAAATACGCTATCGGCGCAAATTATTTGTTAAATCTGAGACGTCTTTCTCAGTCTGCCAGCCACCGTATCGGCTATTCTCTCCAAACGGTTACGTGATCAGGCGACACGCACTGGTCCGATCGAAAACCGCGATTATGAGAATGACTGATATCCACTATGCTGGATATCCTGATGGGGTAAATATGGCGATTTCCAATGACATCGAACTCGAAGAAGGTGCTACGACACGACGTGTCATGGCCTTGTCTCGTGATGTTCGCTCGGCGACCCTCGATGTCGTCAAATCGGCGCGCCGATCACTGTCCATTTTTTCGCACGACCTCGACCCTTCGGTCTACGATCGCATCGAATTTCTTGATGCCGTCAAGCACTTGATTCTGACGCACAAGTTTTCCCGTATTCAGATCCTGCTGGTGTCGCCCGTTGATGCCGTAGCCGGTGGTCACAGACTCGTCGAACTGGCGCGCCGCTTCAGTACGTTTTTTGAAATCCGCCGCCTGAGCTCCGAGCTGCCTTCTCGCAACGATGCGTTTCTGATCGCTGACGAAACAGGCGTCGTCTATCGAATGGATTCCAAACGCTGGGAAGGCATAGCAGATACCAACGCCCCGCGAATCGCACAGAAATACCTCGACATCTTTGAAGAGGCCTGGCAGCAAAGCGAACCCGAACCCGAGTTCCGTCAGCTTCATATCTAACGCAACACCCGCCAAAACAACCTGTCTGTAATTGATGCGCTACGGGGCCCCGCGGCGCGTGGATCTTGATGCGTGGTCTACGTTGTGCACCCCATAGTGAATGGTCGGTAGATCACGGAAAGTGACGATTTATGGCGCGTCCGTTAGCGCGAAGTCAATCCTGAACAGGAATGGCCGCATTAACCCCAAGAGACGGCTTGCCGTCGGGTACCGGTCTGGCCAGTGCGGTTGCCGGAGTAATTCGCTCATCATCCACAAACTGCGATCCGGCGACCGCAGTCGTCACGGACGGCGAGCCACAGAGCAGCACGTTGCAGAATACCGCCACCTGCACGCCCGAGACGTCGCCGTCCAGCTGCACCATCAAGAAATCCTGCCCTGAGTTGAAACTGTTGCTAACCCAGATTCGATAGCGGCCGTCGCCGAGACTGACCGCGGGTCGAGCACCTGGTGCGCCGCCCGGAACTGTTCCAGGACTCACCACAACGGCATGCGGATCCACTCCGAGTGAGGTCACAGTTATCCTGTGATCGCCTGCCAATGCCTGCTGGCTAATGCTATCCATCACCGTGATATCGACGGCCCGCAGTGCGAACAGCGCTTGATCTTCGGCAAATTCGGCAGCGACCGAATAGTCATCAACAGAACGTAGCGGCCGGGCGGAATGCCAGCCAGACTCCACCTGACCCGTATCGGTGAACGCCGAGTCGATCACGCTAAAGTACCGGTCGAGCCCGGCTTCAATGGCGGATTGGCTTCCGCTATTCAATACGCCCGGATCCGGGCTTACATAGCCGACCCCGTAAGGTTCGATCGTCATTAGGGCGCCAGCGAGAGTTCCGACGGCGCGACCCGGTTCCACCAGATTGCCTGACCCGGTAGAGCGTACGCTGGCAATATCGACCGTGTCGCCTCCGGCATTGCGATTGCCCGCAATAATGCTGTCGACCATGAGTACTGATTCACTATCCAGACACGCGTTCAGGAACGCATCGCGACAGCGAAACAGGCGATCCTCGGACAGCGACTTCAATTGATTGTAAGCAACCGTTGCGTTGGTAATGACCACGTTGCCAGACACTGCATCGACGACGGCGCCCGATGGCGCTGTATTGGCAGCAAACACGACGTTGTGAGCGACAAAACTGCTGTTCGACACAAACACCGCACCACCGGACTGGGCCGCATTGTTACCGCTGAATTCAGAATTAAAAATCGTAAACTGCGAACCTGAGTCGACATACAGAGCACCGCCCTGCTCCGCTTTGTTGGCCGCAAAATGCATGTTCGACGCCGTAACAAGGCTGCTGTCAATGTATAACGCACCGCCTGATACCGATGCCGCACCAATCAAATGCACTCTGTCGAGCGTCACATCACTATTGATAACGCTCAGTCCCTGCCCGCCGGTTACGAGAATATCCCGAAGGCTGCACGCCTGGCAGTCACTGACGACAACGACATCCTGCCCGCTGCCGGAAATCGAACTGGCAGATGCCACCCAGCTAACGTCGCCGGTCGAAGCCTGCAGCGTGTTGAAATCGACCGAACCCATCAGCGTTCGGTTACTGCCCGTCAGTTCCAGCCCGCCAACCGCAACAGCGTCCTGTTCGATCAGTACCACAACAGCCTGGTCATTAGCCAGCTGCGCCATTCTCACTCCGGCTTCGCCCAGTGTGGCCAGCGCGGTACCCGGGCTATCGCCTGCCTGGGCATCGTCGCCATCGGCGCCGACAAAAATCACTACGGTTTGTGGCTCGCTGATCTCTATCTTCGATTCAAGGCTGTCACCGAAACCATCACCATCTGAGTCAGTCAGAGCCGCATCAAACCCGGACAACCCTTCTTCGTAGTCGGTAAGACCGTCGCCGTCAGTATCCGGGTTGGTGGCCTGAATTCTGATTGCGAAATCAATGCTCTCTCCCTGCGCATCCAGGGCATTCACCTGAACCGCTATTTCATCGGACAGCGCATCCGATGGCAGCGCCATACCTGCCAGCTGTCCCTGAGGGCTCATGCTGATCGCCGACGGTAACTGGTCCACGCTAAACACCAGCGCTTCATCATCAACATCAATCACTCGTGTCTTGAGGTCCAGCTCAAACGGAACGCCAACCGTTAACGCCACCGGATCGTTTATCCCGGTGAGCCTTGGCGGATCATTAACGGCAAGCACCGAGACGGTCACCGTTTGAATGTATTCGCTATTCTCACTCTGACCGTCATTGGCAACTACATCAAAAGACGCCACGCCAAACGCATCCGGACGCGCCACGAGCGTAAAGATCAGCGCATCGGAGTCGAGCACGACTTCAAACGGCGCACTATCCAGCGCCTGCTGGGAGGCAAACTCCACCGCGTAGCTCACCATCTGACCGACTTCGGCATCCGGCACGTCCAGGGGTTGAATCTGCACGCTTTGGTTTGCGAAGTCTTCTTCGAGCGACAAATTCGCCTGCGAAACGGCAAATACCGGCGGCGTATTGGGAGCTATTACATTTATGGTTGTTTGCAGGCTGACGGTATTCTGGCCATCGGTAGCACTGATGGTAAGTTCGATGAACTGAGCGGCAACGTCTGCGGGCGACGGCGTACCACCAAGAATCCCGGTGGCCGGGTCAAGCACAAAGCCGCTATCGGCAGGCAGACCCGCAATGGCATACGTCAGCGACGTACCATCCGGATCCATAAAGAACTGGGAAAAATCGACCCCCGTCGAACCAATCTGAATAACCGGGGGCGCCGGCGTCGTGACCGGCGCTATAGAATTAATGGTGACTTCCTGCACAAACGTAGCTGTATTGCCGGCTGCATCCTGAGCCAGCCAGGTCAACTGCGTGCTACCGACCGGAAAGCCGCCCTGCGGCGCGTCGTTGGTTACAACAATCTCATTTTGGGCTGAAACCCGATCACTCACTTCGGGCCGCTGCAGCTCGACCATCGTAAAGTCTCCCTGCGCATTCGCCGTAACGGGACCAAGACTTTCGAACCCGGGAGGCGTCGTATCTCCGACCTGTATTTGCCAACCAGCGTCTGTTCGATTGCCCCACGCGTCCCTGACCGTAGCGGTCAGAGGCGTCGTGCCTATGGGAAGCTGCTGAGGAATCTCAACGGCCCAGACGAGCTCACCTCCACGGTCATCCGTAGCGACAAACTGGTCACGAAGGCTATCGCGCTGAACCTTGGTTAAACTCACACCTTCCGGTGCAATCGCTTCGAAGTACGGCGTATTGGCGGTTTGCGTAACCTGAGGCGCCGTCGTATCCGCCACACCTCCGAGGACGTCACAGCGCGAGGCGTCAATAACCCCCGGCTCAAAGCCTTCGTACACGGAAAAGTTATTGTTGCGAAAGCGCAGCACCTGCTGCTGCAAGCTCAGATCCTGGTAACCCGGCAGCGCCGGATTAACTACCTGCTGGGCGCCAGTGCCCAAACCGTCCAGTCGGCAATCCACCAGATCTTCAACGACACTGAGAATGTGAGCATATTCGGGCAGTGCGCTATTGGATCCAATGCTTAGTGCATTAATGGCATTTGCGACGCCACCAACGCTCATGGCGTAAGCAATGGCATCGGCCGTTCCGGACGGCGCCAGAGGATCAGCGGGCAATACGTTCAGAACATCAAAACCGTAAGCCTCTCGAAACAGCTGACGGTTATTACCGACTACCTCTACAAAATTGTTTTGGCCCGTTTCCCGACGGCTCTTTCGCAGGAGCGCCTGTGTGAAAACAGTAACGGCAACCGCATCTTCGCCAGGCAGCAAAATGGATTCCAGAAACTGGTCGCCGGAGAGTTCGACGAATCGTCGCGAGTCCACGTTGGTGTCGGCTTCGTCAACGTAGCTGCCCCCGGAGAT
>CAWUKD010000205.1:0-5661 GCA_963922815.1 uncultured Gammaproteobacteria bacterium
GACCAAAGACACGATGGCGATTGGAACCGCAGGGATCACGGCCATGCTGTCGATCATGGCGCTAGAGCAGCACGGCCTTACACCTGACATCGGCCCGGTGCTCGTTACCGGAGCGGCCGGCGGCGTTGGCTCAGTGGCCACCGGGATCCTATCCAGGCTTGGCTATGAGGTGGCGGCGGTGACAGGCAGGCCCGAAGCGGCAGACTATCTGACGTCGATAGGCGCGACGCAGATTGTGGCGCGAGAGGAGCTCAACGAAACCGTGAAACGACCGCTAGAGTCAGAAAACTGGGCGGGTTGTATCGACGCCGTGGGAGGCCCGATGCTTGCTCGCGTGCTGGGCCAGATGAAGTACGGCGCGTCTGTAGCGGCTGTCGGGCTGGCGGGGGGCGCGGGTCTGCCGGCCACCGTTATTCCATTCATACTGCGCGGTGTAAACTTACTGGGCATTGACAGCGTCATGCAGCCTCACGACAGGCGCGTCGAGGCCTGGGATCGTCTGGCGTCCGATCTGTCTCTGGAGACACTGCACTCGATGGTCACGACAGCGACGCTTGCTGATTTGCCTCAGCTGGGTAGGGATATTCTAAAGGGCCAGGTCAAAGGACGAGTCGTCGTTGATGTGAATGCCTGAATGCACCCTCTGAGCCGCATCAAAGAGTTCAGCATGCTTATCTGCGCCTGCTTAATGTGTACTTCACGCGCGGAAATATTTCAGTCTATATACTGGTCTAATGCGGACATGAAACTTTAAGGAATAAACATGCGCACCCTGATTTCTCTTTCTATGCGGTTTTTGGCTGCCGTTTCGCTGTTGGCAGCAACTTCGGTAGTGGCCGACCACCATGCTGGCTGGGGCCCCGAACTGGGCTCATCGATCCCCGCAGGCATCGCATTGATGACGCAAGCGGGCAAGGCTGTCGATTTTAACGAACTGATTACCGATAAGGGCGTTGCCATTGCGTTTGTCCGTTCCGCTGACTGGTGTCCGTTCTGTAAACGCCAGATCATCGATCTCAACAAGAGTCTCGACGAGTTTGAAAAGCGTGGGGTCAGGCTGGTGGCATTGAGCTACGACAGCGTAGATATTCTCAAAGTCTTTTCAGACAAGCACGACATCGGCTACACCCTGATTTCAGACAACGGATCAAAAGTGATCGAAGCGCTCGGGATTCGAAACGAAGAGCACGACGAGGATTCGATGGGATACGGCATCCCGCACCCGGGCATCATGGTGTTTGACTCGGAAGGAACGCTGGTCGCCAAGTTTGCCGAAGAGGGTTATCGCAAGAGACCGTCCGTCGAGAACGTACTGAAGGCGGTAGACCGGCACCTGTAGCCAATGATGGTCCTACTGTACATTGCGGAGAATATTCTCCTTCTGAGCTTCACCGGGCTCGGGTTCTACTTTATTGAGAAACACCGCACGTACCTGGGACCATGGAAGGCCAGTGTTCTGAATGGCCTGTGTTTTGGCCTGACCGCCGCGCTTGTAACCGCGGTTCCCGTGACGCTCGGAGATGGCGCCACGGTAGATGCTCGTGCCGGCCCCGTTTTGCTCGCCGGCATTGTTGCTGGACCTGTTGGTGGAATCATAGCCGCCGCCATGGGCGGCGTGTCTCGCGGCCTGGTTGGCGGAACTTTTGCGCTGTCCGGTATCGCGGCCTACGTAATCTACGCGTTGATCGGGATGGCCATGCGCCATTTTCGCATTGTCACAACGAGTACGCTGCTCTCCGGCCGGTCGATCGGTATTTTGGTTGTTGCATCGCTTTTTGCAGCAGCGTCCATATTCTTTCTGATCCAGCCTGACTCGCTCGCGCTTCAGTGGCTGCGAAACGATCTGCCCTACATTCTGTTGGCTAACACGCTGTCCGTCGTCTACGCCACCGTCGTACTCGGGATCTCGATGATACTGCTGCGCAAGTCGGCCGAGTTGATCAAGGTCAATGAAACCCTGAATCTGGCCAAACGGGCCGGGGGTTTCGGGATATGGGATTACGATCTGCTTAACGATGAGCTGGTCTGGGATGAACGATCAAAAGAACTGCACGGCGTGGATCCTCTGGTAACGACCGTGACGTTCAGCGACTGGTCCAACGCCGTTCATCCCGACGACTTTGAAGCGACTTTGGCGCTCTATAATCAGGCGCTTGCCGGTGAAAAAACGTTCGACACCGAGTACCGTGTCATACGACCGGATGGCAGTACCAAGTCGATCAAGGGCGACGCTATCGTGGTACGAGATCATGGTGGCAAGCCTGTTCGGGTAGTGGGATCCAATAATGATCTGACCGATATTCGGGAAGCCGAAGCCAAGCTGGCTCTGGCGCGATCGGTCGCAGCGCAGGCCCAGCGTTCTGAGACTGTGGGGCAATTGACCGGTGGCGTCGCGCACGATTTCAATAATCTGCTGGCCGTGATTGTCGGCAGTCTGGAGTTGTTGAAGCTCGAGTTCAGGGACGAATCTGCGCGCGAGGAAGCCAGCAAGCTGATCGAGGCCAGCATCGAGGCGGCAAGGCGCGGTGCCGAACTGACCCAAAACATGTTGGCGTATGCGCGCAAAGCGCAGCTCTGTCCTGAACTGCTCAATCTAAACGAGGTGGTCCGTGAAACCGAAACGTGGCTTCGGCGAACGATCGAAAGCAGAGTCGAGATAAACCTGGTGCTGGTGCCCGGTGTCTGGGTGACCCGAGCCGACAAGGCCTCAGTGCAAAGCGCGCTGGTAAATCTGTTCGTCAACGCACGAGACGCGATTGAAGGGTCGGGTGTAGTGGCGGTTGAAACCTGCAATATCGAAGTGACGCCTGACGACGAAGATTCTGCGTACGAAGGCCTGCCGCCGGGCAGGTATGCCGTGATGGTCGTTGCCGACAACGGTGTTGGTATGTCCGAGGACGCTCTGGAAAAGATTTTCGATCCGTTTTTTACGACCAAGCCCGTCGGCAAAGGGACTGGCCTTGGTCTGTCCATGGTCCAGGGGTTTATGGAGCAGTCCAATGGCTGGATAAGAGTGCATTCCACGCCGGGTAAGGGCACCCGATTCAAGCTGATCTTTCCCGTCGCTGAAACGGAGGCGAAGGATCACAATCAAACAGGATCGGACCCGGTCGACACCCTGTCGCAGAGGAACCGGGAGGGCCGAATTCTGCTGGTGGAAGATCAAAAGGAAGTAATGGAAGTGCTGCGACGCAGTCTGATTCAGGCCGGGTTCGACGTGGTCCCTGCAGCCAGCGGGGACGAGGCCTACACCAAGTTTCAGGACGACGGCCAGTTTGATCTTGTGTTAACGGATGTGGTGATGCCGGGGTTTCTTCAGGGGCCGTCTCTGGCCAGGGAAATTCGCAAGCTGCAGCCTGATACCCGGTTTATCTTCCTATCGGGATACGCATCCGACGCGGGCGACAGTGGACACGACATTGGTGCAGACGATATTCGGCTGATGAAGCCGATTTCGCGGGTGAATTTACTGGCGGCCATTGAGAAACGACTGGCCGGCCGCCGCTAGACATCTCCCGGTAGCTTTGCCGCCAGTGCCCTGGCCTTTCCCGTTAACGTCTCGCCACGATTGAGCGGACTCTCCAATTCAAGTTTACGTATTCCCTGCCGCTATCTACGTTACGGGCAAACTGTTTGCCATTCTCAGCGATAAGCAGGGGCAGTAGTTGTTCATTACTGCCATGGAGTGCGTGTGTTAGCGAATTCGACCAAAAAACCCGTGAAGGCCAGTTCGGTAGCGCTACAGACGATGGAGCACAAGATTGATCAACTTCCGCTGTTACCGCAGGTGCTGGTTCGTATTTTGCAGATCGACACCAGTACGGACGATTACTTCGATCAGATTGACAAGCTGGCCAAGGAAGATCCGCCCTTCACAGTCAGGCTGCTCGCCGTGGCCAACTCGGCAAGTTCGTCCCCGGCAGCGCCGGTAAAAACCATCAAATCTGCTCTGACACGGATGGGCGCATCCACGATCACGAATCTCGTATCATCGATGGCCGTGCAGCGTGTGTTTGTTCCCAAAGATCCGTCTCAGGTAGCGTTGTGGCGGCACGCAATCCGAGTAGCTGTGGCGGCGGAAACGGTAGCACAGCTGGCGCCCGGCCTGCAGGTAGATAAAGGGCAGGCGTACCTCATAGGGTTGCTACACGATATTGGTCGTTTCGTGATGTTTGAACACGATCCGGACAGTTTACTGAAGGTTGATGAATCGCACTGGCATACGCCGGAAGAACTCATCGAAGCGGATGTGGAAGTGTTTAAATATACGCACAGTGAACTTGGGTACCGCGCCTGTGTTCACTGGGGCTTGCCGGACAGTCTGGCGCAGGTTGTGCGGCAGCATCACGACACGCTTCCCGACGAGGTGAAACCCGGCAGTATTGAAGCGAGTATCCTGTGTGTTGAAATTGCCGATCGCCTGGATGTGATGATAATGGAGCCCAAGGATCTTGCTGACATGACGCATGAAGACCTGGTCAGCGATATATCCCGGACGTGTCTGGGGATGCCAGCGGCCACGAAATTTCTCAAAGCCGAAAAACTGGCAGCCAAAGTGGCCCGAATTGACGCTCAGAGTACCGAGCTGCTGGGCGGGCTCGGGATGGCCTGAAGCAGGCCTTAAGTAGGCGAGATCTGGAGCCGGCGAGCCCTAAATTTATACGCTGGACTCCCCGTAAAACAGCGTTACTACATGCTCGGCTTCGGCGAAAAATAACCAGCGTTCGATCAAAAGCGCGCAGATCAGCAGGCTTGTCGCCAGCGTGATCAGTAACGTTTTGGCGATCTCCCCTGCCATGTTTGCAGCAATCAGCAGCAGCAAGGGCAGCGCCAGTCCGAATATCATCGACAGTCGACGCAGTTTTATCGCATGCTTGCGCGCGATCCGGTAACCCATTTCCTTTTGCACATAGTTGGCCGATGTATGCGGTGGATCCAGTGTACTTAACGTTCCGAGTGCACCGAGGCCGGTAGCCGATTCTGCCGTGCTGACGGGTTTTGCCGTATCGATCGTGCGCCAGTACAGCCATTTGCAGACCCACGCCAGTAGCAACAGTATCCCGGCCATCCGGATCAGCATGTGGCTGTATGCCGGAGCGAACAGCGCAGCGAGCATAGCGCCACTGCCTAGCGCAAACAGCAAGTACACCGGCGCGACCAGAGGCTGGTTCCAGCGCGGTATCGTGGTTAGCGAGGCGTAGATCATGGCGGTGCAGTAAATCGTGCCTGTCATGAGCACCATGGTCAGTAAAGCGGCGGGTCTCAGCAGGACGCCGAAGGACACCGGAAACCACCACGCCAGCATCAGCAAACCGGCCGGAACGAACGCGGCGATGGCCAGAACACCTTCACGACTGAGCCACGAGCTGCGCCACTGCGACAGTGCTCGCCAGGCGCGTTCAGGATGGCCAAGATGGAATGTTGACGACAGCAAGCCGGCGACGGCAAGCGCGGCGCCGACGAACAGGCTAATACCGGGGCCGGCGGACCCCGCCTGCTGCGGATGCCACAGACCAAGCACGACGCCGATAGCCACGATGGCCAGCAGGCCGAAACCTGCGCCAGAAGAGACGGTAAAAAAGATAACAGAGTAAGCGGGATGCATGAGTGCTACCGGGTCAGCAATCGGTCAACCCAGCCCAGAAAGCCGCTGGTTGCCGA
>CAWUKD010000206.1:0-5610 GCA_963922815.1 uncultured Gammaproteobacteria bacterium
GTGTTTTTGTGCTGGAAGACAAAGAGCAGCTCTTGCCACGCTATTTGCGCTTTGTGCGCGGTCTGGTGGATTCCAGCGATCTGCCTTTGAACGTGTCGCGGGAAATTCTGCAGTCCAATAAAGTTGTTGATGCCATTCGATCCGGGTCCGTTAAGAAAATTCTTGGCATGCTCGAATCGATGAGTAATAACGACGCCGAGAAGTACACGGAATTCTGGAAACTGTTTGGCGCGGTCCTGAAAGAAGGGGTCGTCGAGGACATGAGCAACAAGGATCGCATTGCTCCACTGTTGCGATTCGCATCCACTCATAATGACAACTTCGATGAGACTGAAACGCTGGCTGATTATGTCGGTCGTATGAAGAGCTCGCAGGAACACATTTACTACATGGTTGGCGAGACCAAAGAAGGCGCGGCATCAAGTCCGCACATTGAAGGACTCAGAGCAAAGGGTATTGAGGTCCTTATTCTGGGTGACCGCATCGACGAATGGCTCGTCACACATCTGCAGGACTTTGACGGCAAACAGCTTCGGTCGGTCGCGCAGGGCGATATCAAGCTCGATGACGATGCCGACGAAGAAAGTCAAAAGCAGCTGGATGAGAAGTACAAGGATCTGGTGGCGCGAGTTCAGTCAATTCTGGCCGACAAGGTCGAAGACGTGCGCCTGTCGCAGCGACTGGTTGAGTCTCCGTCCTGTGTGGTAGCCCAGGAGGGCGCACCGAGCGGATTCTTGCAGCGCATGCTGGAAGAGGCCGGGCAGGCCATGCCGGGCATCAAGCCCGTACTGGAGATTAATCCGACTCACCCGCTGATTGTCCGAATGGAAGTTGAGGAGGATAAAGAGTTGTTCAAGCAGTATGCCTCGCTCCTCTACGAACAGGCGATTTTGGCTGAAGGTGGGCAGCTGACCGACCCGGCGGCGTTCGTCAAGCGGGTAAATCAGGTAATCTTGTCGGTAAGTCACTGATAATCGGGAACTCCTTGCGCGGCAAGGACTCAGAATGAGGTGTGCCTGTGTGGCACCGGGAGGATCAGACATGATGATAGGAATACGCCGTCGGATACTGGGCATGACCAGCGTCATTCTGATGCTTCTGCTGAGCGGCTGTGGCTCTCTTATTGATAACGCGGTTGACGGCGTTGCGACCAATCTGACCCGCTCAATGATGGATCAGGACGATCCTGAAACGGTGCGACAGGCCGCACCTGCCTATCTTTTGATGCTCGACTCATTCGTGCAGGGAGATCCTGAAAATCCCGCCATGCTGTACAACACTGCGGCGTTGTATTCGGCGTATGGCAGCGTGTTTGTTGATGAACCGGTTCGTGCCCAGAGACTGACGGCCCGAGCCTGGGAATACGCCCAGAGGGCGCTGTGCATAGAATATCCGGATGCGTGCGACATCAGGGCGATCAGCTTCGATGACTGGAATACCTTTCTGGCCGAAAGGGGTCCCAAAGACGCCGAAGCCCTGTTTGGTGTTGCCAGTAGCTGGCTGGCGTTCGTTCAGGCCAACGCCAGCGACTATGCGGTTCTGGCCCAGCTGCCCAAGGCCGAGGCGCTGCTGAACCGGCTTGGCGAAATCAACGACGGCTACGAAGAAGGAAATATTACCCTCTATCTGGCGGTCCTGAACTCCATACGCCCGGCTGCGCTGGGCGGAAACCCGGAAAAGGGGCAGGCCTACTTTGAAAAAGCGATGGAACTGTCCGAAGGTACCGATTTGAGTGTAAAAGTCAGCTATGCGCGGTTTTACGCCCGTACGCTGTATGAGCGTGAGCTGCACGACAAACTCCTCAATGAAGTGCTTCAGGCTGATCCGAGGCTGGGAACCAGCACGCTTTTGAACGTGATGGCACAAGATGAAGCTAAACGTCTGCTGGAATCGGCCGATGAATACTTTTGATATGAGAAATATTATGAAAAACATTCTGGGAATCTGCATTCTCGTTCTGGCCGCGACGGTTTCCGGCGCTGCACAGGCTCAGACGCAGACATTCAAGATCGCCACGCTGGCGCCCGAAGGCTCTGACTGGATGAATCAGATGAAGGCGGGCGCGACTGAAATCAGCGAACGTACGGATGGGCGAGTAAAATTCAAATTTTATGGCGGTGGCGTCAAAGGCAATGACAAGAAAGTGCTGCGCATGATGCGCGGTGGTCGACAGCTGCACGGCGGTGCGCTGACGGCCGGATCACTGGCCGAACGTTTTCCGGGCATGAATCTGTACAGCGTACCGTTTTTGTTTAACGACCTCGAAGAGGCCGACGCGGTGCGAAATGAAATGGATGACTACATCAAGCAGGGCTTGCTTGATGCGGGATTTGTATCGTTTGGTCTGGCGTCGGGCGGCTTCGCTCAAATCATGTCGAACTACCCCGTACGCAATATCGACGACCTGAAGGGCAAGCGTGTCTGGGTGCCTGAAGGCGACGTGATCAGCTACGCGGCGATGGAGCGTTTTGGTCTGTCACCGGTCACTCTGCCCGCCACGGACGTGCTGACCGGGTTGCAGACCGGTCTCATTGATGTCATCGGTTCGTCGGCCATTGGTGCACTTGTCCTGCAGTGGCATACCAAGGTTACGCATCTGTCTGCCATGCCGGTGTCTTACCTGTTTGCCGTGATGGTGGTGGACGCAAAATTCTTTGGCAAGCTTTCAGCGGATGATCAGCAGATCGTTTCCGATGTGTTTGAAAATGTGTATGCCAACCTGGACGCACAGAACGTTGAGGACAATGAAAAGGCGCTTGATGCGTTGATCGGTAGCGGCCTGAAGGTGGTAGAACCAGAGGCGGGCCTCCTGTCTGAACTCAAGAATGATTCGCGCGAACTCTGGTACGAGATGGCCAAGACCAACGCGATTCCGGAAGACAAGCTCAGGGAAATCGAGGCGCTGCTGGAAGCCCACCGCGCCAGAGAAAAATGAGTAAATCTTCTGCCCTGAAGGTCATGGACCGTTACGGGCGAATGGCCGAAAACGGGTTGCTGCTTGTCATGCTGCTGTTGATGCTGGCCGTAGCCGTTACCCAGATTGTTTCCCGCAATGCGTTCAATTCCGGCTTCGTTTGGGCCGATGAGTTTCTGCGGTTGACGGTTCTTTGGGTGGCTTTGCTCGGTTCGATTGCGGCCTCGCGCGACCACCGACATTTGCGTATTGACGTGTTGTCACGTTTTTTGGCGCCCGGTATTTTGCGCTGGACTAATTTCCTCGTCGATCTTTTCACCGCAGCCATATGCGCCGTGCTGACGTATTACAGTTTTGAATTTGTCGCTGAAACCCGGGAGTACGAGGACCTTGCCTTTGGTACTCGGCCGCTGTGGTTGTTTCAGAGCATTCTGCCAATCGGATTCGGATTGATGACCTGGCGTTACTTTATCTGGTCGTTCCGCCGCCTCGCCGGCCATGAAGGACCAGCGCAATGATTATCAGCGGGCTGATTTTTCTGATTCTGGCGCTGCTCGGCGCACCGCTTTTCGTGATCATTGCGGCCAGCGCACTGTGGGGTTTTTACCGCGAAGATGTAGCGCTATCGGCTGTGCCTGTAGAGGTTTTCAGTATCGCGGAAACGCCTATTCTGCTCGCGATTCCGTTGTTCACTATCGCCGGTTACATACTGAGCGAAAGCGACGCACCGGGTCGCCTTGTTCGCTTTACGCAGGCTTTGCTGGGCTGGGTGCCTGGAGGATTGCCAATCGTTGCGCTTGCGGCGTGCGCGTTTTTTACCGCGTTTACCGGAGCATCCGGCGTAACCATCATCGCACTGGGCGCCATTCTGTATCCGGCTTTGCAGCAGGCGGGTCACGACGACCGGTTTAACCTGGGGCTGGTGACATCAGGTGGCAGCCTCGGACTGCTGTTTGCGCCATCGTTGCCCATCATTCTGTATGGTGTCGTCGCCAAGCAGCCGATTGACGATCTGTTTATCGCGGGCGCCGTACCCGGTGTGCTGATGCTCGTCATGCTGGCGGCCTACTGCATGTGGACGCAGCGGCACACGCGTCAATCGCTGAGCAGTTTTTCGGGCAGGGACGTGCTGGCAGCGCTGCGCGAATCCGCGCTCGAACTGCCGCTGCCGTTTATCGTGCTCGGCGGAATCTATTCCGGATACCTGGCGGTATCAGAAGCGGCTGCGGTAACGGCCCTGTATGTCATCGTAGTGGAAGTCTTTATTCGGCGTGAAATCAAGTTTTCTCAGCTACCCGCCATAGCGCGCGAGTCCATGATGCTCGTTGGAGGGATTCTGCTGATACTCGGAGTGTCTTTTGCATCGACCAATTACATGATCGACGCCGGCATTCCGGAGAAGCTGTTCGAGTTTACCGAGTCTCATGTTGGCGGTCGCATCAGCTTTCTTCTTTATTTGCTGGTGTTCCTGCTGATTCTTGGCGCCATACTGGATATTTTCTCCGCCATCGTGCTGGTGGTGCCTCTGGTGCTGCCGATTGCCGCACAGTACGGCGTTGATCCACTGCACCTGGGTATCATGTTTCTTGCCACCATGCAGCTCGGATACCTGACCCCGCCGGTTGGGCTCAACCTGTTTATTGCCAGCTATCGCTTTAACACGCCTATCATGCAGGTTTACAGTGCGACGTTTCCGTTCTTGCTGATATTGCTGGCCGCAGTGCTCATAATTACCTTCGTACCCGCGCTGTCGGTCTGGTTCCGCTAGTCACTCAATTCATTTGTCGTCAGAGAGGTTGCCATGGCAGCTATTGCAGGTTTTTTCAGAGGTTTGGGCAAAGGCCTGGATGTGTTTCGCAAGGTCATCCATTTCGTGTTGATGGTGTTTGCTTTCATCATGATTATGGCAACCCTTGGGGGCGGCCCGAAAATTTCTCTCGATGCCGGTTCTGCCCTGTTGCTCAACCCTCGTGGTCCGGTGGTGGATCAGCTTTCGGGCGATCCCGTTCAGCGATCTCTGGACCGACTTACGGGCCAGGCGCAGGCGCAAACGCTGACGCGGGACATTCTTGACGCTCTGGAAGCTGCAAAAGACGACAATCGTATTAGTGCCGTTGTGCTTGAGCTCGACGGTATGGCCGGTGCGGGGTTGACCAATCTGCAGCTGATCGGGGCGGCCCTTGAAGACTTTAAAACGTCGGGCAAGAAAGTTCTCGCCTACGGCGATTATTATACGCAGGGGCAGTACTATCTCGCGGCACACGCGGACGAAGTGTATCTGCATCCGTCGGGTGGTGTCGTGCTGGACGGGTTTGGCCGTTTTCGTCGGTACTACAAAGACGCCATAGAGCTATTGTCCGTCGACTGGAACGTGTTCAAGGTTGGAGAGTACAAGTCATTTGTTGAGCCTTATTTGCGCAATGATATGTCTCCTGAAGACCGGTCGTCGAGTCTGGTCTGGATGAATCAGCTCTGGACCGCCTACATGGATGACGTTGCCGCTGTACGCGGTATCGAAGCAGGCGATGTCGCTGACTACGCCAACAATATTGCGGGTCTGGTGGCATCAAGTGACGGCGATCTTGCCAGGACGGCCATTGATGCCGGTATCGTTGATGAACTGGTTCAGCGCGACGAATTTCAGGAGCGTGTACTTGAGTACGTGCAGCGTGATGCCGATAGTCGCCGGTTCAAGA
>CAWUKD010000207.1:0-5583 GCA_963922815.1 uncultured Gammaproteobacteria bacterium
CCCCTGTGTTCGTCGGCCCCCTGTGTTCGTCGGCCCCCTGTGTTCGTCGGCCTAGAGCAGAGTTCAGTGAGTACCAGGTACCGTCGCGCCTGTGCGTCAACACCTGCGTTTCAACCTCAATCCCGGAATTGGATTTCGTCGTTCAGTAACCCGCCGCGTGATACAGCGGCGCTTCGGCGCTGTACACGGTGACATTGTCGTGCTCGCTGGCAAACAGCTCGCCGGCATTGATCAGTACGTTTAGCGCCTGCAGCAGTACGCTGCGCTCGGGGGGAAACAGTTCACCTGGAAGCCAGGCCTGTTCAACGGTGTCCATGTCGCCACGCGCGTACGGATGAGCGCCGATATGGCGGCGCAGGTGCTGCACGGTGGAAAGCAGTATTTCGGCGTGATTCGACATGGGTAAATTATCTACGCCGCCGCGCTTTTGTGCAACGGCTGTGACGCCGTCCTGCGCTATAAATAATTCGCTACCACCACTTGATCAACAATCCCAGCAAAATAAGCTGCAGGGCAAACGAGAAAAAATCGAAGCGATGAACCACCGGGGCGCGCCCCGTTCGAAACAGCTGCACCAGGCAGCCCGCGTTAAGCGCCACGCAGACGATCAGTGCAACAGACGACACCACGGTTTCAAGCGTTGTAAACAGCTGTACGCTAACGTTTTCGTATTTGCTCAGCACCCGCATGGCCAGCGGCACGGGCAGAGTAGCCAAAATGCCGAGCGAACTCACACGCGTCAGATTGCGCCGAAACGTATTCTTTCGGCGAATGGACGGTCGCCACAAAAACAGAATGATGGTCATGACCATCAGCAGGTAGGCCAGCGTAATCAGCCGAAAGCTGTAGATGAAATCGGCGTTCTCTCCCCATTCACGAATATGCTGAAACACCACAAACAGCGGACTGACCGCGAGCAGCTGCGGCAGCAGAAACACATATTCCGCCAGGTCGACCTGATCGCGTTTGGGAGGCTGATCCATTCAGTTTAGTCCGGCCGCTGGGGCATTAGTTCATAAACCCGATGGCTGAACACGGGCGCCTGCTTTGAATATACCAGCCGGCGCCTCGCGGCGAATAGTGGTAACGCCCTGCCAATGCTATGCTTTTTAAAATCATCAGCCTCCCAACGTTATGCCTCTGAGCCAATCCGACGCCCGCTTCAGCTACACCGAGCTTCTGCTGCTGCCCGCCCGCGGCACGATCGTGCTGGCCATTATCGGGCTTGGACTGCTCTACATTCTGGGCTACCTCGGCAACGTACTGGGGCTGTGGCTGCGGGTCATCACAATCATTGCCGCCGTGCGCTACGCGCAGATCGTGGTGGAAAAACTGGTCCACGGATATCCCGAACCGCCGCCGGTGAGCCCCCACGACTTCAACATCTATCACAACTTTGGTGCCATGGGGTTCTATGCGCTGCTGATCATTCTGTATCTCGTCGGCGGGGTCGTCGCCAAACAGTTCGGGCCCCCCGCGTTGATTGCCTACGGCGTTGTGGTCGTCTTCGCGCTGCCCGCCGTGCTCGCGGCAACCGTGCTCGAGAACAGCGTGTCCTCGGCGTTCGATCCGGTCAGAATTGCAAAAATCATCCGCACCATCGGGTGGCCTTACGCCGGCGTCGTCGCCATTGTCATTACGGGCTACTTCGCCACTCTGTTCGTCACGTGGTTCCTGAACGTGCCGTTTGTAAACGTATTTGCCAATCTGTACCTGATGTTCCTGCTGAGCTGCGCCGTAGGCCGCCTGGTCTTCGTGTTTCGACACGAACTGGGTCTCAACATCACGTCGCCAAAAGAGCGCATCGAGCAGCAAAACGCTGCGCTTGATCTTGCCAGTGACAGCGGCGCGCTGCAGCTTGCCCTGCAAACGGCCAGACTAGCGCCAAAAGAAGCCGCCGAAGAACTCTGGCGCTACCACGAGCGTGAACGCACATCGGTTCCCCGCCGCTTCGAATGCTTCCAGGCACTGGCCAAATGGCCCGACACCGGCACTTGCCTGCACTTTGCCCGTCCGCTGGTGCGGCATCTGCTCTCCGAAGAGCTTTCAGGCGATGCGCTCGACGTGGTTCGCTGGTCAATAAAAACAGAACCCGCGTTTCGACTGCGCGATCCCGATACCACCCACACAGTGGGCCTGTACGCAATCAGCGTGGGTCAGTTCAAACTGGCGGCCGACGTCATGCAGGACATCGGGACACGACACCCCGACTATCCCAACTCCATCAGCGCGCTGTTCAAGGTCGGTAACATCGCGCTGGAAAAACTCGGGGATGAACGGCTGCTCAAAGGCGCATTGGCTCAGCTGACGGATCTGGGCATTTCAGCAACCGATGAACGCCTGCAAACCTTCGAGCGCGGACTGGCGGGGATGTCGGCCTCCGATAGCCAGACCAGTCAGTAGTCGCGCCACTTCTTTTACGGGCAATACCGATCCGCCCGATCGACACTCAGGCAGTTAGCGCCTCGGCCGCATAATTTCGTCGCGAATGCCGGACAGTTCGGCGTCCACCAGCCTCACGCGGCTGCCGGTTTGTATCCCCATGCGCCGGAACAGTTCGCGTACTTCAGGAAACCCCGCTGAGTTCGCGTAGTCGTTGTGCAAGTCGGCAAACACGGTGTGTTCAGTGTGACTGTCGAGCAGTTTGAAAAACTCCAGATCGCTGTAGGCTTTGCGCGACGGCAGACAGCACAGCCGAATCTTTCTCATGGCGCTGTCGAGGCTCTCACGATTGTCGGTCAGTTCTCGCAGCTTAACGTCGCCCATCAAAGCAATAGCCGCACCGCTCCAGTACATTTTCATCAGGCCGCCGTTACGCATGGTCGCACTGCGCGGAGACATGCCCGGCGCCGACGCCCGCCCCCGGCCATAGCCTTCGTACAGCTTGCGCCACGCCTTTTCAGGCGTGTAGGTTTCACCTCGCGCCATGAGCACATTCTGGTAGTACGACGCGAAGCCTTCCGACACCCAGCGATCTTCAACGTAAGGCATCAGCAGGTGGCTAAACTCGTGCGTTGCCGTCCAGTCACCCACAAACGAATCGAGCGACCAGTCGGTGTCCACAAAGAACTGAACCGCTTCACCCCCATTGCGAATTACATGGCCAAATGGCACGGGCTCAGCGGCACGATCATTGACCGGCACCACGACTACCTGCGTCGACTGAAGCGGAAACTTGCCGTGCGCCTGACTCACGTTGCCTGCCGCATCGGTCAGCCAGCGGTGCATTTTGTCACGCGCCGTTTTGTGCTTGGTTCGCAGCAGCGCTACGCGCAGCTCGCCGCCCGGCACATTCAGCGACTGTTTTTCAAAGTTGCCAAACGCGGTAATCGCGTTGGAACTGATTTCGCGATGCCGAAACGAGTAGCCTTCAACGCGCAGACCGTCCAGGCGCTTGTCTGCAAACGCGACCTCGGTCGAAGGACGCCAGGGCACCGACACGTTAACGCCAGGCGGCAGTCCAAACGCTACATGAATTTCCGTATCCGAGTCGTTCGGCAACATGAGCCAGTTATCCGGCCCGGTCACGATGTCGCGCACGGCGGCATAGCGCTCGCGCATGCGCCGATTGTTCGTGCTTTTGTTGAGATTGACCGAATACTCAATGCAGCTTTCGCGGGTTTGCAGGCGGCCGCGACGAAGAGACAGCGATTCGTCGGAATCGCAGCGCCGAAGCCGGCGCACGTGCCGGGCCGCGCGGCTGGACCCTAAAGCTACGCGAACGGGCCGGTCAAACTGCGCCCGGACGTCCAGCGTCCTGGCGGACTTATCGACCTCGACAATGTACTCGTAGGCAGCCGCTGGCGAGAATACCAGCAGCACGCCTGCAAGGATCAGAGCATGCTTATAAAGAGAGTTCAAATGATCGAATCCGACGCCGTGTGAATAGAAAAAGACCCCGATGACCGTCCATTAGTTCCGATTTGCCCCGATTCGGACCCGTTAGACAAGACTTTATCTATCAGTTTGCCACTCATTTCAGGTAAATTGTCCAAAACCCGGCGTGAGCACCCAGTGACAAAACCTTTGCCCTACAGGAAGTCCTATCCGTACTACAGTCTGGCACTGCTGCTGATCGCTTCGGTAGCGCTGTTTGTTACGTGGCGCATGATCGGCTCAACCACCGATCCGTCACCGCTCACCGTCTTTCTGATTTTCGGCTTCAGCCTGTTCACCATCGCGATCGGCTATCCGCACCCGAACTCGGGTCACGTGTCGTTCGACCGCGTTGGTCAGATTGCCTGCATTTTAGTGTTTGGTCCGTTTGTTGCGGCCGCCGTGTCGGGTGCCGCGTCGTTTGCCTACCCGATTCACCGGTTGCTCAAAGGGGTTCCGTGGAACGATGTGCTGATCGCGTGCCTGCACAACTGTGGCCTGATGATTCTGGTGGTGCTCGGCGGCGGCCTGTTCTACCACTACGTCGGCGGCGCCATTCCACTTGAAACCATAACCTTCGGCAGCCTGTTCAAAGTCATTGGCACCATGCTCGTGATGCAAATCATCAACGAAGCCGGCATGTCGATCTACATGCTGGCCCGCAGCGGCACGGCCCGGGACTACATCAGCCTGTTCAACAACGGCGTCGAGTTTGCCGCCGGGTTTATCGGCATCCTGGTGGCCGTGAGCTATCAGGCCACGCAGCCCGGTCTGTTTGTACTGCTGCTCGCCGTTCTGACCATGGGCATGCTGATCCTTCGACGTTTTGCGGTCATGCGCAATCATCTCGAGACGCTGGTCGCCGAGCGCACCGCCGAGCTTGAAGAAAAAACCAAAGAGCTGGAGCTGAAAGCCACTCACGACAAGCTGACCGGACTGTACAACCGCCGCTACGCCGACGACTACCTGCAGGAGCAGATCAAGGCCGCCACTGAAGGGCACAAGCAGTTCACCGTGGCCCTGGCCGACATCGATCACTTCAAACAGGTCAACGACAGCCACTCTCACGAGATTGGCGACCGGGTGCTGATGAAGGTGTCTGAGCTTCTATCCGATCACGTGCGCAGCACCGATACCATCGCCCGCTACGGCGGCGAGGAGTTTTTGCTGTGCTTTCCACGTTCCAGCATCAGCGACGCCCACGCAGTGTGCGAAAAGCTGCGCGCCGTCATCGAAGACTATCCGTGGTCCGACATCGGGCCAAACATTGACATCACCATGAGCTTTGGACTGGCGCAGGCCGACGTTAACAGCCGCCGCAAATCGATTTTGCGCGAAGCGGATGAGCAGCTCTACGCCGCTAAGAACCTGGGGCGCAATCGCGTACTCTCGTAACACGCCCTCTTCGCCGTCCCGCCGCGGTCAGGCGCACGACCAGGAAAGACGGAAGATGCCCGATCAACTGAGAGGAGCTGGGGTACATGCTTGATAGTCCTGCTGAATAGGTCAATATCTTGCCGTTGAGTAGTTCCTTGTTCCAAGTCGCGGCTGAAGCCGCTCCCACGTTCAGGGGCATGCGCCTGCCCGGCAGGTTGGAAATGGCGGTAGGCAATCTGTCTGTGGGAGCGACTTTAGTCGCAATGTTCAGTGCCAAGTCGCGGCTGAAGCCGCTCCCACAGGTGAATTGTCCACCCTCTTGGCTGTCTG
>CAWUKD010000208.1:0-5566 GCA_963922815.1 uncultured Gammaproteobacteria bacterium
GATACAGACGGCGACGGTGTGGGTGACAACGCTGATCAGTTCCCGAACGATCCGACCGAGTCGGTGGATACGGACGGTGACGGCGTCGGTGACAACGGTGATGCTTTCCCGAACGACCCTGCCGAGACGGCCGATACTGACGGCGATGGTGTCGGTGATAACGCCGACGCGTTCCCGAACGATCCTACTGATACGTTTGATACCTACGGCGACTGGTATGGCGATAATGCGGATGTATTCCCTGACGATCCGACCGAATGGCTGGATTCCGACGGCGATGGCATCGGTGACAACAGTGACCCAACGCCGTTTGATTCGGAAATTTTCAGCGACGACTTTGAAGGTACGCCACTGTGGACGCTGAACCCGAACGGAACTGATACCGCGACGACCGGGTTGTGGGAGCCTGCCGATGCAGAAGCTACCTTTATCCGGGGCGCACCTTACCAACTGGATGATGCCGCAAGCGGCAGTCGCTATCTGGTAACCGGAGGAGTGCGCGGAACCTCTGTTGGCAGCAACGATCTGGATTCAGGCACCACGTCTATCCGCTCGCCCAGCTTCACACTGCCACCGTCTGCGGCCAGTGAGCTGAGTTTCTCGTACTACTTTGCTCACTATCGAAATTCGTCTTCAGCAGACTTCCTTCGTGTGAAGATCGTTGGCAACACTACCTCAACGCTGTTCGAGGAGACGGGCGCTTCGAATATTGACAGCGCCTTCTGGCAGCAGGCAACTATTGACCTGAGCGCGTTCGCTGGCCAATCGGTCTACCTGCTTATCGAGACTGCCGATGCGGCGAACCCGAGCCTGGTCGAAGCGGGTGTTGACGACATCAAGGTGACCATACAGTAGTTGTCGGTCTGAACATTCTGACGCGGGTCGGGCTTTTCATGCAGCATGCGTGAGTGCCTGACCCGCTTTTTGAATGACTATCTGCGGTTGTCCTCCAATCGACCCGCCAAAACGAGTCGGGTGGCTGCCGATCATTCGCTTTCTGACAGGCAAACTTTTCCTGGACGGCAACGACGGGTTGCTGTCATATCGAGGCGTGCAGATATGCGGATACGCGCGTGCGGTCAGGTTGAGCCGTTTCAGAATGCGTTGAGCCGCGGGGGTGCTTCAGGGCGTATGTCAGGCAATGTGATTGTAAAGTGCATATAAACAAAAAAACAAAAAACAATGCATTTGCACGAAAGTGATATCTCCACTATAATTGGCTCATGCCAGAAAATAATCCACAAATCACGGGAGACCCCAGCCACGTTCTGGGTAAAGCTGTTACTCGGGCGGCGGGTCGTATGGGCATTCGTCAGTCACAGCTGACGGAGATCATCGGGCGGGATCGCTCCAGTATTTCCCGGTCGGGCGTTGATCCCGACAGCAAAGCCGGCGAGCTGGCGAAGCTGCTGATTCGCTGCTATCGCTCATTGGCAGTGCTGGTCGATGACAACGCGGAGCAAATCAACCACTGGTTATCCACAGAAAACAGCCATACCCGCGGCATTCCGCGAGATCAATTGCGTTCGGTAGCGGGTCTGGTAACCGTGACAGAATATCTGGATGCGATCCGTGGCAAGCTATGATGAAGCGTACTGGCACAACCTGATTGTCACGACAGAACCCGTCACGGTGATGGGTAAGCTAAAACGCATTGTTGAGAACCAGGAACAGAAAGTCACCGTAGCGCTGGTCGATGACCTCAACGAGCATCAGGTACTGGAAGCACTGCTCGAAGACTCCAAGCCGGCGGTTCCAAAAGAATTGCTGCGACTGGACTATTTGCTACGCAGTCCATGGCGCTATCCTCCGCTAAAATGGGGGTCGCGTTTTAGTCGGCGACACGAACCCGGTATCTTCTATGGCGCGCTCAGCGACGAAGCTCTGTTCTCCGAAGCCGCCTACTACCGCTTTCTGTTTCTGGCAGGCATGAAAGCACCCTTCAATGACCGCGTTCTGAGTCAGCATACGATCTTCGAGGCCAAATACCAAAGTGAAAAGGGCGCAGACCTGTCGACACCACCGTGGTCACGTCGGGCAAAAGTACTGACTAGTCCATCGAGTTATGCCGCTACCCACGCGCTTGGCAGCGTGCTGCGCGAGCACGACTACGGTGCGGCGATTTTCGTGTCAGCGCGTTCAAGCAAGAAGGCGCTCAATGTCGCTCTGTTCAAGCCCCAGGTACTGCGTTCCAATAAACACATCAACCCGGTTCGTGGACTGTGTGAATCGCATGCCGATAAAGTCATGTTTCGCTTTAACCACGAAGTACGCACATACGAGCTCAGGCAGTTTCTGCTCGATGGGCGGTTACCCCGTGCCCAATAACGAGCTTACTTACGATACCCGAAACAATGATAGTCTTTGTGTTTAACTGTTTAACGTATATCCTCATATTTCATCAATAGAGCCTGCCGATAAGGCATTCAGATCGGTCGAGTAGGGTTTCCAGGACTACCTATATATGAAAAGAGTAGAATCACCGTTCCTGTATCGCATGCTATTGGATGGCGAGGGTGGCGCCAGGGTCATCAAACCGGCCGACATTGCGTCGTGGGAACCGTCGCAGGGTGTGTTGTGGCTGCATGTGGATGCCAGTTCCAGTGAAGTCCATGAGTGGGCGCGTGACGAGGGTTCACTAGACGAATCGGTCACTCAGATTCTGTTTGCGGAAGAAACCAGACCGCGTTCGATTGGAACACAGAACGGCTTCCTGATCGTATTACGTGGATTAAATACGAATCCCGACGAAGATCCTGAAGACATGGTGTCGATTCGTTTGTGGATTGAGGATCACAGAGTTATTAGTGCTCAGCGCCGAAAGCTGTTATCGGTCGAGGATGTGCTTGGGACGTTCGTCAAGAAGAGTGGACCAACCAGCGCCGGTGACGTTCTGAGCGCACTGATCAAACGTTTGGCCGAGCGCATTGGTGACTTTGTCGACAGTATCGAAGACCGATTGAGTCAGGCAGAGGAGAATCTCGCGACAGCAAATCACGCGCAGTTTCGCAAAGAGCTCAGCACGCTGCGTCGCCAAACGGCTGCGGTTCGGCGGTTTTTGGCACCTCAGCGAGACGCGCTGGATCGAATGTACCGCCAGCCTGGGCCATGGTTTTCGGACGCTGAAATCACAATCATCCGGGAAGAGTCGGACCGCATCACACGCTACCTGGAAGATCTTGATCTGGCTCGCGAACGGGCTGTGGTCTTGCAGGAAGAGCTCTTGAGCGAAATTGCGCAGGAGCAAAATTCACGCATGTACGTACTGTCCGTGGTGGCAGCCATATTTCTACCGCTGACCTTTGTGACCGGTTTGCTCGGAATGAATGTAGGTGGGTTGCCCGGTATAGAAAATCCCAGTGGGTTTTGGGTTTCGATGGTCGTCATGCTGGTGTCCGCCGCGGGGCTCATGTGGTTCTTCAAAATGAAGAAGTGGATCTAAAACGACTGATTCGTAGTCGTGGCCGATACCGGGGCGGGTAGATACCGATTCGTGACTGTATTCGCCAACTCACCGAACTAAGACCAAGGTTCAACGCCTTTACGGTACCGCGTTATTTTGCCCGATATTTTCCAGAGTAGGGAAGACATAGCGGCACCGACGCTCTGCTTATCTCCGGATGGTTTCTTCGATCGTAACGCAGTGTGGTCGCCGCGTTTGCATGCCCCGCCAGGCGCTGGGTCAGCACTACATCGACATTATTCTCGAGCAGGTTGGTGACAAACGAGCGGCGAAAGTCGTGCGGAGAACAACGTCGAACACCTGCCTGTTTACAGCGTTTGGTGACAATGCAATAGATGGCCTGATCCGTCACAGCCCGAGAGACTATGCGCCCACCCTTGCGTACAGGGGTGAACAAGGGCGCTTCGTTGTCGAGTAATTCAATGTTTCTCATGGCGAGCCAGTCGAAGAGGGCGCTTTGAGTCCCTGAGTCCAGCCAGCAAACGCGTTCCCTGCTTCTGGTGTCAGTAAACCTGATTGAGCTGTCCAGTTGGTCGAAATCACCAACCTTCAGCATTGCGATCTCGGCACGGCGCAAACCGCAGACATACATAAGTCCAATTACCGCAATATCCCGAATACCTGACGGTCCCTGATCCTGTTCGCAAACACGAACCAGAGCCGATATGTCGCGCGTTGGTATATGTCTGCCCGTGGTTAGGTTGAGGCCCTTGCTCAGCCTGACTTTGAGTATTCTGGCAAGGTCATCACCGGACAACTGACTAAGATTAAACGCTTCACGAGCCACCGCACGCAGTGCTGACAGGGTGGTGTTTATGGTGCCGTGGGCGACACCACGCGTTTTTAACGCCTGAATCAGGTAGCTAACATGCTCGTGCCGTAGCAGGTTCCACGGTACAGCCGTATAGCTATCAAAACTAAACAGTCTGGCGACCTGATTGAGCCGGCTGATGTAGGTTCGGCGGCAGTGTTCGGATTTGCCCACGAGAGCGTAGTTAGCCGGATTGGCTTCTTTGTACACCGATGGCTCACCAGTGAACCGGGGAAGCGTATCCGGTACAGAATGAAGAAGAGTATCTGGTGAGGTAGATGTCATGTGCTAATATTCTGGTAACAGACATTACTTGCAATAAATAATATTATCATAACTTATAATAATTAGTCATGGATATGATATTCAATAAGTTATCGAATTTAGCCAAGGCAGGTTCTAGGTTAGTAAGATCGGTGAGTTCTAGTATTGTTTCTCTTTGTTGAATTGGCTTAGGTGAACCACCTGGGTCCCAACACTATGAGAATTTACGCCACTGATCGCGACTGTTTTCTTCCCAATGGTTAGTCATTAATGTGAATAGTATCGAAATATCGCGGGTTTACAGTGTCATAAAGATCAGGATCGCTAGCAAATACCGACATAACGAATACCAAGCGATTGATTAGGAATTATCAATATTTCCCCGAGAAGCTGGAAACTCCTGGCGTTCCAGAAGTGTTTAACGTGGGCTGTGGCCCTCGTAATTGTCCAGAATCACACTCTCGAACGCGTTTAGGTTTCTGTGATTAGCTATTGTTTTTTAATACAATAAATAGTCTTATTCTGAGGGATCATAGACGTTCAAATATGAACGACCAGCAAGTGGTGCATCTGGATTATTAAAAATCAAAATAATCGACGATCCTGGAACCGTATTGGTTTACTCAGCATAGACACTCAGGAAATTCGCAAACTTTGATTCTGTGGGTGATTGGGCTCGAAATTACTCAGAATCGTATTGTCGTGCACGTAGTAACTTGTCCTGATAGTGGTGTTATCCCTCACAAAACCAGAGACTGAAAAGTGCTTTTAAGCTATTGATTCAAGTTGAATAGTCAGCTTTTCGGTAGCAAAACTGCTTACTTCAAAAGTACACAATACTCGAGACTCGCGAATAGATGGTATCAATAGTCGAGACTAAGTTTCGAACCGGTAACAAATATCAAGACACGTAAGTCTGTGGTTCGTATTCGATAGTTCCCGGTTAGTAATTGGAAAATTGTAATGCTAACAAGCGAGAAGGGCGAATATCGCTGCAAAAAATGTCTTCCACTTTTCAAAGACTCTGT
>CAWUKD010000209.1:0-5542 GCA_963922815.1 uncultured Gammaproteobacteria bacterium
TCAAAAAGCGATTGGTAGCGGGGGCAGGATTCGAACCTGCGACCTTCGGGTTATGAGCCCGACGAGCTGCCAGACTGCTCCACCCCGCATCCGCAGTCGCGAATATTACAAACCCATCGAGCCTTTTGCAAGAGATAACAGGATCTTTCTGAGATTATTTCAAAGAGTCGATTTATCGACTCTTACTAGCCCAATGCACCTGTAATTTAAGCCTTTTTCGCAACCTGGTCCCGAATCGCGGAAACGCTCCGATTATAACAACGGGCGGACAATGGCACTAATCCACGACAAACGGCACAAGTCGCGCAAACAGTTGTCTTCAAACGACAGACGGGCAAGTCATTACAACTTGCCCGCCGGCCGATCAGGATTGTGGGCTCCCGACTAGTTGGTCACTGTAGAAGTGACCGAAAACTCACCATAGCTGACGCTGAAACTCTCACCGGCACCAAGACCCACCGAGACCACCGAGTCGAATTCACTGGCGGCAAAGTCTGTCTGGTTGATCAGCGTGAAGAACTCGCCCACAGTCGGCACATAGCCATCAACCGCACTAATGGTCAGCGTACCGGCAAAGGCGTTTCCACCGTTGAACGCCGCGAGCGTTCCGGTTGACCCACCTGCACCGATATCAATCATGACGTCGCTGGCTGCCGTTAATCCACTCACCGCATCCACAAGATCAATAATAGAACCCGGGCCAATATGAAGATCGCCAGGTGACGCGAACAGGTTGTCAACGTCGAGCGTCTGACCGCCGAGCGCCTCGAGCACGCCATTATTGGTCACACTGGTTCCTCGCACTTCTATTCGTCCTGCGTCAGCAGAGATTCGGCCGTCAACAACCAGAGGAAGCGATGGGCTTCCAATCGTCGCAACGCCCCCCGACACGACCACATTCGATCCAATGGTCAGAGTACCGCCCAGTGGCAGTAGCCGTGGCTCGTTGATTACCGAATTGCCCGCGCTGTTAAACACGATATTGGCATTACCGCCCAGAGTCTGGGTGTTGGCAAAATGGAAGCCGGTTGGTGAAGTCGGCGCATTGACCGTAACGGTTCCGTTCACGGTGATGCCGTCGGTAACCGTCGCTATAGCACCATTGGTATGCGTAATATCCGCGTCAAAGGTGATGTCTTCAAAGGTAAAGCTGCCGGTGTTCAGAATGAAGTTGGTTCCGGCCGCCCCGTTCATCACTGTATTTCGCAGCTGGGTACCGTTAAGCACGTTCATCGTCCCGCCGGACGTATCGAAGTTCAGCGTCATGTCGGCATTGTTTAACACTCCGCCTAACTGAATATTGCCACCGTTCTGAGCATTAATATTGCCCGTACCGCTCCAGTTTGATCCAGTGATAAGAATCTCTTCACCGGACACATTCGCTGTCACCGTTCCATTCATCACAATGGGCCTCGCAGCCTGTCCGATCTGACCGGTGGCGCCACTGATGGTTACCGTTGACGCAATCGTAAGCGTATCGCCCGCCGCACCCAGCGGCAGCAGCCGTGGTTCATTGATGACCGAATTACCCGCACTGTCCAGAACGATATTGGCCGTTCCGCCAAGTGTTTGGGCCTCGTTAAAGTGATACCCGGTAGGTGATACAGGCGCAACCACGGTGGAGGTACCGTTAATGGTTAATCCGCCGGCCACGTTGGTGATGGCGCCGTTCAGATGCCTCAGGTCATGATTGAACGTCATGGCCGTCATCCCGGTTGTGCCGGTATCAATCATCAGTTCCGTACCGGGCGTACCATTGAACACGGCGTTTGAAAGCGTCGTGCCATTGTTCATGTCAAACTCCCCACCGGCCATGTCAACTGTAACCGGTAAACCGCCATTATCCATGTTGCCATACAGACCGATCTTGCCGCCGTTCAGTGATTGCAGCGTACCGGTTGCCGACCAGTCCAGCCCACCCATCAGGATCTCCTCGCCCGCAATGTCTGCAATAACGTCTCCGAGCAGGATAAGACTGGTCGCTGCCTGCCCGATCTGCCCTTTGCCACCGCGTACGGTAATGTCTTCACCAATCGTGAGTACCGTTCCCGTACCCAGCGATAACAGTCGGGGTTCGTTAATCACAGTGTTACCCACGCCGTCAAAAATGATTGTGGCGGTGCCGTCCAGCGTTTGCGTGCCGGTCAGGTGCAAACCCGTGGGTGATGTTGGCGCATCAATCAGCAGCGTTCCGTTCAACGTAAGTCCGTTCGTTACGTTACTGATGGCGCTGTTGACCATCGTGATATCACCGGTATAGGTCAGAGCTTCCAGATTGGTAGAGCCGGAATTTACGGTCAGCTCCGTGCCAGCTGTACCGGTAATAGTGGCATTTCGTAAAGAAGCGCCATTGAGTAGATTTATCGAACCGTCTGCCGTATCGAGGTTCAGCGTATTGTTACCATTGTCGAAGTTTCCACCAAGCCACAGACCACCGTTATTAATGGCCGTAAGCGTACTGACGCTGTTCCAGGTCGATCCCAGAATTTGAATAACCTCGCCATCGACGTCGGCGGTCACATTGCCATTCAGGACAAGGGCCGCCGCGGGCTGGCCTATCGTACCCTTGCCGCCTTCGATGTCGACCGTCGGGGCGATCGTCAACGTTACACCGTTAAACGGCAGCAGCCTTGGTTCGCCAATAACGGTGTTGCCAACCCCGTCGAAGCGTATAGTCGCATTCCCGCCGAGTGTTTGCGTATCGATAAACTGCAGACCCGTTGGGCTGCTGGGCGCATCAATCAGCATATTCCCGTTCAGTGTCAGACCACCTATTACATTGGTAAGGGCAGAGTTGACCATGGTGACGTCAGCATTTATCTGCAGATTTTCGTAGGTCGTCGTGCCTCCCAAAACGGTCATCAACGTTCCGGGCTGCCCGTCGAGAATGGCATTCCTTAACGATGCGCCATTGAACAACTGAAGACTGCCCCCACCGGTGTCCAGGTCGAGCGTGTTCCCACCATTGTCGAAGGTTCCCAATAGTTCGATACTTCCACCGTTTGTAGCCAGCAGCGATCCCGTTCCGGACCACGTCGCCCCCTGGATACGCAGCGCCTCACCACTTACATCGGCTGAAACGGTTCCGTTCACCACGACATTGGCGCCACCCTGACCGATCTGTCCTTTGCCCCCTCGTACGGTGATGCCAGAATCCAGCGTTAAGGTAAACGTATTAAAAGGCAACAGGCGCGGCTCATTGATGACCGAGTTGCCCAGACCATTCATGAAAATGGTTCCTGTTCCGGTAATGGTCTGATCAGATAAGAACTGGAATCCGGTCGGTGACGAGGGCGCATCCAGTGTGATCGTATCGTTAACCGTCAGGCCGCCGTTGTTGTTTACCAGAGTGCTATTATTAAGCGTCGTTGGTATGCCTATCGTATTGCTGCTCCAGGTATGGGTACCGGAGTTCAGTGAAAACGTTCCGGTTCCGGCAAGAGAAGGAACGATCTGCGTATTGTTGACCGTAGTTCCATTATTGGCTGTCATCGTGCCACCGAGCTCCAGTGCGCCAGTGGCTTCAAACGTTACACTACCCGTCAAAACAAGATTTTCGTTTTGAACCAGGTTATTAACGTTGATACTACCACCGGACTGCGTCACGGTGACGGCCGGTGCCACGTCGATAATCGCAGTTGTTCCGGCACTGGGCACGATTTGAGGTTCCCAGTTCAGGCGATCGTCAAAATCACCATCAACAAGGCTCACCCAAACGATCGTTCCAGGAGGTCCTGGCTGCTGCAGAAACGTGTTGGTAATGATGATGTAGTCGAGGAAGTTTACGATGCCGTCGCCGTTAAAGTCGGCGTCGTCATCAGTACTCAGAAATAGTGGTGTAAATAGTGTGATATCAATAAAGTTTACGACCCCGTCGTTGTTCAGATCCGGGTCACAGAAGTTACCAATACCGTCGCCGTCAGTATCACGTTGCGCTGCGTTAGCAATCAACACGCAGTTATCTACCGGATCAAGGACGCCGTCACCATCGGTATCATCCCCGCCGTTTCGATTGGTAAGCGGCAGGAAGTCCTTCAGATCAAAGTTAGCCAGTCGATCAGCTCGCACTTCAATCATTGCCGTTGCCGGGTTGCTGACGGCCACACCGTCATCCACTACGAGCTGCACCAGGTACTGTCCGGCTTCGCCCAGTTTGAGTGACGGACTGTCCGTTGTTGCGTTACTAAAACCACCGCGATAGTTCTCGGGAGCCGAGAGCACCGACCAGTGATACGACAGCGCGTCCAGGTCAAAATCAGACGATCGGGTACTGTCGAAAACGATCGTGGAGTTGGGCCCTACCACACGGCCCCTGCCGGCGTTAGCCACGGGCGCAGAGTTGTAGGTGCTAAGAACAAGCTCAGATCCCTGGCTGGTATGCGAGCGATCTTTTACCTTGAGCTCTATTCGATAGTCACCTTCGGTGTCCATCACGAGCGAAGAAGACGACGCGGACGGATTAACCAGCGTCGCCAAACTATCGGAGGGTTGCTCGATCAACGTCCACTGATACGCCAGAACATCGTTATCAAAGTCGTAAGACCTTTCGGCGTCAAGATAGACCAGCTGTCCCACCTCGCCGGTAAGATCCGATCCGGCGTGGGCCACTGGAGGCAAATTGCCGGTGCTGAATGTCACCGTATCCCGGGACACCCCGCCCATACTGTCGGTCACCTCAAGCTCGATCAGGTAATCACCAGCCAGGTCGGGCGTAAAATGGGTTTTCAGAGCATCAGGATTTTCTACGCCAACCGCACTGCCGGCCGGAGCCCGAAGCACCGTCCAGCTAAACTCAAGTCGCTGACCGTCCAGATCTACCGTTCGACTGCCATCCAGCGCCACGCGCTGATTCAGCTCAATAGGCCTGTTGATCCCGGCATGCGCCTGAGGACAGTGGTTGGTTCCGCCTGACGCAAACAGCTGATCGATGCCGCGGGTAGCGGGCGAACAGCGCTGCGCGGAATCGTCCAGTCCGGCTTCCGCTGAAGCGGGCACATTAATTAATGACGCGATAAGAAAAACAGGAAGAAAACGTGCAATTTGTCCGAAACGGCAAATCAGGTGGTTAAGCGAGTTCATCTCAAATCCCCAGGAGTTGGCTAGTCTATTAAAGTTAAGGGCAATAGGCCTCTTCCTTAACTAGGCGCAATCGGCCAGGGAACCGGATCAGATCAATTCTAGACACAGAAGCAAGACTGTCATTTAAGAATGCGCTCTACCCTTCTGTTTTTATACTAAAAATTCCAAATCAATCCCGTAAAAGGCGCGGGATTGATTGATGGCAAGGCCGTCGGAAACGGATAGAAGCCGGGTAAAGCGTTGAGCTGCCCCGATGAAGTGATTACGCGAGGACTCACCGAAAAAATCGGGAAATCGGCCAATATCGACGCCCTGTCTGACAGACGGGCAGCCGCTCGATCGCACCACCGGCATTGCCATCCGGCTCCTTCCAGAGCCTGTCCAGTCTAATGCTGAGTGGCAATCGCCGTATCTAAAAAGCCGCGGCAATCCAGGTGATTAAAGCGCCAGGCAGCAGGCCAAG
>CAWUKD010000210.1:0-5512 GCA_963922815.1 uncultured Gammaproteobacteria bacterium
CTGGCTGGCTTTCAGCAGGCACGCCATAATTGAGGCTGAAAAATCACTGCCGTTGCGTCCAAGCGTTGTCGGTCGCCCTTCCAGATCCTGTGCAATGTAGCCGGTGACAACGACCGTGCCGGCAAAATCACCCGGAACAAGCGCGTTCATTTTCTCCTGCGATCGATCCCAGTCTACGGCCACACCCGATTCACTGGCTCCGACCACCACCGCTTCACGAGCGTCCAGCCACATAACTTCCCGATCTTCAAACGTATCCGACAGGACATAGCGCATGAGCTGGGCCGACCAGAGTTCTCCGTACCCGGACGCGACGGCTCTTGCATTGTCACTGATCTTGCCAGTGACCTGCGCGGCATCGGCCAGGTTACACACGTGAGCATAATCCCTGTCAAAGTCGGCCATGTACGCTGCAGCCGCGTCGGCATCCAGCAAATCCCGGGCCGCATCCTGATGGCGTTTTCTTACCTGCTCAAGCTTCGCCTTATAAGATTCGTCCGCCTGGACGGCGAGATCAATGACGGTCAGTAATTCATCGGTAACGCCACCCATCGCCGACACCACCACGCATTGGGGGCCATACAGCCGGTCGGCCAGAATTGAAGCCACATTGCGAAAGCGATCCGCAGTCTTGAGCGATGTGCCACCAAACTTGTGCACGATGAAAGTATTCAGGGTGTTCATGTCCGAGGTTCTTGTCAGGCAAAGAACCAGAGCGTACGTCATGAGGTGCAGCGCAGCAAGCGTCTTGATGCCTACCGATTGGACGCTGCAGGCGTTGGTAAATCAACGGGCGACATTCTTCGGCTTGATCTTTTCCGAACGATGTATTAACGTGCCACTGTATTAGCGTGCTAATACATTAATTTACGCCGGAAATCAGCATGAAACCACATAGAACACTGACAGTGCGCCAGGAAAAGGCCGCAGAAAACGAGTTATTCAAAGCAATCCTTTCGCTTGAAACTACTCAGGAACTGCGCGCCTTCTTTACCGATCTGTGCACGCCCGCTGAACTTGAAGCCATGACCGATCGATGGAGCGTGGTTCTTCCGCTCGACAAAGGAACGCCCTACCGTGAAATCAGCCAGCAAACCGGCGTCAGCGTAACCACCGTGGGTCGCGTAGCCCGATGCCTCATGCACGGTGAAGGCGGCTATCAGCTCGCCGTCGATCGACATCGCCAGTAAACACACCTCTTTTACTCCATACACTCTCACCGCTTAGCCACAGCTACGGAATTCCAATGACCTATCCCGCGTTAAAAACAGATGATCGAATGAAAATCGCCGTTCAAAAATCGGGGCGGTTGACCCCTCGATCGCTGGACCTGCTCGATCGAATCGGCCTTGACTACGCGCGAAGTCCGGATCAGCTTCTGTGCGTAGGCAGAAACATGCCGGTAGATGCGCTGCTGGTCAGAGACGACGACATTCCGGCGCTGGTTCAGGAGGGAACCTGTGCCCTGGGATTTGTTGGCCTTAACGTCGCCCGGGAAATTGAGCTGGGATGTCAACGGGACGGACGAGACCCTGGTTTTGAAGTCGTACAGCCACTGGGATTTGGACAGTGCCGTCTGGCGATAGCCCGGCCTGCGCAGACACCATGGAAAGGACCCGGGACTTTGTCTGGCAAGCGTATTGCGACCAGCTATCCGAACCTGACTCAGGACTATCTCGACAGAAACAAGGTCCAAGCCACGCTCGTATCGTTCTCCGGTTCGGTAGAAGTGGCTCCCCAACTTGGCAAGGCCGATTTTATTTGCGACCTGGTATCGACCGGCACGACGCTTGCCGCCAACAATCTGCGTGAGGAGGATATTCTGCTAAACAGCGAAAGCGTTGTGATCGGGAGCACCGCGTTTACCAGCGACAATCAGACTCACTGGATGGACAAACTGAATCAGCGCATAGACGGCGTAATGCGCGTAAAGGAATCGAAATACATCATGCTCCATGCGCCCAGCGATGCGGTCGAGGCGATAACCGCACTGCTACCCGGTAGCGAAGCTCCGACAATTATTCCACTGCAGGGCTGCGACGACCGTGTAGCACTTCATGCGGTGTGTCGCGAAAACGTCTTTTGGGAGACGCTGGAGTCACTCAAGGCCGCTGGTGCCAGCGCCATGCTGGTTCTCCCTGTGGAGAAAATGCTGGGATGACTATGAGCATCGCGATTCTGACCCGCACTGATTCGACCGGTACCGCTTCCTGCCCGGCAGTCATCCAGGCCCGAAACGCATCATGAGCGTACTACTGCCCTTCTATGAGTGGGATAGCCTGAGTCGACCCGAGCAGATCGCCATACTAGAAAGGCCACCCGTGTCTCTGGCCGACGCAGGCGCCGTACAGGCCGTGATTGATCAGGTGTGTCTTGAAGGAGATGCCGCTCTTATTACACTCACTTCCCGATACGATGCGGTAGATCTCAAGCGACTACGCGTACCGCCAGCGGACATAGCGGCCGCGCTGGACGACCTCACGACGGATAAACGCGAGGCGCTTGCAGCTGCCTATCACAACATCAAAACGTTTCACGACGCCCAGAACAGACAGGAAGTCGCGATTAATACAGCACCGGGGGTAACCTGCGAACTGGTAAAACGACCGATTGAGGCCGTAGGGCTCTACGTTCCCGGCGGCACCGCTCCTTTACCGTCTACCGTGCTAATGCTGGGCGTTCCCTCTCTGATCGCCGGTTGCCCCGTTCGGGTTTTATGCACACCACCTCAAAAGAATGGACGCGTTAACCCACTTGTACTGGCCGCCGCCGCACTGTGTGGCATAGACCAGGTGTATAGCGTCGGAGGCGCGCAGGCGGTCGCGGCGATGGCCTACGGAACCGAGACGGTACCGAAAGTAAACAAGATATTTGGTCCCGGCAATCCCTGGGTCACCCGGGCCAAACAGCTGGTGGCGCAGGATGCAGCCGGGGCCGGATACGACTTGCCCGCCGGCCCTTCGGAGGTGCTGGTGATCGCGGACGCCGATGCCAACCCGTCGTTTGTTGCGGCCGATTTACTGGCACAGGCCGAACATGGCGTCGACTCGCAGGTGGTGCTTGTCACCACCTCAAAACAACTTGTAGACGACGTACAGCACGCGATAGTCGAACAACTGTCCACGCTGCCCCGGCGAGACATAGCTATTGAAGCGCTGGCAAACAGCCGGGTAATTCTGGCGAGCAGCAAATCAGATGCCTATGCGATCAGCAACGCCTATGCCCCGGAGCACCTGATCGTCAACACTACATCAGCCAGGGACGACCTGCCGCTGATCACGAATGCGGGCAGCGTATTTCTTGGCGCATGGACGCCCGAGTCACTGGGCGACTACTGCAGTGGTACCAATCATGTGCTTCCCACGCATGGCTATGCCACTCACATTTCCGGGGTTGGTCTGGCGGATTTTCAAAAAAGCATCAGCGTTCAGGCGGCCACGCAAAGCGGGCTTGGGGAAATCGGCTGGATTGCCGAAGCGCTCGCCGCGTCAGAGGGACTGGATGCCCATGCCCGGGCGGTCACGATTCGAAAAAACGCGATGGGAGCTTCGTCGTGAGTGTACTGCAGCTGGCCCGACCCGAACTGCTGGGGCGCAGCGGGTATACGGCCGCACTGGGGCGCTTTGACGTGACGCGCCTGCATGCCAACGAACTGCCTTCTCTCGACGATGATGACAGCGGACTGAATCGTTACCCGCCACCCAGACCTGTCACCCTGACCGCGAGACTCGCCGAGATTCTGGGTGTCCACACAGATTGTCTGCTGGTAACACGTGGCAGCAATGAAGGTATCGACCTTTTGGTCAGGGCGTTTTGTCGCAGCGGCATCGATTCAATAATCACCTGCTCGCCGACGTTCGGAATGTATCGTGTGTGCGCAGAGGTGCAAGGCGCTGGGGTCCTTGATGTTGCCCTGGATGCCGACTTTGATCTGGATGTTGACGCGGTGACCGCCGCCGTATCACAGTCAGATCGCACCGCCAAAGTAGTGTTCCTGTGTTCACCTGCAAATCCGACAGGCGCGCACCTGAGCCCCGAGCGAGTCGAACGTCTGTGCCACAATCTGAAGGACAAGGCCATTGTCGTACTTGATCAGGCCTACATTGAATTTTGCGATAACGGAATTTTGGCTGAGTGGTGCAACAGGTTTGGCAATCTGGCCGTACTGAGAACCTTTTCCAAGGCCTACGGACTGGCGGGATTGCGCTGCGGAATTCTGGTTGCCAACCCCGCAATAACAGGATTGCTCGATAGCCTGCTTGCACCCTACTCCACGCCTACCCCCACGATTGATGGCGTGCTTGACGCGCTAAGCCCCCGGGGCCTGGAGCGTAGCTCCCGGCGCCTGAAAGAAATCGCGATTCAAAAGTCCCGGCTCAAGGCGTTCCTTGATCAGTCGCCACTGGTCGAACGCCTATACCCAAGCGACAGCAATTTTTTTCTGATCCAGAGCCCACGCGCTCAGGAACTGTACGACCATCTGCTGTCGCGCGACATCCTGGTTCGCAGTTTCATTAACACAGACCGCCTCAACAATGGCCTTCGGATTACGGTCGGTAACCGCAGCGAAAACGCCAGCCTGATTGACGCATTCGAGGAGTTCAACGATGACCCCTAAGCCTGTTGCATTCATTGACCGGGACGGCACCATTATTGAAGAGCCCGAAGACTTTCAGGTCGATGCGCTCGCAAAAATTCGTTTGGTTGATGGAGTGATTCCTGCTCTGCGCAAAATGATTCGTACCGGGTACGAACTGGTGCTTGTCAGCAATCAGGACGGCCTCGGTACCAACAGCTTTCCAAAAGAAGAGTTCCAGGAGAGCCATGGTTTCTTGCTGGATCTGCTCAAGAGTCAGGGCATCACGTTTGCCGCAGAATTTATCTGCCCGCACTTTGACCACGAGCAGTGCGATTGCCGCAAGCCAAGAACGGGGCTACTAACCCAGTACCTGATCAACACAACCATCGATACCGATCGCAGCTGCGTGATCGGAGACCGCGAAACCGACATAGCGATGGCGGACGCGCTCGGCCTGAAAGGATTCAGGATTGGATCCGGTAACGGGGAATATTCGTGGCCTCACATTGCGCAGGCGCTGATGGGACACACGCGCACCGCATCAGTCATTCGCAAAACCAATGAAACCGCTATCCGCGTGAGCGTCAATCTTGAGTCCGATTACGGCACTTCGATCATAACGGGCATCGGATTTTTCGACCATATGCTTGAACAGCTTAGCAAGCACGGTGGTTTTTCAATCGACCTGAACTGTAACGGCGACCTTGAAACCGGTCGTCACCATACCATTGAAGATTGTGCTCTGGCTCTGGGCGAAGCCATGCGCAAGGCGCTTGGCACCAAAATAGACATCAAGCGATATGGCTTTACGCTACCAATGGATGACGCGCTAAGCACGGCGGCGCTGGACCTTTCGGGCCGACCTTTTTGCAAGATCGATATGGAACTGACAAGAGAAATGGTGGGTGACATGCCGACCGAAATGGTACCGCA
>CAWUKD010000211.1:0-5493 GCA_963922815.1 uncultured Gammaproteobacteria bacterium
CTGGATATTGTCAGACGGCGAGTATAAACGTCCTCTCTGCCATGCGCCATAATACTGGCCAAAACGACGCTGAAGGACGGCAGTCCTGTCCAGGTTTGATACGCTTAATTCGCGATCAGTGCTTCAAAAACCTCTTTGTGGCTCGCAAATAAAACGCCTTTTCTATTCATAAACAGCGAATCGCGCGAATTCAGATCGAGCGCTTCACCAAATCGATCGCGGGCATAGCCCCCCATTTCTGCGAACAGGCAGGCCGTCGCGGCGTAGTCCCAAAGCGCTCCCCCTCCTTCTTCAGGCTTGGGATTCTTTACGAAACAGGCTGGTGCATTTTCCAGCACCCGGCACGCGTTCAGTACCGCACCACCCTCCTGCACCGTTTCATATTGACCAGAGTATGTCCCACTTAAGGTCCAGGTCTGCTGATTACGAAACGCCCCTGCGTTCCTGATCGCGTGATACAAAGTCCCGCTCAGAGGGTCAAAGATGACGCCGATTACCGGCGTGCCATTACGGGCAACCAGCGCAACGCACACCGCGTAGCCGGGCTGCTGATTTACAAATGGCAGCGTGCCGTCCAGCGGATCCGCGCACCAGAAATAGTCTTTTTCAAAACGACTTAAATCGTCATCACTTTCCTCTATGAGAAGCCCCAGATCAAATTCACCCAGCGTTGGGACAAGATGCTCCAGAATGATGCTCTGACTTCCAAGATCCACTTCGGTCACAATCTGACTGGCCGGGCTTGAGCCTGAGAGTTTGTCGTGCACCGTGTATTCGCGCCCGACATACGACTGAATCATGGCGCCGCTGCGCGTGGCAGCGTCAATGGCAACCCCGCATAGTCGCTCCAGATCATGGGCATTGAGATTCATAAAGCCGCTACCACCTCGCGCGCAATTCGCTCGCTGTATCCGTTAATTTTCCAGTGCCCAGGACTCCAGCCTTTGATAAACCGATGAAAATCGGTCCAGGCCAGAGGAAACAGCGCGCGCCAGTCCCGCTCCAGCGCGGCCACATCGACGTCACTGTTTTTGGTACTCAAAGATGCGGCAAGCGCGGAAAAGTAATAGTCAAGCAACTCGCCCTCAAGTCGTTCACAGTCTTCCTCGTAGAGGCAGCTTCCGATGAAGTAGGCAAGATCTTTCATGCCGCAGCCTCCACCGACATACTGAAAATCTACGGCGGCAACGCTCGAACCATCACCGGAAAAGCAAAAGTTGGCCAGCTTGGCATCGCCGTGAACAAAGGTCTGAAACGGACTTGATCGCAATTGCTGATCGATCCCTCCGGCCGCCTGTTTCAGAGCCAGATCGTCAAGCGCATCAAGCTCATCGGGTCGCGTTTCCAGGTGCCAGTAGGTACCGGTCTTCCAAAGTGCACGTGGCCGTTCACCCATGTAGGTCGCATGAAAACTGGCGAGCCATTTCAGACAGACTTTGATCTCACAAAGAGTGACCGATGTCTTAACAGTGTCGAAGCCTGAAGCACAAAGATCTTCCAGCAGAATAAAGGTCTCCTCTTCATACGAAGCCAGCGCCACACATCGGGGTACGTAGCAGCTTTCATCGCATCGCGAGCTCCAGTGCTCATACCAGGCGGCCTCCACCTGATACGACGTTATTTTTCGCTGATGCGACAAATCGGTATTCCACCCCCTGGGATGATTGTTTTTCGACGGGAGTTGCACGTGCTTCATAATGACCGAAGGCAGCTCGCAGCCCTTTAGCCCATAACGCACGATTGAGCCATAGCCACTCCAGAGTTCCTGAAGCGTTTCAAGCTCAACAAGATGGCTCGCCCCGGTCGCTTCCAGCACCAGTTTTTTGACATTCGTATTCATTGGGAGGCCATCATATTGCATTTCGAACGTCTCACAGAAGAGGCATCAGCGCCTTCGCTGACCCTGAATTGACGAATTGCGGCAAGATTTGTGATTGGCAGGTGCTCCAGTTTAGCCTTCCCGAAGGCTTCCGCACAGGCGAACGACCCTCTATCAGGCACAGTCAGTGCACTGTTTCACAGTCTCGCTGTCCGAAAAAGTGTATATAGTGCGATTACCCTACGACGACCGGAGATCCGAGTCCTGATGAAGGCCACCTCTCGAACATCCATTCTGCAGACTGAATGGGCCAGAAACCCCGCAATAGCTGGCGCAATGGCGGCGGCTCTGCTGTTCAGCACGAGCCTGGTTGCCGCCACAGTGGATAGCGTTCCGTCCGGCACGGAAATATCGGACAGCGCTTCCGATACCGCGTCCGCGATCAGCGCGGAAGAACTGGTCGAGGAAACAACCGGGGAACCGCCGGTAGCCACAAACACCGAAAACACCGCGAACAGCGCAATCGAAGCCCTCGTCAGCGTTGCAGCCACCGCTGAGGCGCCTGAGGCGGCACCCGTTCCAACCACCGAACCCGCTGAAACTGCGGTTGCACCTGGGGAAGCGACGGATCCCGGCACCCCATCCGACACGTCATCATCGGAGGCTCGTTCGGCCGATGAGCAGTTCGTAGTCGAACAGGAGAGCTCCGGGCCAGGTACCGATAGCGAAATTCCGGGCTACTCAACGCCGGAATCATCCACATCAAAGGCTCTGCAACCTGACCAGGCAGCAGACGCCGGCCTGTCTGCAGCGGAATCGAAACCCGAATCTGAACCAGCGCCGGACGTCAACCTGGCACCCGAAATTGCCGCCGGTGATCCGCCCGAGCCGGCGTCTTCGCTACCGTCTGCCACACAGGCCGGTCAAGAAGCCGTCGAATCTGCCGATGCCGCTACGGACGGCGCGGCATCCGTCGCGATTGATACGCTCAGGAATGAACAGCCGGCTAACCCGTCAGTGACCACGGATGAACCGAATTCAGACCCGCTCGGTGTGGGCACAGACAATACGCCCGAGCCCCCGCCTATGCCGGTCGCTGAAGATGTCGACCTGAGCGAACCGGTGATCCCGTCTTCCGAGACCTCATCTGCAGCAGATCTGAAAGCTCCGGAGCCCGCCAGCACTCCTGATCCGGTCGCTGCTAAAGAGTCAGAAACCAAACCACCTCTGGTGCTGCTCGGCGAGGAAGTAGCTCCGGGCACGTCAGCGCGGTTGTCCTGGTCACCGGACCAGCACTTTGATGGCATCAGCGTTCCTACGCCGGTGCTGGTTGTGAACGGCGTTAACCCCGGCAAGACTCTGTGCCTGACGGCCGCGATCCACGGGGACGAATTGAACGGCATAGAGATTGTGCGACGGGTCATGTACGACCTGGACGCTGAGGATCTGAATGGCACGGTCATTGGCGTGCCTATTGTCAACCTGCAGGGATTTCGCCGAAACTCGCGCTACCTGCCCGATCGCCGCGATCTGAATCGCTTCTTCCCTGGCAGAGCCGGAGGAAGCTCGGCCTCACGCATGGCACATTCATTCTTTTCTCAGGTGATCATTCATTGTGATGCGCTGGTCGATATTCACACCGGTTCATTTTTACGCACCAATCTCCCTCAGCTGCGCGCCGACATGTCGGTCCCGGAAGTGGCGGAGCTGACCGAAGGGTTTGGCGCAACCGCAGTACTTCACAGCTCATCAACCGACGGCACGTTGCGTCGCGCCGCGGTACTGGCCGGCATCCCGAGCGTGACGCTTGAAACAGGTGAGCCAAGTCGACTGCAGGAAAAGGAAATTGAGCACGGCACGAAAGGCATTCAGACATTACTGACCAAGCTCAAAATGACGCGGCGAGTCAGAGTCTGGGGCGATCCTGAGCCTGTGTACTATAAATCCACCTGGGTGCGCGCGGACGATGGCGGTCTGTTGTTCTCCAGCGTCAAACTGGGCCAGCGTGTTCGCAAGAATCAGGTGCTTGGCACCATCACGGATCCGATCACCAATGTTCGCAGCGAACTCGTGTCTCCGAGTAAAGGCCGCGTGCTCGGCATGGCCCTGAACCAGGTCGTACTGCCTGGCTTTGCCACGTTCCGTATTGGCATCCCGAGTAACGAAAAAGAGGTGGTCGTTCCGCCGGACGTACCAGGAGAAGAACTACCTGACCAACCCGCGTCCGATCAGATCTTGCCCAATCAGGATTTACTGGATATCCCGGATACGGTGCCCACCGACGTGGATATCGAAGATGAAAACAGCTAGCGTGCTCCTTCCGCCGCAAGGCATATCATTTTGGAATACGCACTGGCACACCGAAAACAGCACGTCCCAAACCTGTTAAACCTCGCACAAGGCACAAACTCACTTATCCCTTCCCGACGTCCAATGACTTAAGATAAAACCCGGCCCGCAGTATTAAACCAGGCCGGGGTTCTATGTATGAGGCGGTTTACTTCTGTGCTCTTTTTGCGTCTTTGTAGGCTTTCTTGAGCGCCTTGTTGTATCCCTTTTTCATTTCGGGATACAGACTCATGGCAGCCGCCAGGTTCTCGTCATACCCCGGTTCATCACCATGTTTTACATGCAGATAAACCGCCATGTCACTCATGCTGTCAAACGATACATCCGACGTTGCACGGATACTGTCCCAACCTCCGAGGGCCGCTGCAGCGCCCGCTGATGAGGCCGTCGACTTTGCTTTACCGCGTAGCAAGCCGCCAAACGGCACTTTGGATGCGAGTTTGTCCGCGGCTTTTTCGCCAGCCATTTCACCAGCCATAGCACCCGCTTCGGCCGAAATGCTTTTTGTCGACCATTCGGCAGGTTCACCATTGATGTTATAGGGACTGACGTATTTACCGCTGGCATCAGCCAGTGGCTCGGGAGCAACAAGCTCAACCTCATCATACTTCTGACTCATCTTTACGGCCTGAGCAATAAGTTTCTGTGCCAGCGCTATTTCCTGTGGACTAATGGCACTGGCCTGAAAGACCACCATGGCGAGCGATGCCAGAATTGCAGAGCGGAACAGCGTAAACGATTTCATAATTGCCACCTTCGTTATAGTGATTGCAGCGTGTTCCCGCACCAGAGACAGCTGCGTAATGTGTTGGCGAATTCCAAAACGGCCTGTTAATGACCTGGCGCGAACTGCGATGAACGCGAATACTTTTCGAGCAGAAAAAACCCGCAGTCGCCTTCATCGAAGCACCCTGACCAGTCGGGCGACGCAAGCTCAACTGCTGCCTGCTATACAAACTTCCACCGAAACAGACCGATGACATCACCTTAATATTATTGCGGTTCTACTGTAACTCAGGATTCTTCTTATGCCTACGATGGACTCAGTTTTGTATTAGTCTCATTAAATTCTTAATGCCAGCCGAAGCATTACTCATCTCAATCTGTTACTGAGCGAACTCAAGAGACTCTGTGCAAACTTCGCGAGGTTTGAAACCGGTACCTGAAATTCTGACAAGCCAGACTCCAGCCAGCGTTCTTACCATGGTCAACTTCCCAGATTCATCTACCCTGCCGGTCTGCATCACGAAGAGTTAGTCATCGCCAGTACCTGGGCTTTTTGAACATAACCTGCAAATAGGCGCGGCAAGAAACCGGAGGTCATT
>CAWUKD010000212.1:0-5397 GCA_963922815.1 uncultured Gammaproteobacteria bacterium
TTGTCCGCGTACTGGCAAACCACGACGATGACGAATACCGCGATAAGTACCCAGATCCATCAGTCGTTTGATGTTCATTGCCGTCTCACGACGCAGGTCGCCTTCGACAGTGAACGCCGCAACGGCGTTACGAATCTTCTCGACTTCGGGCTCCGAGAGGTCCTTGACCTTCGTTGCAGGATCGACACTTGACGCTTCGCAAATCATGCGTGCACGTGTACTGCCAATACCAAAGACATGCGTCAAACCGATGACGATATGTTTGTTTAAGGGAATGTTTATCCCAGCGATTCGGGCCATCTCAGCCGTCTCCCACTAATCTAATTAAAAACGCGTTGCTACTTATCTACCGACTAACCCTGGCGCTGCTTGTGACGACCGTCTGTTTTACAGATCACACGAAGCACACCGTTGCGGCGGATAATTTTGCAGTTGCGACAAATTTTCTTTACTGATGCGCGTACTTTCATCGCACTTCTCCTGGTTGCCTGACTAGCGCGATGAACCGGAACGGCCGTAGCCCTTCAGATTCGCCTTTTTGGCCAGACCTTGGTACTGGGTTGTCATGAGGTGAGCAGCAAGCTGCGCACGGAAATCCATAACAACGACTACAATAATCAGCAGTGACGTGCCGCCAAAATAGAACGGTACGTTGAACTGCAGAATCATGAATTCAGGTAACAGACATACAGCCGTTACGTAGAGCGCACCCCAGAACGTTAGTCGGGTCAGAACCGTATCGAGGTACTCGCCCGTCTTGCGTCCCGGACGTATGCCCGGAATGAAAGCGCCAGACCGTTTCAGGTTATCGGCGGTTTCTTTCGTGTTCATCTGCAGCGCCGTGTAGAAGAAGCAGAAGAAAATAATGAGTGCGGCGTACATAATGATGTACAGCGGCTTACCCGGTCCGATCTGGTTGGCAACATCCTGCAGCCAGCCAAACTCTTCGCTCGAACCGAACCAGCCTGCAATCGTCACCGGCAGCAGAATAATACTGGAGGCGAAAATCGGCGGAATCACGCCCGCGCTGTTCAGCTTGTACGGCAGATGCTGGGTAGGCGTTTGATAAACGCGTCGACCCTGCTGTCGCTTCGCATAGTTAACCGCAATACGTCGCTGGCCCATTTCCATGAACACGACGAAGTACAGAACGCCCAGCACCAGTACCAGCAGCAGGATGGCAATCACCGGCGACAGTTCGCCTTTGCTGACCAGATCCAGAGAACCACCGATAGCGCTTGGCAGACCAGCGATGATACCGGCCAGAATCAGAATACTGATACCGTTACCAATACCGCGCTCGGTAATCTGTTCACCCAGCCACATCAGGAACATGGTTCCTGCGACAAGCGTTGTTGCGGCCAGGAACACAAACTGTGGTCCGGGCGCCAGCACAACACCAGTCTGGTTTTGCATCGCTACCGCTACACCGATGGACTGGAACGTAGCCAGACCCAGCGTGCCGTAGCGTGTGTATTTCGTAATCTTGCGACGACCGCTCTCGCCTTCTTTACGCATTTCCTGGAACGTTGGTACTACAAACGTCAGGATCTGCATGATAATCGACGCGGAAATGTAAGGCATAACGCCAAGCGCGAAAATACTCAGTCGCTCAAGCGCACCACCGGAGAACATGACCAGCACGTCGACCATGGATCCTGCGCCTTCATTTCGGGCAAACAACTGTTCCAGCGCCAGCGGATCAATACCGGGCACGGGAATGTACGTTCCGATTCGATAAACCACCAGCGCCAGTACCAAAAACCAGATACGTCGCTTGAGTTCACCGAACTTGGAACCTTCGTTCGCCAGTCCTTTAACCGATGGGGCTGAAGTTGCCACGTTAGTCTTCCACCTTGCCGCCAGCTGCTTCAATGGCAGCGCGAGCACCTTTGGTTGCTTTAATACCTTTCACAGTAATTGCGTCGGTTACTTCGCCCGACAGAATTACTTTCACGGCCTGCGTGTTTTTCGGCACCAGGTTCGCTGCTTTCAGCGACTCCAGAGTGACAATTCCGTCCTCTGCCTTGGCTGCCGCAATTTTGAGTTCGTGCAAACGCACTTCGTCAACGTATCGGCCTTTGCGTGAGGAGAAACCCACTTTCGGCAAACGCCGCTGCAAAGGCATCTGACCACCCTCAAAGCCGACTTTATGATAGCCGCCTGAGCGCGATTTCTGACCTTTTTGACCGCGCGTACAGGTCTTGCCCATACCAGAACCTTCGCCACGACCTACGCGTTTGACGGGGTTGCGGCTACCTTTAGCTGGTGATAATTCGTTCAGGCGCATCTTAGACGTCCTCGACTTTTAACATGTACGACACCTGATTAATCATGCCGCGATTCTGTGGAGTGTCTTCAACTTCCACCGTGTGATGCATACGGCGCAAACCTAAACCGCGCACGCTGGCTTTGTGGTTCTTGAGTCGACCGGATGCACTCTTGACCAAAGTCACTCTGATTTTCTTAGCCTTACCACTCATGATTAACTCACAATATCTTCAACAGTCTTGCCACGCTTACGGGCAATCGACTGTGGTGATTTAATGTTGTTCAAACCGTTAATGGTTGCACGCACCAGGTTGATCGGGTTGCGTGATCCATAACTCTTGGCCAACACGTTACGAACACCGGCACATTCGAACACGGCGCGCATCGCACCGCCGGCGATAACGCCAGTACCGTCTGATGCCGGTTGCATGTACACCTTGGTGGCACCGTGGCGACCTTTGGTTGAGTACTGCAGCGTTTCCTCATTGAGGTGAACGGTCATCAGATTCTTGCGCGCAGCCTGCATGGCTTTTTGAATGGCAATTGGCACTTCGCGTGCTTTACCGTATCCAAAACCCACTCGGCCATTGCCGTCACCTACGACTGTAAGTGCGGTAAAACCAAATTGACGACCACCCTTGACCACTTTGGCAACGCGGTTAACCGCGACCAGTTTCTCAAGCAGATCATCACCTGCGCTGTTGTTATCGTGTTTAGCCATTTATATCGACCTTAAAGTTGGGCTACGCCCATTTAAAACTGCGTGATGGACAATCATCCATCCATAAAATTAAAACTGCAGACCAGCCTCACGCGCGGCATCTGCCAACGCTTTGACTCGACCGTGGTAGCGGAAACCGGACCGATCAAACGCCAGTTCCTTAACACCGGCTTCCAGGGCACGCGCGGCAATTGCTGCACCGACTGACTTGGCGGCTTCGATGTTGCCGGTGTTCTTGAGATCACCGCGTACGGCTTTTTGCACGGTAGACGCCGCAGCGACTACTTTGTCACCGGTAGGCGCGATAACCTGAGCATAGATATGCTGAGGGGTGCGATAAACGCTCAAACGATGCACTCCGAGCTCGCGCATTTTGGCGCGAGGTTTGCGGGCACGACGTAAACGTGATTGTTTCTTGTCCATAGTGTTTCCTAAAACTCTCTTAAGCCCGACTATTTCTTCTTGGCTTCTTTCAAAATGACGCGCTCATCGGCGTATCGAACACCCTTGCCCTTGTAAGGCTCAGGTGGACGGAAGGCACGAATCTCGGCAGCAATCTGGCCGATGCGTTGCTTGTCTGCGCTCTTGAGCACAATCTCGGTCTGGCTGGGTGTTTCGACAGAAACGCCTTCAGACACTTCATAAACAACCGGGTGCGAAAACCCGAGTGTCAGATTCAGTTTCTGACCCTGTGCCTGGGCACGATAACCCACACCAACCAGGTTGAGGCGACGCTCGAATCCGGTGGTAACGCCAATCGCCATGTTGTTCAACAGCGATCGCATGGTGCCGGCAATAGCCACACCCTGCTTGCCGCCGCCGGCAGGGCGAACGTTGAGTTGATCACCGTCCTGCTCTACTTCAACGTTGGGATGCAGTTCCATGGACAGCGAGTTCTTGCCGTTCTTCACAGTCACCGTACGACCGGAGACCGAATACTCGGTGCCTTTTGGCAGCTCTACAGGTTGTTTTGCAATTCTAGACATATCTGTTTCCGTTGTTCGCTAGTGTGGTTTGGTGCCAATTCAAAGAATTAGCTGACCAGACACAACACCTCGCCGCCCTGGTTGTTAGCGCGGGCCTGACGATCAGTCATCACACCCTGCGACGTTGATACGATGGCAACACCCAAACCGCCCAATACTTTAGGAAGTTCATCGCTGCTCTTGTACACCCGCAGTCCCGGGCGACTTACTCGTTTAATCAGTTCGATAACCGGCTGGCCTTCGTAGTACTTAAGATCTACTTTCAGCTGTGCCTTGTTACCTTCGGTTTCCACCGAAAAATCTTCGATATAGCCTTCGCTCTTAAGCACTTCGCAAATCGCCACTTTCTTCGTTGAAGAAGGCATGGCAACAGCAACTTTGCGTGCTTTCTGGCCGTTACGAATGCGGGTCAAAAGATCCGCGATTGGGTCAGTCATACTCATGAATGTGTCCTCTAAACTGTCACTTACCAGCTTGCTTTACGCAGGCCAGGAATCTCACCATTCATGGTGGACTTTCTCAGCATGTTGCGGCTGAGACCAAATTTACGATAGTAGCCGTGAGGGCGACCAGAGATGCTGCACCGGTTACGCTGACGTGACGGGCTTGAGTCGCGCGGCAGTTTTGCCAGCGCAATAACAGCAGCCTCGATCGCTTCGTCGTCGCTATCAACCGACTTAATGATTGCTTTGAGCTTCTCGCGCTTGGCTTTGTACTTTTCAGCCAGTTTTTCGCGTTTGCGCTCGCGCATCAGCATTGATTTCTTAGCCATTCAGGCAATCCTCACTTTTTAAATGGAAAGTTGAACGCGGTTAGCAGCGCTCGACCTTCGTCGTCATTACGGGCGGTGGTGGTAATGGCAATATCCATTCCGCGAATCGCGTCCACCTGATCAAAATCCACTTCCGGGAAAATGATCTGTTCCTTAACCCCCATGTTGTAGTTTCCACGACCGTCAAACGCTTTGGATGACAGTCCCCGGAAATCACGCTCACGAGGAATTGAAATATTGACCAGGCGATCAAGAAAATCGTACATACGATCCCGGCGCAAAGTTACTTTGCAGCCAATCGGGTAGCCGTCACGAATCTTGAACGAAGCAACTGATTTACGGGCTGGACGCATCAACGGCTTTTGACCGCTGATCTTGGCCATATCGTTCATGGCGTGTTCCATAACCTTCTTATCAGCAACCGCTTCACCGACACCCATGTTGATGGTGATCTTGGTGATGCGTGGTACTTCCATCACATTGTCCAGCTTCAGCTCTTCTTTCAGCTTCGGAACAACGGTTTCTTTATAAAATGTTTGCAGCCTGCTCATCGTCATACTTACCTGTTAAATATCCACGGTTTCATCGTTGGATTTGAAATAGCGAACCCGCTTGCCGTCTTCCAGCGTGCGAATGCCCACTTTGTC
>CAWUKD010000213.1:0-5355 GCA_963922815.1 uncultured Gammaproteobacteria bacterium
TACTCCGCAAGTTCCTGTGACTGGCCAATCAAAGGCGTAATGCGTTAACCTGACCACACTGATACTCGGGAAAGAATTGGCCGACTGTCAGAATTCGGTCGGCGATTGATTGCGATCGATTACGCACATACGCACACTGGAGACCCTACGGTGCGAACAATAATTTCATGGATATTAATAGTTGCGTGCGTCACATTCTCATGCAGTGCTCTGGCCGAGTCTCGTTGCCAACGCAAAGCCAGCAAAGTAAAGAATGAATTCCACGCGAAAATGGACGCTATAGAAAACAAGTATGTGGCTCTGCGACAATCGATCGTGGACGAAGGAATTGTGGCGTATCCGGTCGGACCCTTGCGCGACGGTGTTCGCAAATCAATCGATCGCCTCACCGCGGAAGCGAGGCTGCCAGAAAAGAAGAAAGTATGGTCAACCAACATTGACGCGTTTCTTGACGAGACGATCGAGAAAGGAAAGGCAAGCGGCAACTGCGGATCGTTTCGCTGGCTGAAAAACAGCAAGGATGCAGCGAGATTTTATTTCGAAAGCCATCATAAGGCGCTTAATCAATCCGTTGCCAATCGACTCGCACTGGCGAGTGTTGCCGCGGACGAGGGCCTGGTTATATTGGCGGCGGCATCCATTGGTTATGCCGAAGCCCTGATTCTGACTCGGCGAGGAAAAATCAGCGACGCCTTTGATACAGGACCGCTGGCGAACGAACAGTTTTTCCAGGTGGTAAAACTCAAAGAGGGAAAATACAAGTGGAGCAAGGTCAAGGTCAGCGCCGGACGCGGCGGCAGCTATACGTTCTTTGACTACCGACACAAGAATATGGAATTCGACGTTCAGGCGGGCAAGCTAAACTACACAGGTGTGTTCACGTTTGAGCGTGCCGGAGAGCAGCAGGCAAGAGCCAGTATGGATGACAGGGCGGCCGTCGTGATGGAGATTCTGGAGGCCCGATATCCTGAGCTCATCGGAGAGTATCCGCTGTTTAACGGATTGTCGCCCGACGATGAATTTCTGGAGTTTTATTTTAGCGAAAAAGAATCACCGACCCAGGAATAGCCATGCGATTGTGTCGAGTGTTGTTTCTGAGTGCTGTACTGGCCCCGTTTCTTGCAATAACCAGTAGTGGCTCAGAGTCGCTGCCGGTAGAAACATTTTTCTCCAATGACCAGATTTCCATGCCTGCGCTATCTCCCGACGGCGAGCTTGTCGCTTACCTTAGTCAGCGCGAAGTTCTGGTCGGTAATGGTCTTCTTGGTTATGAGTCCATTCATGCGCTGCGCGATCAATCTTATGTGTACGAGCTGGAGTGGAGCGGTCCACGTCAGCTGACGGTCCATACGTACAAAAAAAACAGCAACAAACCCCGGTTTACCATTCTGGATATCGTCGAAAAAGATGGTGGGCTGGAGCCCGGAAAGAAAACCTATTTTTCAGCGAATGGCTACGTGCTTGATTTCAAGCCCGATGATCCTCAGCAGCTCTTGCTGGTTCTTCAGCAGCAGAGTAAAGAAGGAATCAAATCCGACGTCTTTCGCATCAATCCCTACAAAGATCTGAAGTACCAGACCGGCAAGGTTAACCGAATGAATGGTCGTTTCGACCGGGCGGAGCACTTTGTCATGAATTCCGAGGGGCAGTTGTTCATTGCATTGGGGTACGTGTCGGGTCGTCCGGTCCTGTTCAGGCAGCAGGCCGGCCGTAAAAAGTGGAAAAAGTTGTGGTCCGGCGATGCCGATACCATTTTTACACCGGTTTCCATTTCATCAGATCACAATACGCTTTACGCACTGACCAATGCGACTACCGACAAGATAGTCGTTGTTGCGTTTGATATCGGTAAGAAGAAAATTGAGAACATTATCTACGAGCATGAGTCGGTAGATATCAAGCACGTTGCGACGGATCCCGACAGTGGCCAAGTCATAGCTGCACGGCATGAGTATGGTGGTATTTCGCAATACGAGTTTCTGGATGACTCGGAAGCCTCCGCTTTTGCCTGGATCAAGCACAAGGTAAACAGCCAGTTTGTCCATATCGCACGTCGCTCCCTGGATGGAGAAACCTATCTGGCTTTCACGGCGTCGAGCGCTGAGCCGGCGACCTTTTATCTGTGCAAAAAGAGTCAAGACACCTGCGATAAGATTGCTTCAACCATGCCTGGGCTGGCAGACATAGAACTCTCGCCTGTGCAGGAGGTGATTACGGACTCGACAGACGGGCTCAGAATCCAGTCGTTTCTGACTTTGCCTTTGGAGGGCGGTGACCGAATTCCCCTTATCGTCATGCCCCACGGTGGTCCAATTGGCATACAAAACAGTCGGCAATACAACGGCGGCGTTCAATGGTTGGCCCACAACGGTTACGCCGTACTTCAGGGCAATTCCCGGGGCTCGGGGGGGTTTGGGAAAAAGTTTAAAAGCGCAGGACTGCGTGAATGGGGCAGAGGGATAGAAGACGACATTGAGGTTTCGCTAGCAAACGTGCTTGCCAGCACGCCGCAGTTAGACAGAGGTCGGGTTGGAATATTTGGTAGCAGCTACGGTGGATACTCGGCGCTTTTCAGTGTGATCAGAAGTCCGGAAAAGTACCGTTGCGCTGCTTCCTTCGCCGGTGTGACTGATTTGACGCTGTTGTTCAACGACAATCACATGCGCAGGAATGAGCGCTCAAGAGAACGGCTTGCGGAAATGATTGGCGATCCGAAGCTGGAGAAAAACCTGCTGAAACAGCGCTCTCCTGTCTATAACTACAGAAAGATTGCCCGGCCTGTGTTTCTTGCCCATGGCAGCGTCGATAGTGTGGTAGACGTGGAACACAGCTGGCGCCTGAATCAGCTTCTTGAACGAAACCGGCAGCCCGTCGAGTTACACATTCTGGACGGGGTAGGTCATGGGTTTGAGTTTACCAATGAAGTCAAACAACTCTATGATCCCTTAATGCGGTTTCTGGACAGCCACTTGAAACCTTAGCCGATCCAGAAGGGATTCGGCGGATTCCAGGAACTCCGTGGGCTGGTCCGTCCAACGATCCACCGTACCGTCGGTATCCATTACAACTCGGTGAGTCCGGCATCACGTTTAAGTGAACGCGCTGCTGCCGCCGGCTTGGTATTCGGGTTTTCAGGGGCAGTCATCTCCGCCAGATTAGGTAATACGAGCATAGGCCTATACCATAGGGCGATTCTCCGGCCTGCGTGTTCTCGAGGCCTGGCTAAGGCGACCAGTACTGCGCGAAACGGCGGTTGCCAACATCATTACCTGTTCTGACGTCTGGACAGTCTGACCCTGGGGACTTCCATGTCTGAAAACGAATCAACCATTATTCAGTTCCGCGATCTCGCGCTGTCACCGCCTTTGCTGGCAGCGATCAGCGAAATTGGCTATGAATCACCCTCACCGATCCAGGCCAAAGCCATTCCTCCGCTGCTTGAAGGCCACGACCTGCTGGGTCGAGCGCCCACCGGTACCGGCAAAACGGCTGCGTTTGCGTTGCCTTTGCTGTCACGTATAGACATGGATGCGAAACACGTACAGGTGATCTGTCTGACACCGACACGCGAACTAGCCAAGCAGGTTGCCGAAGCCTTTCGGCGCTACGCCGCCCAGATAACGGGCTTCAACGTGCTGGCTATCTACGGGGGGCAGGAATACAGCGGGCAACTGCGTGCGCTAAGGCGCGGTGTGCAGGTTGTGGTGGGGACGCCGGGCCGTGTGATGGATCACATGCGCAAAGGAACGCTGAAACTCGACAAGTTGCAGGCACTGGTGCTGGATGAAGCCGACGAGATGCTGCGTATGGGGTTTGTGGATGAAGTGGAGTGGATCCTGGAGCAGACTCCCGAAACCCGGCAGACGGCTCTGTTTTCGGCCACCATGCCAAAAGGGGTTGAGCGCATAGCGCGCAAACACCTGAATTCACCAACTGAAGTTTCCATAGAAAGCCTGACGGCAACGGCTGATACGATACGGCAGCGTTACTGGCTGGTTAGTGGCCTTAAAAAGCTCGATGCCCTGACTCGCATTCTGGAAGTCGAGCCGTTCGACGCCATTCTGATTTTTGCGCGCACCAAAATTGCAACAACCGAGCTATCCGAAAAACTTGAGGCTCAGGGTTATGCCGCGGCGGCGCTCAATGGTGATATGGCACAAGCGCAACGCGAGCAGATGGTGAATCGACTGAAAAGGGGGACGCTCGATATTCTGGTGGCTACCGACGTCGCGGCCCGTGGTCTTGACGTCGATCGAATCAGCCACGTGGTCAACTACGATATACCGTACGACGCAGAGGCGTATATCCATCGCATCGGGCGTACCGGCAGGGCAGGTCGTCGCGGTGATGCTATCTTGTTCGTTGCACCGCGCGAACGTCGCATGCTGAGCACCATAGAACGAGCGACCCGTCAGCCTATCGATGTGCTGGAGCTTCCGACCAGAGAGGTGATCAGCAGCAAGCGCATACGCGACTTCAAACAGAAGATCAGCGATACCTTGTCAGGCGGAGACCTGAGCTTCATGCAGGATGTCGTCGAGCAGTTTCAGCTCGAACATAATGTGCCTGCTATAGAGATTGCAGCGGCGCTGGCCAAAATCATCAGCGCGGATCGCCCCCTGGAGGTGCCGGCCGGGAAGGATCCGGCGCTGCGTAAACCGGCCCGGACGACAGAGCGCGGCGACCGGCCAAATGATAAGAAAAGCAAGCGCGTAAGAAAGGACAAACAGTCAGCGCCTGACGCGGATAAACAGCGTTATCGCATCGATGTCGGTTATCGCCACGGTGTGAAACCCGGCAATATTGTGGGGGCTATTGCCAATGAGGCCAATATTGATTCAGATCGAATCGGACATATTGAAATTGAGACTAATTTCAGTCTGGTCGATCTGCCAAAAGACCTGCCAGGAGAGGCGTTCGACGCTCTGAGAGACGTCAAGGTATGTGGCAAACGCATAAACCTGATGCTCTTTGATGCGAGCCTGTTCAAAGGCAAGAAAAAAACGGGACTCAAATCCGGGAAGAAGAACGCTGGATTCAAGCCCGGCAAAAAGGGCAAGTGGACAGACGCCGGCAAAGGCCACCAGAAAACCAAGGGAAAGAAAAAGCCGGTCAAAAAAAAGTCCGAAAAGAACTCGAAACCCCAATGAGCTAGAGCCCCATTAGCACCTTAGGTTCGTTTTGCTAGCGTGCCCTATCGGGATTCAGCCTCGTCAGTGAATATTATTGCGACAGGAGAATGGGCTGGTGGCTATCGACGTGTGCCCCAGATTTTAAGCCACCACGTGTAGAACTCGTCGAACGAAACGCGGCCATCGCCATCCGTATCAATATGGTAAAAACTTTGGGCGGCTG
>CAWUKD010000214.1:0-5350 GCA_963922815.1 uncultured Gammaproteobacteria bacterium
CTCGACACCTGGTTCTCTTCGGCCCTCTGGCCGTTTTCTACCCAGGGCTGGCCTGAAAAGACAGATTCACTAAACGCCTTCTACCCGGGCGCCGTTCTCGTTACCGGCTTCGACATTATCTTCTTCTGGGTTGCCCGCATGATTATGATGGGCCTCAAGTTCATGGACGACGTGCCGTTTCACGAAGTCTATATTCACGGCCTGGTCAAAGATGAAAACGGCGATAAGATGTCCAAGACCAAGGGCAACGTGCTGGATCCGCTGGACCTCATCGACGGTATCGACCTCGAATCACTGGTGGCCAAGCGCACGTCGTCGATGATGCAGCCGCATTTGAAAAAGCGGGTGGAAAAATCCACGCGCAAACAGTTCCCTGACGGCATTCCGGCCTTCGGAACAGACGCCATGCGATTTACGTTTGCCGCGCTCGCTACCACTGGTCGCGATATCCGCTTCGACCTTGCCCGCGTTGAGGGCTACCGCAACTTCTGTAACAAACTCTGGAACGCGGCGCGCTATGTGCTGATGAACTGTGAGGACAAAGCTCTGGCGGCATCGGCAGAGCATCAGAGTCTCGCGGATCGCTGGATCCAGTCACGCCTGAGCGCCGTCATCGGCGAAGTACGCTCGTCCATGGAGTCGTACCGATTCGACCTCGCGGCCAAGTCGCTGTACGAGTTTATCTGGCACGAATACTGTGACTGGTATCTGGAACTCACTAAACCTGTGCTGCAAAACGACGGCAACGAAGAGGCGCAGAAAGCCACGCGTTTCACGCTTGTTCACGTTCTCGAATCCGTTTTGCGCCTGGCGCATCCGGTCATGCCGTTTATCACCGCCGAGATCTGGTCGCGTGTGACCGCCTTGACGGATGCCAGCCCGGACAGCTCCATCATGACCGCCCGCTTCCCGGATGTGAACGACTGGAACCGCGATCCCGCCGCTGAAAAAGATATCGAGTGGGTCAAGGACTTTATTGTTGGCATTCGCAATATTCGCGGTGAAATGGACGTGTCTCCGGCCAAACCGGTACCCGTACTGTGCGAAGACGCGAGCGACGAAGATCGCAAACGCATCGAGCAACATGGCACATTACTGACCAAGCTGGCCCGTCTGGAGAGCATTGCCTTGCTCGAAGGAGAGGCTCCGCCCGCGTCTACGGCCCTTCTGGGGAACATGAAAGTCAAGGTGCCTATGGCCGGTATTATCGATCCGGGAGCTGAAAAAGCCCGATTGAGCCGTCAAATTGAGAAACTGCGCAAGGATTTGGCCCAGAATCAGAATAAACTCGGGAACGAGAAGTTTGTGAACAATGCCCCGCCGGAAGTGGTTGAGAAGGCCAAGGCTCTGGTAGCCGAGCTGACAGCGGCGATCGAACAACTGGAGGCACAGATCGCCCTGGTTGAGTCGCTGTAGCGCCTTAAGGCCATTCCGGGGCAACTGACAACCCGTGCCGATGCCGGGTCACCCGTCAGTGACTGCAACTATTCCGGCAGCGATAGGTCTGTGAATATCAGACCCGCGTGAAGTAGTGCCACAAACGCATTGCCGTAACCCGTCAAAGGAACTGTATGAGCCAGCTACGCGTAACAACCGCCGAATCGAAACCAGATCATCGCCGCGATATCGATGACATTCTGGCAGCACTCGATACGGTCGTGCTGGGCAAACCCACGCAGCTGCGTCTCGCACTGGCCTGCTTGCTCGCTCACGGACATCTGCTGATAGAGGACGTACCAGGCGTTGGCAAGACCACGCTGGCACACGCGTTGGCTGCTGTGGTGGGACTGGATTTCACGCGCATTCAGTTCACCTCCGACATGCTGCCATCCGATGTGATCGGGGTATCGATACTGCGACAGGATACCGGCACCTTCGAACTCCACAAAGGCCCCCTGTTCAGCCAGCTTGTGCTTGGCGACGAAGTAAACAGAGCCACGCCAAAAACACAAAGCGCCCTGCTCGAGGCCATGGAAGAACGCCAGGTCAGCATTGACGGCACAACGCATACCCTGCCGGCGCCGTTCTTTGTGATTGCGACTCAAAACCCGACGGAACAAATTGGCACTTACGCGCTGCCCGAATCGCAGCTGGACAGATTTTTGATGCGCCTGAGCATGGGGTATCCAAACCGCGCTCACGAACGCGAACTTCTTACGGGTGGCGATCGTCGCACTCTGCTTAACAATCTGAACGCTGTTGTTAACGCGCCTCGTCTGATCGAACTGCAAAAACAGGTGCATGAAATACACGTGGCAGATGCGCTGTTGGACTACGTGCAGAACCTCGTCGAATTTTCCAGGAGCGACGCCCAGCTGAGCACCGGAATTTCGCCGCGAGCAGCGTTGATGCTGTTACACGCCGCGCGCGCCTGGGCCATGGTCAATCATCAAAGTGCAGTCACACCGCAGGACGTTCAGGACGTGCTCAGCGCTGTAATTGATCACCGGCTGAGGTTTCGGCACTCCACGCAGGTCGATCCGTCGCTTACGCCTTCCGACTATTTGCTGAGCGCCGTTCCAATACCGTGATCTCGCCGCGCCGCTGGGTAGCCAACAGGTTAAACCGCTGGGCTCGCCGGCGCCACGGTGTACAGACCAGCCCGCTCACCCTGCGCAACAACCGTATTTACATTATGCCGTCCCGCTCCGGTCTGGTATTCAGCATGATGCTACTGGTGATGCTGCTTGGATCCATGAACTACAACAACAGTATGGGACTCGGCCTGGCCTTCCTGCTGGGAAGCATCATGCTGGTAGCCATGCATCACTGCCATCGAAACCTTCTCGGCCTGCAGGTACATTTTGAGCCGCCGGAACCGGTGTTCGCAGGTCAAAACGCATCGCTAAACGTGACTCTTTACAATGCGGATCGACTCGGACGCAGCGACCTGACCGTAACCGGTAGCGCAGGTTCCGAGCCGGCCGTCAACGTGGCTTCTCAGCAAGGCAAAACAGTCACGCTGTCGGTAGCCACATCCAAACGCGGCTATCACACCGTTCCACGGCTTAATATCCGCACACGTTATCCGGGCGGGCTGTTCAGAGCCTGGACCTGGGTTTACTGGGATATGCGCGTACTGGCCTACCCACAGCCCAGGGGCGATCAGAGTATTCCATTGCATGGCCAGGGTAAGGACGCTGGTACCAAAGCACGAACTCAGGGGGACGAAGAGCTCGCCGAACTACGAAGCTATCAGCGCGGTGATCCTCTGAATCGCGTTGCCTGGAAGCAGTTCGCCCGTTCCGGGGAACTGCACAGCAAGACCTTTGATGACTCACTCAGCGCCGATCTGTGGCTGGACTGGCACAGCGTCGAAACGGTCGATGTTGAGGCGCGGCTGGAACAGCTGGCCGCCTGGGTCGTGCACATACACGGTCAGGGAACATCCTTTGGGCTCAAACTACCCATGGTCACGATCGAGCCTGACCACAGCGACGAGCATCTGACGCGCTGCCTGACTGCACTGGCGATTTACGCATGAACACGACAAAGCCTGCCGCTGCAGACACCGGACCGGCCAAAACATCGGCCGCAGCACCTCGTCGCAAGTTACGACTCAGAGCGAAAGACGGGCGTCGTCATGGCCCGAAAATCGATGCAAAAAAATTAAACTGGACGCTAGCTTTTCTGGTGCTGAGTGCGCTGCCGTTTATCGTACACCTGCCGGTCTGGCCGGTGGCCCTGTTATTAATTGCATCGGTGTGGCGATGGCAGCTGCGACGACGCTCCGGCAAGATTCCGCACTTTGTCGTCCGATACAGCCTCACTATTGCGACAGCAGCCATCGTGTTCGCCACCTTTGGCGGTTTCAACGGCATTGAACCCGGCAGCTCTCTGCTTCTGGTCATGGCCGCCATGAAGCTGCTTGAAAGCGTCACCGTGCGCGATCTGCTGGTTCTCATCTACATGTCGTTCTTTATGATTCTGGCGTCATTTCTGTTTGACCAGTCACTGGTAAACACGCTCATCGCGCTGGGACTGGTCTGGGTGGGCATCACGACACTGATACAGGTTAATCGCGACACCGAACCGGAACCCCTGCCGGAGGTGTTTGGCAAGACCGGACGCATGGTCGCACAGGCCATTCCACTGCTTGTGCTGCTGTTTATTTTGTTCCCGCGTATCCCGGGTCCGTTTTGGGCACTACCTACTACCGACAGCGGCACGACAGGGCTTTCGAGTGATATGTCACCCGGCAGTATCAGCAGGCTATTGCAGTCCAGTGAAATCGCGTTTCGCGCTTACTTTAAAGACCAGCAACCAGAACGCAGCCAGCTGTATTGGCGAGGTCCCGTGCTCGAAGATATTGACGGTCGAAAGTGGAGCAAGCGTAAAACGCAAACGGCTCCGTCGGTGGTGCAGGTCAGAGGGCCCGCGCTTGAGTACACGCTCGTACTTGAGCCACATCAATCGAACTGGCTGCTCGGGCTTGAATTTGTGTCGGAGGACGCGCTACCCAGATTTAGTGCACTGAATGTCACCGGAGAACTGGTTTCGAAAAAGACGGTAACGGACAGGCTGCGCATCGAACTGCGATCACATCCTGACTACACGTTTGCACGCGAACTCGACGAGGCGCAGCGCGCACTCAACCTGGATACATCCAACACGGACAACCCGCTTACCCGACGGCTCGCCGAGTCGTGGAGCGCGTCGCTCCAGCCTCAGGAAGTCGTGGATGCCGCCCTGAGTTACTACAACCGGGAACCATTCGTTTATTCCTTATCGGACGTAAAAATTACCGACGAAAACAGCGTCGATGCGTTTCTGTTCGACATGCGTCGCGGTTTTTGCGAGCACTATGCCTCCTCGTTTACGCTGCTGATGCGCTATGCCGGCATTCCGTCCCGCGTTGTCACTGGCTACATGGGTGGCGAAGTCAATGGCATCACCGGTCACACTACCGTGCGCCAGTCCGATGCTCATGCCTGGTCCGAAGTCTGGCTCCAGAATCGGGGCTGGGTGCGCATCGATCCTACGGCAGCCGTAGCGCCCGAACGGGTCGAACAGGGTATCGCCGGCGCCCTGCCCGACGGGGAGTTCCTCCCAACGCTGATGATGAGCAGCTCCGGGCTCGTGACCGGCCTGCGTCAGGCGATGGACGCAATTAACGCCAACTGGAATAACTGGGTTTTAGGCTATTCCGACGAGCGTCAGTGGTCATTGTTGAAGAAACTGGGGATGAGTGATCGCAGCCTGCCCGCTCTGATCGGACTACTCACCGCCTGCATTACGGTGACACTGCTCTTGCTGGCGCTGTGGTTACGATATCGAGGTACTTACAGGCCGGACGATCCGGTCCTGCGCCAATACCTCGCCTTCCAGCGGCGACTCGACAGGCTGGGTG
>CAWUKD010000215.1:0-5267 GCA_963922815.1 uncultured Gammaproteobacteria bacterium
GCCCGCTTGATGCCAGCGGTGTCGGCTTTGGCCGACGCAAAATGAAGCACCGCCGCGCCCACCAGAAGCACGATCAAAAGAATTCCGAGAAAACGGGCGCTGCCCGCCCCTTGTTCACGACTCATCATGATTTTCTACTCGTCCGTTTATTCAGTATTAACGCATTCGCGGGCCGCCGGTCTTATAACTGGCCCCGTCGCGACGCGCCTAATGGGTGGTGGTATACGCACCACCTGTGTTGATCAGTTTAATCACGTCGATAACCGACCAATCAGTTTCGTCCTGAGCAAAGGTGCCCAACACATAATCACCCAGCGGTGAACTCGAGCGTGTAGCCATCGACATTTTCGCGGGAAAGCGCCGAAACCCGAACACTTCATCAACAACGACGGCAACCGGCGCCGAGTCAATATTGATCAATACGATGCGGCTGTCCCGCCCAATGACGGTTGGCTGGTCGCCACAATAAAGCCGTACATCGATTACCGGGAATAGCGTTCCGCGAACATTTGACAACCCGAGCATCCAGCGACGTGAGCCGGGCACTCTTGTGGTGGCAGGCTTTCTGAGAACTTCCAGAACCTGTTCCTGTGGAATAAGGTAATTGATGCCGTCAATAGCAACGCCAACTCCCACCCACTCGGTGCGCGACTTTTGCACCTGAACGTCCGCGCTGCGCGCGCGGCTTTCCATTTCGCGTAACAGTTGAAATGGCTGGTCAGTCAGATCCGACAACGATCCTGAGTTTGCAGAGCTCATAATCAGGCTAATGCGGCGGCGGTTTTTTCAAGCAGATCCTCTGCTGAGAACGGCTTGACAATATAGTCAACCGCCCCCTGGCGCATACCCCAGATACGATCCGTTTTCTGGTTCTTGGTGGTTACCATGATCACTGGAATCTCTGATGTTGCAGGGTCTTTGCTCAGCTGCCGCGTAGCCTGGAAGCCATTGAGACCTGGCATCACCACGTCCATCAGAATAAGATCCGGCTTGGAGTCGCGCGCCATCTGTACGCCACGCTCGCCGCTTTCGGCCGACAGCGTCTCGTAACCCTCGCCTTCGAGCGCCGATTTAATGACATGCACTTCGGTCGGTGAATCATCGACTATAAGTACAACAGGCATGACAGTCTCCTTAACGTCCAACGTGACGCTCGATTGCGCCAAGTAGCTCGTCTTTCGTAAATGGTTTGGTCAGGTACTGCTCCGAACCCACAATGCGTCCTCTCGCACGGTCAAACAGCCCGTCCTTGCTCGAGAGCATGATGACAGGCGTGCTGCGAAACACTTTGTTGTTTTTGATCAGTGAGCAAGTCTGGTAGCCATCGAGGCGCGGCATCATTATATCGACGAACACGATATCGGGCTGATGATCGGCGATTTTCGACAGCGCATCGAAGCCGTCTTCGGCGGTGAATACGTCGCATCCTTCCTTGGACAGCAGCGTCTCTGCCGTGCGTCTGATAGTCTTGCTGTCGTCTATCACCAGAACTTTGAGACCGGTTAAATCATTTGGGTTGGCTGTCACAATGTTGGTCCTCAAGAGCGGGCCTTTGGCTCCCTGATCTGTACGCTCAGGGCTCCTGGCCGGCCGGAGAGTGATAAAATAGTATGCTTTTTGGTCTTATTGACTGAAAAGCAACGCTTTTTTGCATAATAAGAGAACCTTTTAACACATTGGAAGCCGCGCTTCCATTTGCCCTATCAAGAATTCGAATATTGACCCCAAAATGAGCCATCAGAGCAACTGGTGGCCTGGCTAAGGAGCCTTCAGTTGAGCACAAATACACCCGTTCTCGGCATCATCATGGACCCCATCGATGCCATCAAGCCCATCAAGGACTCAAGTTTTGCCATGCTGCTGGCGGCCCAGCGCGCAGGTTATGCGCTGCGATATATGCATATGGAAGACCTCAGGCTTGAGCAGGGAGTGGCCATGGGGCGCAGCCGGGAGCTGGAAGTCAGAGACAACCTGACCGACTGGTTCACGCTCGGCAAGTCCAGAGTCGACGCGCCCCTGGGTGATCTCGATGTCATTCTCATGCGCAAGGATCCGCCGTTCAACATGGAATACGTCTACGCCACGTACATACTGGAACGCGCTGAAGAAGCCGGCGCACTGGTGGTCAACAAACCCGCCAGTTTGCGCGACGTGAACGAGAAAGTCTCAACGGCCTGGTTCGCCGACTATTGCCCGGACACCCTGATCACCCGCTCCATGGACGAAATGCGCGAGTTTCACGACAAGCGCGGAAAAATCGTCGTCAAACCCCTTGACGGGATGGGCGGCGCGTCCATTTTTGTCGTTAACGAAGGAGACGGCAACCGCAACGTTATCTTTGAAACCCTGACCGACTATGGCCGCCGTTTTGCCATGGCGCAGCAATACCTGCCTGAAATCAAACAGGGCGATAAACGCATTCTGCTCGTCGACGGTGAGCCCGTACCCTACTGCCTCGCCCGCATTCCGGGTGACGATGACGCGCGGGGAAACCTGGCCGTTGGCGGCGTCGGCAGACCCCAGGAGCTCAGCGCGCGCGACCGGGAAATTTGCGCGAGCGTCGGTCCGGCCATGCGTGATAAAGGCATTATTTTTGTCGGCCTGGACGTGATCGGCGATTACATTACCGAAATCAATGTAACCAGCCCAACCGGCATTCGTGAACTCGACGCCGCGTATGATCTTGATATCGCCGGTTTGCTCATGCAGGCCATCGACAGACGACGCGGCGCGTAGCCCGGGCCAGCGTCAAATCGGCGTCGCGGTGTCCTTCCGGTTTCTGCTCATTGTCGCAGTCTGCACCCTGGCGTCCGCCTGTTCACCGGCCAGGCCAGGCACCTCGGACGTAACCCGCATCGACCTGCTGGCTTTCAGTACAACGGTATCGTTCAGCGTTTACGCACCCCCTGATAATTTTCATACTGACGTGGTGCCAGCGCTTGAGCAACGCATGCGCAAGCTAGAGAAACGCTGGCGCAGCTTCGGTGACGGCAGCCTCGGCACGCTTAACGACCGGCTCGAATCAGGCGAATGTGCGACGACAGATGCCGACACGCTGACTCTGATTCAGGCCGCGATGACACTCAGCAAGGCATCCAACGGCCTGTTCGACCCCACGCTCGGCATTGAAGTGGACGCCTGGGGGTTTCGCGATCACGACCAGGCGGAAAAACGCTCCCTTCCTGACGACAAGAGTCGACTGACCGTCGAAAATGGTGTGCTTTGCGCCGACGGTCCGCTGCGCATCGATCTCGGGGGCATTGCAAAAGGCGCCATCGTTCTTGACCTGCGTGACATGCTCGGCTCGTTCAACATTCGCAACGCCATTATCAATATCGGCGGTGACCTGCTGGTGCTTGGACAACGCGGTGATATCCCCTGGCGCGTTGCCGTTCAGCACCCCCGTGGCAAAGGCGTGATTGGGACCATCGAAGCGCTGCCAGGAGACGCGATTTTTTCATCGGGGGACTACCACCGCAGGCTGGAAACCGGCGATCAGGTAGCGCACCACATTATCGACCCGAGGACCCGGTCTCCATCTGCGGGGGCGATTGCCACCACAGTTCTTCACCAAGACCCGCTGATTGCCGACGCGGCCGCTACCGCGCTGCTGGTGGGTGGTCATGACTCCTTTTTGCACACCGCTGCGGCCATGGACGTCAGCCGCGCCATACTGATTGATCAGAGCCTTCGCGTTCATCAGCTTGACGACACGGGCGTGGACCTCCCTGAACAGCTGCGTCCTCCCGAATGAGCATTAGACATGCGACCTGATTATCCGTTTAGCATTGGCCGATCGGCGCGGCGGACAGGCCCTGAACAGCCCGATCCGGCTTCCGGGCCAACATCCGGACCACCCGTCATGGGAACTGCGTCACATATTAGGCCTGCCTTTGCCATAACGTCGCCGGTATACTAACCCCAGCATGAATGTTGTTTTCATTTCCCCTTCGATCGTGAGGACGGTTCCGTGAGCTATGCGGTCACCGCCAATCAGAACGACAAACTGGTATCAGCCCTGTTCATTACAGGCCTGATTCACGGCATTCTGATTTTGGGCGTAAGCTTTGAGTTCATGCCAAGAACTGATTTTCTCGGCAGCCCGTCGCTTGAAGTTATCCTCGTTCAGGACCCCCGACAGAGCGACATCAGCCCCGACGACGCGCATTATTTATCCGAACAGAACCAGAGCGGTGACGGCACGACCACTGACAGAGTGCGCGCGGAGTCTCGCCTGAGCAACAATACGCCGCTGTCGAATGCCGGCACCGAAGAAGGCAATGCCCTGCAGCAGAATCCTGCCCCGTCGGAGAACGACGTTAGCCTGATTGTTTCACGCAACCTGTCGGATTACTCGCGCACCAGCTTGCGGGAACGGGAAGAAAGTCAGGTCGAAGCGACCGACGCCATGCTCATGCGCGAATCGATTGTCTCACCGGACCTTGTCAGCGAATTTGATGACAACACCCAGATCCACAGCCCTGAGCTACGCGAACTGTTTGTATCGGTAAACACGCGAAAGGCAGACCTGGCGCGCTACCTGGTGCTGTGGAAACGCAAGATCGAACAGGTTGGAACGCTCAACTTTCCAAACCAGTCTTTGCTCGAGGGCTTATCAGGAAACCCGACTCTGGAAGTGGCGATATCGTCGAACGGATTTCTGGAGGACGTCGTTTTGCGCAAGTCCTCGGGAGAACCCAGAGTAGACCAGGCTGCGATGAACATTGTTCGCCTTGCATCACCGTTTGACGCGTTTCCGACCAAGCTTCAGGCACAGTACGACGTGATGCGATTTGTCTACATCTGGCAGTTCGTGGACGGACAGCAGGTCGAAAGTTCCGTGAAACTACCGGGCAATCAATGAGTCTGATACTCCTGTGGTCCGAACATTATTGTCCGGCCTGATTTAGGAGTAACATGAGTTTTATGACGCAATTTTCCAACCAGTTCATGATTGCCATGCCGGGCCTGCTGGACCCGGGGTTCACCCGCACCGTCAGCATTATTTGCGAGCACAATGACCAGGGCGCGCTCGGCCTCGTCATCAATCGCCCCAGCGACCTGACAGTGGGTGATCTGTTCGATCAAATGGATTTAAGCACCGATAATCAAGCCCTTGCGGACCAACCGGTGCTGCAGGGAGGGCCGGTATCGCGTGATCGCGGATTTGTCCTGCACGAAGAGCTTGGCCCCTGGGAATCCACCATGAGCGTGTCGCCCGAGCTACAGCTGACCACGTCCCGGGACATTCTCGAAGCCATGGCCAA
>CAWUKD010000216.1:0-5265 GCA_963922815.1 uncultured Gammaproteobacteria bacterium
GCACCGTTGTGCCACAGCAAGTTGCCCACGTGCATGTCGCCGTGAACGCGTCCCTGATTCATGCTGTCATGATCCAGTTGATCGTCTATCGCTTCCAGTACGTCTTCTATGATCGCTTCATAGGCGTCGCGCAGATCATCCGGAATCCAGTTGCCTTCGATCAGAAAAACCGCCGAGTCTACCGCGCGATGTTCGAACTCCAGATTTTCCCGGTACTCAAAATGCCTCTGCTGACCCACGTTATGAATGCGTGCAATGAGTCGGCCGATCTGGGTCAGCGAGTGCTCGTCGTCCAGATACGGTGCGTGCCCCCTTGCGTGCGGATAGACCGCAAATCTGAATCCGTGTTGGTGACACAGTACCGGACCTTCAGGGGATTCCAGCGGCGTCAACACCGGGAGATCAAGCTCAACCAGTTCATCCGTGAAGTCGAATTCCTCGAGGATCTGTTCGTCGCTCCATCTTTCCGGGCGATAGAACTTGGCAACCACCGGCTCGGTTCGATCAGTGAGGCCAATTTGATACACCCGGTTCTCATAGCTTGCAAGTGCCTGAATGCGACCGTCACACGACCAGCCGGACGCTGTCAGGCTGTTAATGATGTCATCAGGCAACAGGTTATTAAATCCGCCATCTGTCAGGTTTTTACTCATAATATGGCAAATCATTCATGCCCGAATCGGGAAAGTAGTGAATAATGGACCAGTAGCATCACGGAGGCCAGCCTGTGACCCATATTAGTTCGTCCGAATGCTCAACTCGTCTCAGCCAATCACCGAAGTGGTTGTGGCTGGTGGTGGCGTTTACGGGTCTTGTGGCCTGCGACGGAAGTGACGATAGTCCCCAGGCGCAGTCTTTGGAGCCGGCGCCCGTTCCGACGACTGTTATGACGGAAGTTTCAGGCAAGGCTACCTATGCACGGGTGCCCCATGACCCGATAACTAACGGCTTGTCGTATCCCTTCACCTATAGTGCGCCAATCAGAGGCGCGGTTGTTGAACTCATTGGTCAGGATGGTTCGACGATTGATACGACGGTCACATCGGAAGACGGCGTCTATCGATTCAATGTTCCCGTGGGTCAAAACGTTACGATTCGCGTCAAAGCCCGGTTGCTGTCGGATCGTACGCCGTCCTGGGACATCAAGGTGGTCGACAATACCCGGGGCGACGCGCTTTACGCACTCGCCACCACGCCTTTTATTACCGACGGGAAAAAGATGACGCGCGATATCGCGGCGGCATCCGGGTGGAATGGCAGTGAGTACGCGGATGAACGCGCCGCGGCGCCGTTTGCCATTCTGGATACGGTGTACACCGCGGTCGCGGATGTTGTCGCAACCGGTGACCAGCGGGATTTTCCGCCACTCGAATTAAACTGGAGCACCGAGAACCGCCCGACCTCAGGCGCATTAGCGGATGGCGAGATCGGCAGCAGCCTGTTCCGACCGTTCGCCGGAGGCCGTGAAATATATATTCTCGGCGCTGCCAATGTGGATACGGATGAATATGATGAACACGTGATCGCTCACGAGTTTACGCACTATCTGCACTTCCATTTCGGGCGAACGGACAGTCCGGGCGGTAGTCATTCGATGTCCGACCGGCTGGATCCCCGGGTGGCCTTTAGCGAAGGTCTGGCCAGCGCATTTGCTGCCATGTTTCTCGACGATGCGATTTACATCGACAGTCTGGGGTTTGATCAGCGCGGCGGCGTCAGTACCAACCTTGAAAACAATCTGGTGCGCAATGCCGGCTGGTATAACCAGGAGTCAGTGCAGATTCTTCTATACGATCTGTTCGACGAAGCGCTTGACGATGCGGACACGGTTCAGCTGACGTTTGCCGATATCTACGGTGCGCTAACGGGGCAGCTGCGATCAGCAGTGCCGCTCGTTACGATCCATTCTTTTATGGATGCGATGAAAAATCAGGTGCCCGCCATTGCGAGTGACATTGACGCCATGGCGCTTTCCCAGGGTATTCATACGTCTGGTTCCGACGCGTATGGGTCCGGCGAAACCAACAGCGCGGCCCGCTACGACAAAGTACTTCCGATCTACACAGAGCTGCCCGTGGATGGGCGTTCTGTCAACGTGTGTACCATTGCCGGCATCCAGGGCTTTGGAACCATGAACAAACTGGGTAACCGCCGATTTCTGAGATTTTCGATCACCGACCCGCTGCCGAATACGGCCACCATTATTACTGCAACCGGACCGGAGGGCAGCGACCCGGACCTGATTCTGCACCGCGTTGGTAAAGTTCAGTCGTCACTAACCGATTTCGAGGGGCCTGAGCGGCTGCGTCGCATCTTCACGGAAGGCAGCTACGTTCTGGAAGTGTACGAATATTCCAATACGACTGATCAGCCCCTTGGCAACGTGTGTTTTGATCTGAGTATGGCGACGGAGTAGATGGCGATCATGTCAAACAGGCTCGCATCGTTAATCGGGTTCAGCGTCTCGGCAATGGCTGCTGTCGTCCTGGCCGGGGCGCTCTTTGCGGTTGTGCATGTCGGCAACCTCGCCGGTGTCAAAACTGTGACCGTCGCGGATAGCGATGGAGGGCATCACACCCAACTTGACGACACGTCTGAATCTGATGTCGACCGGCGTGAGCGCTTGAGTCGGGCGGACAACGATCGATTTGCCCCGGCGAAGCCGATGTCCGTTGTTCACTTTGTCAGGCCGGCGCGTTACCAGGCCAATAGCGGTGAGACGCTCGAAGTCAGTTTGACCGTGGCGGCCACAGAAGACATTCAAAATGTGACCATTGAGGCGCGAGCCGACAGCGGACTGATGCTGTCGCGAAGCACGCGGCACTCCGTTGGCCGCATGCATTCAGGTCAGGAGGCGGGCGCAACGTTTACGGTTATCACGCTGGCGGAGGGCCGGCATTATGTCAATGTCGTCGCAACGGCCGATCTGGATGGCAGCCGAAGAGCAGCCAGCTACGCCATTCCGATTGAGGTCGGCAATGTCGCCGATTCGGCAAAACGAAAATCGTTGTCTCGAGTCATTACCGATAGTGACGGCAACCGCTTGATTCTGATGGAAGCGGACGCGCCGGCGGAGGGCGGTCAGTCTCGATAGATCCTCAGGCGGGAGGCAAATAACCTGACCGGAATTGCCGGCCGGGACCCGGTGATCAGTGGCCGCAGAGGATTCCTGCATTTTCCACTGCAGCGAACTCATTACTCTGTATAATCCGCCGGGTTCTTAATTCCTTGAAGGCACGACCATGTCCGCCAAACTTCGCAATGTCGCAATCATTGCACACGTCGACCACGGTAAGACCACGCTGGTTGACCAGCTCCTTAAATTATCCGGAACGCTCGGTGAACGCACCGAGGTGCCGAATCGTGCGATGGATTCGAACGACCTGGAAAAAGAACGCGGTATTACCATTCTGTCGAAGAATACGGCGATCAGCTGGAACGACTACCGCATCAATATTGTTGATACGCCGGGTCACGCCGACTTTGGCGGCGAAGTTGAGCGAGTGCTTAGCATGGTCGACTCGGTGCTGCTGGTTGTCGATGCCGTAGACGGTCCGATGCCGCAGACGCGTTTCGTGACGCGAAAGGCATTCGATCACGGTCTGAACCCGATCGTCATTGTTAACAAGGTGGATCGCCCCGGCAGTCGGCCTGACTGGGTGATCGATCAGGTGTTTGAGCTGTTTGATCGCCTGGATGCCAGCGATGAGCAGCTGGATTTTCCGGTGGTTTACACCTCTGCCCTGAACGGTACGTCTGGCGATGCGCCGGACAGTCAAACGGATGATATGGACGCGGTGTTTCAGGCGATCGTTGACCATTGCCCGGCTCCGGACGTTGATCCCAATGGTACTTTTCAGATGCAGGTCAGTTCGCTGGACTATTCAAGCTATCTTGGGGCCATTGCCATTGGCCGGATTAGCCGCGGCAGCGTGTCTCGCAATCAGGGCATTCGCGTCGTCGGAGTCGACGGTTCTGTTCGCAAGGAAAAAGTTGCCCAGCTGCTCGGATTCGAAGGCCTGGAGCGCGTTGAGGTGGAGTCCGCCTCGGCCGGGGATATTATTCTGCTGGCCGGTATCGCGCGTCCGCACATTTCCGAAACGCTGTGTCACCCCGATGGTGTCGAAGCGTTACCGATGCTGGCTGTCGACGAGCCTACGATTAGCGTCAACTTTGAAACCAATAATTCACCGTTTGCGGGTCGTGACGGCAAGTTCGTAACCAGTCGGCAGATTCGCGAGCGACTGCAGCGAGAGACGCTGCACAATGTGGCTCTGCGCGTTGAAGATACGGAAGATCCCGAGCGTTTTCGGGTATCGGGGCGCGGTGAGCTTCATCTATCGATCCTGCTCGAAACCATGAGACGAGAAGGCTACGAAATGGGCGTGTCGCGCCCACAGGTAATTTTCAAGGAAGTGGACGGCGTGCGTCTGGAACCGTTTGAGCGCATGACCGTAGATATCGAGGACAAAGATCAGGGCGACGTCATGGAAGCGCTTGGCGAGCGCGGCGGTCAGCTCGTTAATATGGTGCCGGATGGCAAGGGCCGGGTACGGCTCGACTACAAAATCACCTCTCGCGGTCTGATTGGTTTTCAGACCCTGTTTCGTACCCTTACGTCGGGCAACGGTCTGATGTATCACGTATTTGACGAATATCGTCCGGCGCTCTCCCAGGCCGTGGCTCAGCGACAGGCTGGTGCTCTGGTATCGACGGCGCAGGGCAAAGTGCTGGCGTTTGCACTGTTTAATCTCCAGGAACGCGGGCGCATGTTCGTCAAGCATGGCGATGAAGTGTACGAGGGCCAGATTGTTGGTCAGAACAGTCGTGACAACGATTTGCCAGTGAACCCGTTAAAAGGTAAGCAGCTGACCAACGTGCGCGCATCGGGCCGGGATGAGAAAATCATCCTGACGCCGCCGGTTGAGTTTTCACTTGAGCAGGCACTTGAGTTTATTGACGATGATGAGCTGGTGGAAATAACACCCAATTTCATCAGATTGCGTAAACGTTTTCTGAAGGAACATGAGCGTAAGCGCGCGACGCGCGAGAAGAAGGCTCAGGCCAAAGCCTCAGAAGAAGGATAACCACGCTCGAACCACCTTCCGGTTGTCCGATAGATGTCACTGATTCGCGAGCGTAGACGGATCGGTATCCGCTGAGGTTGCCGTCCCGGTGGCGGACGACTGTGACTACCGGCGGGTCCTATCGATCGGGTCGCCGTACTTCGTCACGAGTCTGTTTTCGCGGTTTTGGCTGGCTTCT
>CAWUKD010000217.1:0-5261 GCA_963922815.1 uncultured Gammaproteobacteria bacterium
TTTCTCCGCCACAGTATTCACAGTGATCGGCTGGGATTGTGCAACCACAACCGCAGCCGTCAGCAAGAGCGGAATCGCAATCAAACTGCGCCATAAATTTTTCATAACATATCCCCCGAGTGGATTAATCAATAACAACAATAAATTCGACGACCTGAGGTCCGTCAGCGTCTGTGAGATCGCCCAGCTGCACGTTAACCGTGGGGCCGGACGCATCGAACTCGCCTGCGTCAGCGTCGGCCGCGTCCGTGAGTGCGGCGCCGTTCAAGGTGATTGATGCCGGCACAAAGGTCGTGTTGGCAGGCACCGGATCGCTAACGGCCGCACCGATGGCTGTTCCGGTACCGGTAACGGTAGTTGTGATCTGATAGGTAATCTGCGATCCCGGCACTGGCGTTGAACCGCCAAACGGATCCGTGACCGTAGCGGTCTTGTCTACCGTGACGTTAATGGCTTCGACGATGTACTCACCGGTGTCGGAGTCGTCGCCCTCGGACGAACCCACCATTGCATCAACGCCGCCATCGCCAGCGCCTGCAATCACAGTACCCGCCGCTCCGGTACCGGTAACCGATACCGCGGTGAGCTGCGTTTGACCAATATTGGTGTCGAGCAGTCCGGCGGGAATATTATTCACCAGCAGAACCGTCACAGATGCATCCGGTGCGAGATCGGGATCGTTTGTACCGGGTTCGTAAGGCGTATCCCCTGCTGAAAGGTCACCGCTGCCATCGGTATCGAAAAAGATCGCATCGGGCGTCGCCAGTACCGGATCAAAATCGTCTCCGGCAATGGTGCTCAGACCTGTCAGGCTAAACGTCTCGGTACCGTTTCCGGTGTTGGTCACCGTGAATACAATAGCCTGATTGGTGTCACCCGGAGCAACCGGCAATTGCGGACTCTGCAGCGTCACATCCACATCCAGAATCTCGGCCACGGTAACGACGGCCGGCGTCGAGTTTTCGGTAATGGGCGTACCGTTAAGCGTGTACGTGACGCTGGCGGTGTTGGAGATGTCAGTACCGGCAATAGTCCCGGCGCCGCGCGCCGGCAGAGACGTAAATGCGATGAACAACGTCAGTAGCGCCAGATAGCGAAAACGGGCGGCTGACATAGGGGCTGGTTTAACCATGACTGAATCCTGGTGGGTTGGCCTCATCGGAGGCGCGAAAAGTAAACCTGCATCAAACGCCCCCGAGTACGAATACACAAGGACGTTCGCAGGCAACCACGAACGGAATGGAATCACAGGCTATTAGGTAAAATTCACTCCGACCAGCAAATAGTAATAAATCTGCATAAAAATGCCTGTGAGAGGGATCACATAATAGTTTGAATTGAGAAAAGAATGTCGTGAAAATTCATGAAGATGGCCTGCTTCATATAGGGATAAACCCTGTGATGTGAAAGAGTTCACATCAGGGTATTGACACAGTGCACCATATTCAGTATTCTGCATCGCAACATATTGCACTGCACTATTTTTGCCCTTAGGAGATCGACCATGAACCCAGTAATTGAAAAAATCGTACAGCCTGTCGTAAACGGCTCTTTGAACCTGGCCTCAGTTGGCGTTAAAAACGGCCGACGTCTGGCTTCAAACGGCTCCGAAATGATTGGCGCCAGCACCAGCACCGTGGCCTTTGCCTCTGATAAAGTGCTTAAACTGAACAAAATCACCCACAAAACGATGGCCAAGCTGGTCAGCGAACAAGCCAATATGCTTGAAGGCACGCTGCACGCCGCTGCCAAGCGTCTTGACGTTGCAGCTAACGCTGAAAGCATTCAGGACCTGTGGGCCGACCAGATCGAACTGATGCCAAAAAGCCGTCAGCGACTGTCTCGCGACGCAAAGAAAATGGTTAACGTTCTTGTCGATACGCGCGAAGAGCTGTCCGAACTGGTCAGCGACGCCGTAACGGATTTTAGCAAGCGCGGCCAAAGCGTCGCCAAGCGCGCTACCAAAGCGAAAACGAAAGTGGTGAAAAAAGCCCGCAAGAAAACGGCAACCGCTAAGAAAACTGCAAAGAAAACAGTAACTCGCGCTCGTAAAGCCACCAAGAAAACCCGCGCTCGCAAAAGCTGAGCCGGCGAAGGTCGGGCCAGTCAGGCCTGATTGAAGAATAGAAACGCCCTCCTCGTGAGGGCGTTTTTCGTTGAATTGGTGACAGATGAAACTAGCTAAGTATAATCGGCACCCTAGCTAATACAGCCTCCCGGCCGAGTCCACAGGAACAGGTGTTATGACAAATAATATGTCGCTCAAACAATGGGTTGAAGACTGCGCGAAACGAACAAATCCCGATAACATTCACTGGTGCACGGGAAGTGACACCGAGAATGATCACATCGTCGCACAGATGCTGGAAAGCGGCAGCCTGACCACACTGAACGAAGAGACCTTTCCCAACTGCCATCTGCATCTGTCAGATCCGGAAGACGTTGCACGAGTGGAGCACCTGACCTTCATTTGCACCGAACAGGAAGAAGACGCGGGGCCCAACAATCACTGGATGAACCCGGCCGATGCCCACGCGAAAATAGACGCCCTGTTTGAAGGCTGCATGGAAGGCCGAACCATGTACGTCATCCCTTACTGCATGGGCCCTGTGGACTCACCCTTCTCGCGGTGTGGCGTCGAAATTACCGACAGCCCTTACGTCGTTGCGAATATGCGCATCATGACGCGCATGGGCAGTGATGCACTGGCCCGTATTGAACGTGAAAACACGTTTATTCGGGGACTGCATTCCACCGGCGAACTGGATCCCGAACGCCGCTTTATCATGCACTTCCCCGAAGAACTCAGCATCAAGAGCTTCGGCTCCGGGTACGGCGGCAACGCCCTGCTTGGCAAGAAGTGCCACGCACTTCGCATCGCAAGCTACCAGGGCCGCCAGGAAGGCTGGCTTGCTGAACACATGCTGATCCTGGGACTCGAAAGTCCTGAAGGTGAAACGCACTACATTGCAGCGGCCTTTCCATCCGCCTGCGGTAAAACAAATCTGGCGATGCTCGTACCTCCTGAATCCCAGGCCGGATGGAAAATCTGGACCGTGGGTGACGACATTGCCTGGCTGCACATGGGAGATGACGGACGACTCTACGCCATCAATCCGGAGGCCGGATATTTTGGGGTCGTGCCAGGTACAAGCCCCAAGACCAACCCCCATGCCTTCAACATGATTCGGAAGGACACGATCTTTACCAACGTCGCGAAAACCGACAACAACGAGCCCTGGTGGGAAGGTCGCCCTGATGGAACCCCCGTTCAGGACTGGAAAGGCGACGCCATAAACGGCAGCGGCGGACCCGCTGCTCATCCAAACTCGCGGTTCACGGTCAGCGCAAAAAACAACCCGGCCTATTCTCCGATGGCGGACGATCCGCGCGGCGTGCCGATATCGGCCATCGTGTTCGGCGGCCGACGTCGCGAACTGGCCCCTCTGGTTTACGAGGCCAAGAGCTGGGAACACGGCGTGCTGGTTGGCGCGGGCGTGGCTTCTGAAACAACCGCGGCAGCCACCGGCGCCGTTGGCGTAGTACGCAGGGACCCGATGGCAATGAAGCCGTTTTGCGGATACAACTTCGCAGACTACTGGGGCCACTGGCTCAGCATGAGCGAGCGCTCAAGCTCATTGCCCAAAGTGTTCCACGTGAACTGGTTCCGCCAGGACAGTAACGACAGGTTCATGTGGCCAGGCTTTGGGGAAAACCTCAGAGTACTGCGATGGATCATTGGTCGATGCCACGGCAATACCACGGCGATTGAAACACCGATTGGTTATCTGCCCACGCGAGACAGTCTCGATACTGATGGACTCGACATAGACCCTGACGTGCTGAACGAATTGCTCACCATCAACCCCGATCAGTGGCGCGAGGAATTTCAGGCCTTTGGCGAATACCTCGACAGCTACGGTGGCCGCCTGCCGAAGGCTATTCGAGAGCAGCAGCAATCAATCGTCAAAGCGCTGGGCTAGCGTTTACCGACAGAGTCTCGCAGGATTCGGTAATCACTCCGGTGACAGGCCGGAACCTGAGTAACCAGGCTTTGGGGGAGACACAGGCGGCCGCGCTCGATGAGCGCAACGCCTGACGCGGTTTGGTTGGGATTCGGGCACAGGCCCGGTATTGTCAGGGAAGCCGTGCGCCTTCCGGCGGCCTAGTCTTCGTAGGTATAGTGTATGGCCTGGGGAGAACCTGGCAGTGGTACCCGGCCCAGTCCTATTGAGCCCTCGCCAAGAATCTGAAGGCTGTCCCTTCGGACGAAATTCTCTTCGCCTTCATTACTTTTGACGCACGTTCCGTTAGTGCTTTCGTCGTACAGAACAAACTTGCCGCGGACAAACTCAATACGCGCGTGGAGGCGTGAAATCAGGGTGTCCTTAACAACGATGTCGCTGTCTTCTGCACGTCCGATGCTGACGTACGGGCGCGAATTATCGACCACCACTTCCTGCCCACGATAGGTCAGTCGCAATCGCTGGTTTCGCACGTCGGTTGCCTGACTCCAGTTGATCGTCGGCAGCATGCGCGTGTTGTCTTCGCGCTGCCACAACACTTCGAACAATGCGATTTCGTCTTTGACGCCTTTTACGGTGGCCAAATCAATTTGCCGTGTCCAGGTTTGCCAGTCGGGCGACATCTTGCCGACCGCGACAGCCGTTGTAATGATTTGAGCGGCCTTGGCCTGATTGGTCATTCGACTTGCTGTATGCACAGCACCACCAAACACGTCGCCGTCTTCGAGCATCACGGGGCCGTAGTGAAAGCCAACGCGAATGGCCACAGGCACATCATCGACACTAAGGTCTTCACTGATCATCTGCTGCATACCGGACGCTGCTTCGACGGCAGCATCTACCGTCTCAAAGGTACACATGACCTCATCACCCATGGTTTTGATGACTTCGCCGCCATGTTCCTCTGTCGCCCGTGTCATCAGGTCTATACAGTCCTGCACAGTCACGCGCGCCCGGGCATCACCCATGAGCTCATAAAGCTTGGTGCTTCCAACGACGTCGGCAAACAGGATTGCTAGTTCAGCGTGATTTACCATTTCATCCAGACTGTTCGGGCGATTCCATGGATTTGCCTGACGGCCAATCCGTGACACGTGCTAAGTATAGCGGGATTACCGTCCGTACGGTAACACCCTGATCAAGTTACCAATGCAATACATCGTCAACACGGGAATCCAATCACCGGATTGCGGCAACGACTGACACAGGTGACAGGTATTCCCTCATTATTCTGGA
>CAWUKD010000218.1:0-5250 GCA_963922815.1 uncultured Gammaproteobacteria bacterium
AACATCTACGTTATTACCCGTTAAAACAGTAGCAAGATGTATGCCATGGCCGTTCACCAGCTCGGCGAGGCGATTTATGAAGGCGTGCAGTCACTTGATTAATACGGCAGCCACTATGTCGGCCCGTCGGGACCATCGGACGCAGACACGTTCGTCGACCGGGTTCGTGAGTAAGCTATTGGACACTCTGAAGGCTGCTCCCCGACGCCTGGTTTCGCCTATGCGAGCCGGCCAGCGCGTCGCCCGTTTCAACCTGTGTCTGCTGCTGGTCGCAGCGATGGGCCTTAACGGCTGTGCCACCCGATCCGGCGGTTCCACGCCGGGCTCTTCGGTGCCGCGTGCCCCCTCGGTCCTGCCCGACGGGTATGTAAAATCCTACGTGGTCTTTGGCAAACGCTATTACGTGCTCGGCAGCGCCGAAGGCTACGAAGAAAAAGGCACGGCGTCTTGGTACGGACCTAACTTCAACGGGCGCAAAACGGCCAACGGCGAGACCTATGACATGCACGGCGTCACGGCTGCCCACAAAAGCCTGCCGCTGGGTACATGGGTGCGCGTGACCAACCTGTCCAATCAGCGCACGCTTGACATGCGCATCAATGATCGCGGTCCGTTCGTAAACAATCGCATTATCGATCTGTCCATGGGTGCTGCCAAAAAACTGGGCGTCGTGGGACCGGGCACGGCTCCTGTGCATGTGGTCGCGCTGGACGGCAACCCGGCTCGCTCACCCGGCGAACAGGCCGCGCATACGCGCCGAACGCCCATCACGCCTGAAACCACAACAGCCGTCATTGATCGGCCCACCGTCATCGAATCCAGGCCCGCTCCGGTCGAACCTGCGATTATCGCTCCGCCGGAACCCGCAATCATCGCTCCACCACCCGTGCAGCCCTCACCTGTGGCGGCGAGGGCGTCGTCGCCACCGGCAGGCAGCGACTCGTCATCCGGTCAGGCAGGCTACATTCAGGTGGCGTCATTTGGAGAGGCCGATAATGCTCTGCGGATGGCAACACAACTCGAACAATCCGGCTTTAACAATGTCATAATTCAGGCTCTGACCGTGAATAACCGTCGGGTTCACCGGGTTCGGCTTGGTCCGCTGATTTCAGCCGTCCAGCAGCAGGGTTTACTCGACAAACTGGCATCAATCGGACTGCGCGGCGCGCGCTTCGTGACGCAGTGATGCAGCCCTGATGACATCCGAACGACATTTTATATAAACCGCCCGTCCGCGAGACTCAAACTATGCAACTTATTTTTCGACTGTTCCTGGTCAACGTTCTGCTATTTGCCGGCGTCGCATCACACGCTCAGACCCCCATTCCGGCTGCTCCATCGGTCAACGCCAAGAGCTATCTGGTGCTTGACCACAACAGCGGCAAGCTGATTGCGGAGAAGAACTCGCACGAACGCCTGGCGCCAGCCAGCATCACCAAACTGATGACGGCCTATGTCACTTTCAAGAAGCTCGCGGAGGGCAGCATAACCCTGGAAGACATGGTTCCTGTGAGCCAGCGCGCCTATGACTCGGAAGGGTCGCGCATGTTTGTCGAGATCAACAGCAAAGTAAAAATGGAAGAGTTGATCCAGGGGATGATTGTTCAAAGTGGCAACGACGCCAGCATTGCGATTGCAGAATTTATTGGCGGCACCGAAGAAGTGTTCGCCACATTGATGAATTATCACGCGGACGCTCTGGGCATGAGTAACAGCCAGTTCATCAATAGCACAGGGCTTCCCGCCGAAGGGCACTACTCAACGGCCTGGGACATTGCCAGACTCGCTTCCGCCATTATTAACGAGTTTCCGGAATACTATCGCTGGTACAGCCAGAAAAGTTTCACGTACAACGACATCAAGCAACACAATCGCAATACCCTGCTCTGGACAGACAGCTCTGTCGACGGCATGAAAACGGGCGCGACCGAAGAAGCCGGCTACTGCCTTGTGTCCTCCGCGCTTCGTGGCGACATGCGCCTCGTGGCCGTCGTACTGGGCACACCGACCAAGCAAGGGCGCGCGGATGCCAGCCAGTCGCTGTTGAACTATGCGTTTAATTTTTATAAAACGCACCGACTTTATGAAGCAGGAACACCGCTGGGTACCGCAAAAATCTGGAAAGCCGACGATCAGAATCTGCAAGTCGGCCTTGAAGAAGAGCTGTACATTACGATCCCTAAAGGCCAGTACGACTCTCTGGAAGCGTCCATGAACCTTCAGGAGCCGTTAAGCGCCCCTATTCAGGCACAAACGCCCCTGGGCAGCGTTACCATCAAGCTTCAGGACGACGTGGTCGCGCAGGTGCCGCTGGTTGCACTTCGTGATGTGCCCGAAGGCAGCTGGTTCAGGAAGCTCAGCGACACTGTCATGATGTGGTTTGAGTAATCAACATGCTGGACGCTCGCGTACTACCGGTTGCCTACCTTAACGGCGAACTGGTGCCTGTCGAAGAGGCCCGGATCCCGGCACTTGATCGTGGATTTTTATTTGGCGACGCCATCTATGAAGTCATTCCGGTCTATGCCGGAAAACTGTTCAGGGCCGAGAGTCATGTACAGCGACTTATGCAAGGTCTCGAAAAAATCGCGATCAAAACCAATCTCGACGAACAGGCTTGGCGCAGCGTATTTGAACGTACGGCCTGCGCAAACGGTGAAATCGATCAGTACATTTATGTTCAGGTCACTCGCGGCGTCAGTCGTTTTCGTGACCATGCAACGCCAACAGACATTGAACCTCTGATATTTGCCATGTCGCAGCGTCTGGCTCCGCGCCCCGCCCATATCCGGCAGTCGGGGGTTGATACGGTGTTGCTACCCGATACCCGCTGGTCACGCTGTGACATCAAGGCCACTTCGCTATTGGCCAACGTGCTTCTGCGACAAAGCGCCATCGATCAGGATTGCACAGAGGCTATTTTACACCGTGACGGACTGGTGACCGAAGGTGCTGCGAGCACCATCATGATGGTTTCCGACGGAACGCTGATAGTACCCCCGAACAACGCGGAAGTATTGCCAGGCACGACGCGCCGACTGGCGGTCGAACTGGCCGAGGCCATCAACCTGCCGGTAGTGGTTAGAAAATTCAGCGTCGAAGAATTGCTGGGCGCAGACGAAGTACTGCTAAGCGCGGCCACCAAAGAAGTGCTGCCCGTATGCACGATTGACGGACAGGCAGTGAGCGACGGCAAACCCGGCCACTGGTGGAAAAAACTCGATACGGCCTATCAGACGTACAAGACATCGGTCATCGAGGACTCAGCAACATCATGAGTAGCGAAGATACCCTGCTGGAATTTCCCTGCGAGTTTCCTATCAAAGTGATGGGAGACAGCGGCCCGCAGCTGCGCAAGGATATCGAACGGGCAATCGCCGCGCACGCGGCTTCGAGTTTGCCGGTCGACATTAAAACGCGCCCAAGCCGAACGGGCAAATACATGGCCTACACCATTACCTGCACGTTCACCTCGAAAGAGGAGCTGGATGACATGTATCGGGCCTTCACCGCCATTGTCGGCGTGAGCATGGTCCTGTGAGCAGTCTCACGCTGCGGCATCTGGGTCGTCGCGAATACACGCCGGTATGGCAAGACATGCAGCGGTTCGTGGCCGACCGTGCGGAAGACGCGCCCGGGGAAATCTGGCTGGTCGAACACGACCCGGTATTCACGCTGGGCAGCAATTCCAGGCCTGAACACCTCCTGGCACCCGGAGACATCCCGGTTGTCCCGGTCGACCGGGGCGGACAGGTGACCTATCACGGTCCAGGCCAGCTGGTGGTGTACCCGCTGATTTATCTCGCCCGCACCGGGCTGGGCGTTCGCGACCTGGTGACCGCACTGGAACGTAGCGTGGTAGACCTGCTTGCCGAGGACGAGATTGTCGCGTACCCGCGCAAAGACGCACCCGGCGTCTATGTCGACGAGAAAAAAGTCGCCAGTATAGGGCTGCGCATCAAAAAGAACTGGAGCTATCACGGTCTGTCGCTAAATGTGAACATGGACCTCGAGCCGTTCAGCCGTATTAACCCGTGCGGCTACGCCGGCATGGAAATCACCCAGTGCAGCACCCTGGGCGGCCCCGCCGATATGGCGCAGGCAACCGCACGATTTATCCCTCATTTACTGAATCATCTGCGTTATGATGTGAATCTTGTTGACACTTTGACCGAGCACGCCTGAATTATGGACACGCCTTCCGAACCCACCCGCCGACCCCGCCCTGCCAAACTTGAGCCGGGCAAGAAAATGTCGGCCGCCGAGAAAATGGCCCGCATCCCGGTCAAGATTGAACCGACGACAGAACGGGTTCGCAAGCCGTCATGGCTTCGGGTCAAGGCTCCTACAACGCCCGCTGTGAAGGCGCTCAAACAGGTGCTGCGCGAAAACCGCCTGCACACCGTATGTGAAGAGGCCAGTTGCCCAAACCTCACCGAGTGTTTCGGCCACGGCACCGCTACGTTCATGATTATGGGTGACATCTGTACCCGTCGCTGCACGTTCTGCGATGTGGCTCACGGCAGACCGAAGGCTCTGGATGCCGAAGAACCGGCCAATCTGGCGCGTACCATTGCTGCCATGAAGCTGAATTACGTCGTTATCACCTCCGTCGACCGGGACGACCTTCGCGACGGCGGATCCCAGCATTTCGTTGACTGCATTCAGGCCATTCGCGAATCCAGCCCTGACTGCCGCATCGAAGTGCTCGTCCCTGATTTTCGCGGCCGGCATGATCGTGCACTGGACATCATGCAGCAGGCTCCGCCCGACGTGTTTAATCACAACATTGAAACGGTGCCGAGAATCTATCGGGAAGTCAGGCCAGGTTCGGACTACGAGCACTCTCTTAGACTGCTGGCGAATTTCAAAGCCCAGCATCCTGATGTGGCCACCAAGAGCGGGCTTATGGTGGGCATCGGAGAGAGCATCGATGAAGTCATCGAGGTGTTTAAGGATCTTCGTGCCCACAATTGCGACATGCTCACGGTGGGTCAGTACCTACAGCCGAGCAAACATCATATGCCAGTCAGCCGGTTTGTAACCCCGGACGAATTCAAGCAGCTTGAAACCGTCGGGTATGAACTGGGATTCACTCATGTGGCCAGTGGGCCACTAGTACGTTCTTCGTACCACGCGGATCAGCAAGCGTTACATTTGGGTTAGAACCGCCTGTATTCGATACGAAACCTTGTAATAAGATCGCGTTACCTGTTGTTTAAACACGGTTTAACTTAATCCCGGCCGCCC
>CAWUKD010000219.1:0-5167 GCA_963922815.1 uncultured Gammaproteobacteria bacterium
GTTACGTCACGCTGTAATTCGTGATCCGGAAAACTGTTTCGAAACGATTGCAACACTTTGGCGGCGCGCGCGTAGTCGCCAAGATCCATCAACACGGCAGCCGCTTCGTACTCGGCCGTCGGAATAAGCGTACTCGCAGGCGCTACGCTGGCGAGCCGTAAAAACTGATCCGCCGCATCAGCCAGATTGCCTGATGCCTGCGAGGCTTCGCCCTGCCGGTATACCGAAGCAGCCAGCAGCTCCATCACATCGTTGCGACTGGCGGCGCCGGGCGCGCCTTCGACATCGAGCGCCAGCGTCTGTGCAAACGCCGCTTCTGCAGCTGCGTAGTCATCCTGATCAAACTGGGTGTTACCCACAACGAGCAGCGCGATGCGTTGTTCGCCAAGCGGCGCAGGCGGCTCCCAATTCAGGAGGTTTTGTGCGGCGACCAGCGCATCGCCAAGATCTCCGCGCTCATACAGGCGTTCAGTCGCATCCGTTTGCACCCGGGTTGCCTCATCGTGATCGCTGAAGGTCCCAGCAAACCTGAGCGCGCTGTCGATGGACTGCTGCTCCCAGTTCCAGCGTGCCTGAGGATCATCCAGCACCGCCTCATGACGGCCGTAGGCCAGCAAAGCGGCGTACGCGGCTTCCGAAGACCGCGCATGAGACTCGTACTCGTACGCGGTGTATTCGTAATCCGTAACCGCTTTGGCAAACTCGCCCTGATCGAACAGCAATTCGGCGAGCAGGAAGTGGGTCTCGGGTGTTTTCTCATCGCCCGGGAACGAACCGAGCCACGCGCGGTACCATTTTTCGGCGTTGACGTAGGCCTCTTCGCGAACGGCGTTGCGCGGCTCATCTTTGAGCGCCTGCGCTCCGGCATGGTAGAACTGCGTCAGCTCGGTCAGATGGGTCTTCAGTGCTGCGACGATGTCGCTGGAGTCTTCGGGACTGTGTAGCGTCCAGTAGTGTTCACCTTCTCGATCAAGTGCATACTCGGCGGCAAACGCCTCTTTGGCGGCAAGCTCCCGCTCGAAAAACCCGGCATCGCGATAAGTGTCGATAACAGCCAGCTGCATATGCGGCGCGTGTCGCGCATTGGGCAATCGCGCAACAAAGGCCCGATAAGCCTCCGCGGCATCCTGATAACGTTCTTCCTTGCGGTACAGCTCTCCAAGATCGGTAAACAGTAAATGCTCAAACCCGGGAGCCGTGTCCCGATTGAGCAGCGCATTAAGATCATCAACGCCTTCACCGTAGGCAAACCCAAGGCTCATGGCACGTAGCGCGTCCAGCAGCATTTCCTGACCGCCAGGATTCAGGGTCTCCATAGCGTCACGATGAAACACGCCGTCTTTGAGTAGCTGATGGCGAAGAAGCTTCAGGAACGCACTTTGCGATTCGGGATAGTCGGAAAGCTTGAACAGTGACCAGCCGTGTTTATACCAGGACTGCTCGAGAAACGCGGCTTGACCATCCGTACTCGAACCACGTTCGATAACCGACGCGTAAGCGGATGCCGCGTCTTCATAGTTACCCTGTGAAAAAAGCGTTTCACCGCGACGAAATTCACTTTCTTCCGCATACGGCGAAGACGGCTGACTCTGAACCAGCTCTTTGAGCGTCGTACGGGCCGAGTCCATGTCGCCTACGGCTTCCAGCGCTCTGGCAAGCTGATAATAGACGGCGTCATTGCCATCGTGTTCCGGGTACTGGCTCAGGAGGTCGCGGTACAGCGTGATCGCCTGCTGATACATGGAATGCGCCTGTTCGTCCCTGGCTCCATCAATCAGAAGCTCTTCGGCGCGTTCAAGCTCCATGTCGGCCAACCGTCGCAGCGCTCCGGGTCGCCGCGGGTCATCCAGTGGCGCCAGTTTCAGAAAAGCTTCATAGCTGGCGCGCGCTTTCGCCTTGGTATCGGTCGCGGCTGAGGTCGCCACAGTTGCGGTCACTGCTCCGTCTACATGGGTCGTCGTCTGTTCCTGTGCATAGGTCAGGCAACTGGTGACCGCCGCCAGCGTCAAAAGTATCAGACGACTCATCATGGCGACTCCTGGGCCAGGGCCGACTGATCGTAGGCACTGGCCAGAGCAAACTGGGCTTCAGTCAGATAAGCGGTCAGCCGCTGCTTGTGTTGGTCAAACTGCTCACCCGCCAAAGCGGCAAGGTACTGCTGGTGCTGGCCAAGTGCCTGGTCGGCCTCGGACAGCAACCTTTTTATTCTTGGTACGGCGGCATCGATGCGGGCTTCAAATTCGGCGAAGCGCTCCGGCGACCGCTGCTTTGCGGCTCCCAGCTTGGCAAGTCGCTCTTCGCCGAGCGCCGCCTGGGCCTCAAGTTCGCGAACGTTCTTGGTCATCGTCCAAAGGCGTTCCGGGAATGCCTGCTCGAGGTCCCACAGCATCACCCCCTGGAGGAACCGCTGCTTTTGTATGGCAGCCTCTGCGCGAGGTGAGTCAATCGACGCCAGTCGTTCGCCTACCTGGCTTACCCGCTGCCAGGTTTCGGCTTCTTCCGGAGTTGCCAAAGACACGGCATCACTTTCACTGCGTACGCGCTCAAGTTCGGCACGAGCCTGTTCAACGCGCATCGACAGATCCACGAGCCTGGTGTCAAAGCCGGAACCCGGCTGCAACTTCATTTGTTCGCCGTAGCGTGCGCGCTGTGCGTCGACAATGGTGCGATACGCGCCCAGATTGCCCATCCAGGTCGTCAGATTGTCCCGAAGGAACAACACGTCCCGGTAGTTTTTCAATCCTTCCTGAAACGCATGATCGGCAACCAGGTGATAGAGGTATCGGGACTCCGGCGAATCCGGAACGGACTTGAGCTGCCAGAACCAGCCTACGGTACCGGCCGTATCATCGGCCAGCAGTTCGTCCAGAAAATCGCCGTGATCAAGACTTTGCTGGAACGTGTTCAGATGGTCGATTTCGGCCTCAAACTGTTCGATCGCAAGGTGATACTCATCGATCGCCTGCTCATCCTTGCCCAGTCGGCGATGAGCGAACGGGATCGCCAGAAGCGCTTCCTGAACGGCCGGGTCGAGCCGGTCCTGCCCTTTCAAGCGGTTCCAGTGCCCCAGGGCCGTGGTGTAGTTGCCGAGCTCCGTCGCCGCCCAGCCTGCGCCGAGGCGGGCTTTGCTGGACAGCGCACTCGCACTGTCAACTCGCTGCAAATACTGGATAGCCTGCGCGGCCTGCTGCTGCTGGAGATGGGCAAAGCCCAGAGCCAGGTTAGCCTTGTCCTGCAGCGCCTGGTGTTCGTTTTGTTTGGCATTGGCCTTGCGTCTTCCGGCCGACCAGAAGCGCCAGCGCTCCGGAATTCGAAAACGCGAGGTACCGGGTGCGCGAATCCGGCCCTTACCAATCTGTGCAAGCTGAGCCGCACCCGCATCGACGTCACCACGGCGAACCATGGCTACACCGAGATTGAACTGGGCGTACGCGGCAAGCTGATCGCCTCCCTCCCAGCGACCCAGCAACTCGATCGCGTCATCAAACCGTTCCTGGTCTACGGCAATGCGTGCCTCAAGGAGCTGACGTCGGGCAATAAATTCATCATCCAGAGCATCGCCCATACTGGCCAGCGCCTTGATGGCGCGCTCACTATTTCCCCGCTGCCAGGCAATTTCGGCCAGGTACAGCCACGCGCGGTCGCTGACCTCGGGCGTTGTGGTATGCAACAAAGATTCAAACACCCGGGCGGCATCGTCCTGCTGACCGTAAGACAGGTACAACCCGCCGAGCAGCAGCTCGGCATCGTCGCCGTGATGCTGCAGCGTTTCCTGCTGCTGGGCTACCAGTATCTTGGTTGCCGAGCCAAAATAGTCGCCACGATAAAACTCGAACAACGCGTCGCCATAGCTCAGGTCTTTGACCGGTTCGGCCGCCGTTGCAACCCCTGGCGCAGCCGCTATCAAAAGCAGCGCTCCGACAACGACGAGACAGCTCATTCTCAGCCACTTGAACGTTTCGGACTTGCGCGTACGAATGCGACGATCGCGGGAAATCGGTTGAATGGGAAGTGTATTCATAGTGAGTTTAGCGATCAGTCCCACTCACGCACGGCAAACTCGGGCTGCATGTTTTTGGTCTGGTCCTCAATTTTCAGTTCGACATACTTCGCGCTCAGGGTTTTTTCAAATTCGAGGGACGCACCGCGCCGATACTCCCGATTATTGGGTCCCATGCCGGTAAACACCGCGACCAGTTCGTGATCACCCGCTTTGAGGTTGCCAACGTAGAGACGCTGAACGCCACCGCGTAACAGCGCATCCGCTTCACGCTCGGTATAAAGATAGGTAGATACCTTTTTACCGTTCAGTTTGAGCTCTACAGAATCGAGTTCGAAATACTCCCCGACGTCCATCGAAACGAATACAGATACCTGCGTATTGGCCGGAAAAAGCAGCTCTTCTTCAAGAATAAACAGGTCCCTGTTCAGACTCATGAGTTCTTTTTTAAGGTTTTGCACGTTTCCATCAAGATTGGAAAAATCGGCATTGTCCTCCGCGTAACTGAATGACACACAAAATACAGCCGCGAGAAGGCCAGTAAGAGTTGCAAAATAGTTCATAGCTTTTCCGTTTGGGACACTTACGCGCCCGGTTCAAGTCCACGGGAAAAATGCATTTTCCCGAACTGATCAATAACAATGGCTTCAAAATCGTCAAGCGAATCGATGAGTTCCAGCCCGCGCACTTTGCCGAGCACAAACACACCGGTAGACAGCGCGTCTGTTCGTACTGCGTCCGGCCCGATCACGGTAACGCTCCGGACCGATCGCGCCGAATCGCCGGACGTCGGTTCGATAATGTGGTGATAGCGAACGCCGTCCGCCTCAAAGTAGCGCTCGTAGTCGCCCGAGGTCGAAATCGCTTCTTCCTGAACAGGCATGCGTGCAGCCAGTCCGTCTTTTTGACGAGGGTCGCGAATGCCTACGGCCCATGGCCGACCGCGATGATCACCAAGAACGCGACTGTCGCCACCGGCCGTCACTATGGCGCTCTCAACGCCATTGGCCTTGAGCAGGCGCACGGCACTTTCGACGGCATGACCCTTGGCAATGCCGCCCAGATCTATACGAACGCCGTCTCGCGTAAATCGCACCGTCTTGTCTTCTTCGTTCAGAACAACGTGCGCGATGCTGATTGCCGAGAGTGCCGCCTGTTTTTGCGAGT
>CAWUKD010000220.1:0-5144 GCA_963922815.1 uncultured Gammaproteobacteria bacterium
CTTTGAAAACAATGGTGGCCAGGGGCGGAATCGAACCACCGACACGCGGATTTTCAATCCGCTGCTCTACCGACTGAGCTACCTGGCCATCGTTTTGGGCTGGCGAGCGGGGTGTTGAGAACACCAGAGATTTTGCTCGCGAGCCGCGTATTAAAGCGGTATGGGTCGTGGTAGTCAAGGACTCAATGGCACAATTTGGGTAATTGGCCTAACTTTCTGTAATTTTTCGTTATTTTCACCGGTCTGGGGGTAGAGTGCTTTGACATATCGCGGTGTGGGTGGCTACTCTTTGGTTTGAATCGCCGAATCGCCCTGCCTTTGTCATACTGAATCCACCTGATCGCCTGATATTCCGATTTTATGAGCCAACCTCAATCCGCTGCGGCCGCCAATTCCGCTTTTCTCGACTATTTAAGCGTTCGCCGACGTACCGCCGAGCTTGCCGCGCCTTTGTGCGTGGAGGATCAGGTGATTCAGTCGATGTCCGATGCGAGTCCGACGAAGTGGCACCTGGCGCATACCACCTGGTTTTTTGAGCGGTTTATTCTGGCGGATCATGCGCCGGGCTATGTGCCGGTTAATGAGCACTATTTTTATCTGTTTAATTCGTATTACAACACCGTGGGCCCCATGCACACGCGGCCGCACCGCGGTTTGCTGTCGCGCCCCACCGTGGCCGAGATTAACGAGTATCGCGCGTTGATTGACGAGCGCATGCTCGACTGGCTCGACGCCACGACGCTCAGCGACTCACAGCAGTTTCTGCTGACGCTGGGCCTGAATCACGAGCAGCAGCATCAGGAGCTGATTCTCACCGACATCAAGCATGCTTTGGCTCAAAACCCCATGCTGCCGGCGTATACGCAGCTGTCGGTGCCGGCGTCTCTTAGCACGCCGATGAACTGTATAAGCGTAGCCGAGCGCGAGTGCGCTAATGGCTTCGAGGGCGAGGGCTTTGCGTTCGACAACGAGACGCCGCGACACAAGGTACAGGTTTACGCCCACAAGCTGGCAGATCGCCTTGTGAACAACGGCGAGTATCTCGACTTTATTAAGGACGGCGGTTATGCCACTTCTGAGCTGTGGCTGTCCGAGGCCTGGAGCGTGCTGCAGGAGCGCGGCTGGCAGCGGCCCATTTACTGGCAGGACGATCTGGCAAGCGAGTACACGCTGAGCGGTCGGCGTGCGCTGGATATGAACGCGCCTGTGTGTCATTTGAGCCTCTACGAGGCCGATGCGTTTGCACGCTGGGCCGGCGCCCGTTTGCCCACCGAGACCGAGCTTGAGTGTGCCGCCGCTGAGGTCGCCGTTGAAGGCAACTTTTATGAGTCCGGTGCGCTGCATCCGGTTGCTCCTGAGCAAGCCAACGGCGCGCTGCGCCAGCTGTTTGGCGACGTGTGGGAATGGACCGGCTCGTCGTATGGACCATATCCCGGCTTCAAACCACTGGCCGGTTCGCTCGGCGAGTACAACGGCAAGTTTATGTGCAGCCAGCACGTGCTGCGCGGCGGCTCCTGCGTGTCACCGCAGTCGCACCTGCGCGCCACGTACCGCAATTTCTTCTATCCCGACTCACGCTGGCAGTTTACCGGCGTTCGACTGGCCAGCGACGCTTAAGTCCGCGGCCCGATTCATCACTCACTTTTTCTCTGCCGCTACCCGCCAAGGCATAAAGGACTATCATGCTCGACACCGTTACCCGCCCCGACATCAAGTTGCTCGACAATCATCCGTCTGAGGGCGACTTTGAAGCCGAGATTATCGAGGGTCTGCTAAAGCCTCAAAAGACGCTGCCACCGAAGTATTTTTACGACAAGACCGGCTCCGAGCTGTTCGACGCCATCACCGAGCTCGAGGAGTACTACCCTACTCGCACCGAGATCGGCATCATGACCCGACGCGTTGAGCAGATGGCCAGGCTGATGGGCCCAAAGGCCTCGCTAATCGAGTTTGGCAGCGGCTCCAGCGCCAAGACAGGGCGGCTGTTGAATGCCATGCACGCGCCGGCGGCCTACGTGCCGGTCGAGATTTCCAAAGACCATTTGGTCAATGCCGCACGTCGCATTGCCGAGCAATACAGCCACGTCGAAGTGCTGCCGGTGTGCGCCGACTTCACGCAGCCGTTTGATCTGCCCACACCTGAGGTCATGCCTGAGCGCAATGTGGTGTATTTTCCAGGCTCTACAGTCGGTAATTTTTACCCGGATGAAGCCCGCTCCCTGCTGAACACCATGGCCCGCATCGCCAAACGCGGCGGTGGCCTGCTCATCGGCGTCGACCTTAAGAAAGACAAGGCGATTTTAGAAGCCGCGTACAACGACGCCAAAGGCGTAACCCGCGACTTTAACCTGAACATTTTGAAACGCATCAACCGCGAGCTTAACGCCAACTTCGATCTTGGTGCGTTCACTCACCGGGCCATTTACAACGAAGAGATGGGTCGCATCGAAATGCACCTGGTCAGCCGCATGGAACAAACCGTCAAGCTCGGTCACCACACGGTGCAGTTTGCCCGCGACGAGTACATTTTAACCGAGTGCTCCCACAAGTTTACCGTCGACCAGTTTGCCGAACGCGCCGCCGAGGCCGGGTTTCGCAAGGAACAGGTCTGGGTGGATGACAATAAGTTGTTCAGCGTACACTTTTATTACTGCGAGGGTAGCTAACCGGGTACCGGTATTCAGTGCGATTAAGCGGTGACGCTTTCGGCGTACCAGCTCTCATCACAGCGTCAACGAACACAAGCGATATTGACCCATGAACACTCTTACCGACAGCGACATTGCAAACCTGCGCGCCGACACGCCCGCCTGCCAAAACCTGATTCATTTTAACAACGCCGGGTCGTCGCTGATGCCCCAGCCGGTGTACCAGCTGGTGCTCGATCATCTTGAGGCCGAGCAAACGCTGGGCGGCTACGAGGCGGCTCGCCTCGCGCCGCTCGATGAGTTTTACACTACCTTCGCCGAGCTTTTAAACGCCAAACCCGAAGAGCTGGCGTTTGTTGAAAACGCCACCCGCGCGTGGGACATGGCGTTCTACGCCATTCCGTTCAAGCCTGGCGACCGTGTGCTCACACATGTGTCGGAATACGCGTCGAACTATCTGGCACTTTTGCAAATGGCCGAACGGCGCGGCCTGATCATCGATGTCGCGCCTCCTGACGAGAGCGGTCAGGTGGATGTTGATGCGATGGAGACGTTAATCACACCCGACACCAAACTGATTGCTCTAACTCACGTGCCCAGTCAGGGCGGCCTGGTGAATCCGGCGGCCGAAGTTGGCAAGCTCGCTCGAAAACACAACGTGCTCTATTTGCTCGACGCGTGTCAGTCGGTTGGACAACTCAACGTCGACGTCGAGGCCATCGGCTGCGACATGCTTTCGGGCACCGGTCGCAAGTTTTTGCGCGGGCCGAGAGGCACCGGCTTTTTGTATGTTAGAAACGCCATTCTCGATCAGCTCGATCCGCCGTTTATCGATTTGCACTCGGCCCACTGGAGCACGGCGGATCAGTACGAGTGGATGAAAGGCGCCCTACGCTTTGAGAACTTCGAGAGTTTTGTGGCGGGTCGCATTGGCCTTACCGCAGCGGCGCGTTACGCCATGAACATCGGGCTTGATCGCATCGCGTCGCGCGTGGCGCTGCTGGCCGACTACCTGCGCCTGCAGCTTGCGGATGTGCCCGGTGTCAGCGTGCACGACCTTGGCCGGCAAAAATGCGGCATTGTCACCTTCACCAAAAACGACGAAGACGCCGTCGAGCTGGTCGATCGGCTTCGCGCGTCGAACATTAACGCGTCGGTCACACCGTCCAGCTATGCCCAGCTGGACCTTGGGGCGCGTAACCTGCCAGCGGTGGTGCGGGCCTCAGTGCACTACTTTAATACGACGTCGGAGATCGACCGCTTTCTGGAAGTGACCAGTGCTTCTTAGCCGGTCAACACTGCGCCATCCACACGGAACCATAAGGTTTCGAATGACTGAACCCATGCAAACAAAAAACCCCGGCACTGCCGGGGTTTTTTGGCTCGATGCCAGCACTGTATCCAGCCTCGCGGCAGCACCGGAAATACCGATCAATCAGGCGTTCAGCGCTACTCGATGCTTCGATCGCCTCGACTTACTTGAAGCGAAAACTGATCCCCGCCAAAATTTCAAACTGCGGAATGTAGGCGCCATCACCCGCAAACAGGCACCCAGATTCATCTTCGATGGTGCCGCAAAACACCAGTGAGTTGGTTTTGCCAAAAAGCGCATGCGTACGACCTTCCAGGCGCAGTCCCAGGTTGGGCGCAATGTCGTATCGCACGCCCAGCCCCAGCGCTCCGGAAAAATACGTCTCCGATTCAATCTCTGCCACATCGGGGCTCAGCCGGGTCGCGCCAATGGTGAGCGACAGAAACGGCGCAAGCTTCTTGTCGCTGAATACGTAGGTGCCGCCAATGTGCAGGTAGTCCATATCGATGCCCAGCGCGCTGTCGAATTCCGTTTCCGAGGTGTCCTCGATATCCGTCGACTGATGCCCGTACAGCAGCTCTACCTGCGTTTTGTAGGTCGCCACATAGTTGGCGACAAAGCCGAATGAGGCGGCCTCCTGGAAGTCGGCATCTCCCGTAGCGCTTAAATAGTGACCGCCCGTCCGATACCCAACGTAGGGGGTCAATTCAAGTCGCGGCAGAGGATCGGCGGTGGCAACGGAGGCAGCGGTGAGCAGCACCAGGGCAATAACGAGGCGGGCGTGAGACATGGTTGACGTCCTTTTCTATTGTTATCTGTCTATCTGAGTCTACGGGTTTGCATGTTCTTGAACAAATCCGGGGAAATTCGCGGCCAGCCCCACGTTATTTGTGTTCTTTGCCTGCGCCTGGAAAGGCACTGCCCACTGACACCATGTGCTATGAAAACGATGGAAAGGTCTGACGACAATCTCAATACCCGGCACCAGAGCCCGACTCAGCTCAGCCTGACACAGCCATCAGGCAATACGAACGACATTATATGGTCGTTAGACACAAGAAACCCCGGCATTGCCGGGGTCTTCCTGTTTTCCGGCGCCCGGGATGTGCCAGGGCTGCCTGCATTGGGTCTGTACTACCTATCGTTCGGGTTATCGGTTCTGGTTATCGGTTCTGGTTATCGGT
>CAWUKD010000221.1:0-5072 GCA_963922815.1 uncultured Gammaproteobacteria bacterium
TTCTTCAGGATGACGTTGGTGGGCGCTCGCATCGGTTCAGCCCGGCTGTGTATCGATTCGTTGGACTGATGAATGGCCACACGACGGTGGAGGAGCTTTGGCAAACCCTCAACGCCGAAGCCGGAGATGAGGCTCCGACGCAAGACGAAGTGATCCGTCTTCTGGGCCAGCTGCATACGGCCGATGCCATGATTTGCGACACTACGCCTGACAGTATGGAAGTACTGCGCAGATTCCAGCGTCAGGAGCGCATGCGCTGGAAACAAAAGCTCTGGACACCCCTGGCGGTGCGCATCCCGGCAATCGACCCCGACCGGTTTCTTGAGCGGACCTATCCCTACGTCGGATGGATGTTCGAACGCACGGGGGCCATTCTGTGGCTGATGGTGGTCATCACGGGCACCATACTGGCCGCCGTTCACTGGAGTGAACTTACCAACAACATTGTGGACCGGACCCTTAGCCCGGAAAACCTGTTCCTGCTGTGGTTTGTCTACCCGGTAGTCAAGGCGTTTCATGAGCTGGGACACGGATACGCCATTAAAAAAGGAGGCGGCGAGGTCCATGAAATCGGCATCATGTTTCTGGTGCTTGTTCCCGTTCCCTACGTTGACGCGAGCTCGGCATCCGGTTTTCGCGACAAACATCAGCGCATGCTCGTCGGCGCGGCCGGCATTGGTGTCGAACTGTTTCTCGGTTCGCTGGCGCTGTTTGTCTGGCTAAACGCGCAGCCCGGGGCAGTTCACGCGATTGCCTACAACGTCATGCTGATCAGCGGCGTATCGACGTTACTGTTTAACGGTAACCCTCTGCTGCGCTTCGACGGCTACTATGTACTGCTGGATGCAATCGAAATTCCCAACCTTGGCACCCGGGCCAACAAGTACCTCGGTTACCTGGTGCAGCGCTATCTGTTTGCCAAAAGAGACGCGGAGTCACCGGCAGACTCAAAAGGGGAACAGTGGTGGTTCCTGTTCTACGGCGTCGCTGCGTTTATTTATCGAATATTTATCATGTTCGCAATCATTCTGTACGTCGGTAGCAAATTTTTCACGATTGGCATACTGCTTGCGCTGTGGGCCATCGTCACCATGGTGATCATTCCAGTGTCCAAATCTTTGTCATTTGTTTTCTCCAGCCCGCGCCTTCGACGTCAGCGGGGGCGTAGCGTGGGTATGACGGTGATGTTGACCGCAGGCGTTCTGGCGTTTCTGTTTATCCTGCCGATGCCGCACTTCACGCGCGCCCTGGGCGTAACCTGGCCCTCCGATCAGTCACAAATTCGAACGGGCGCCGAGGGCATCGTCGTGCAACTCGCTGCACCAGCGGGCAGTCCGGTGCAAACAGGTCAGACGCTGATCGAAACGCGCGACCCGTTCATTGAAACCCGTCTTCGAGTGCTTCAGGCGAATCGCAAAGAACTTGAGAGCCAGCTTCTGGCGGTTCAAGGCTCCGACCGCGTGCAAACCGACATCATTCGCCAGGCTGTTGCAACCGTTGATGCGTCGCTTCAGGTTACCCGTGACAAAATCAACGAACTGATTATTCGCAGTCCGCGCGACGGTACTCTTGTGGTACCCGGAGAGCAGGACTTGCCGGGCAGACATGTTCATCAGGGACAGATTCTGGGGTACGTGATTCAGTCCGCAGATCCTGTAACGCTGCGTGTTGTCGTATCCCAGGACGAAATCAGCGTTGTCCGCGGACAAACAAAAAGCGTATCGGTCATGCCTCGACAGTGGGGCGGTGAGCCGATCGAGGCGCGGATTCTCAGGGAGGTGCCTGGCGGCAGCGAGCGACTGCCCACGGCAGCCCTGGGGACTGAAGGCGGCGGGAACATACCGGTAAACCCGGGTGACCCGGACGGTCGTCAAACGCTGCAGCGGGTATTCGAGCTTGAAATTGCGCTTTCGGAAGACGTCGACACGGAGCTTCTCGGGGCGCGAATGCACGTGAGGTTTAATCACGGATACGAACCGGCGGGGATTCAACTGTTCAGAGCCATGCGCCAGCTGTTCCTGAGGCGGTTCAGTGTCTAGCTCGGCCATGCTCAGGCCGGGCGTTGCGCTGGGGCGCTACCCACAGCGGCAGGACTTTCGGGAAAATGCTCTTGACCGATTTGTCGGTACAGCAGTGGCGTGGTTTCGACCTGCCTTGCAGAGCCTACGGCCCGGAAACGCCGGTTTTGTAAGCAGCGTTAACGCGCTGTCAGACGAGCTTGCGGGCCTGAGCGAACTGGAACTCAGAATTCGTATTTCGTCGCTGAGCAAACGTCTTTATGGCGAAGGGCTCAGTGATGAGCTGGCGGCGCTGTCGTTTGCCATTATTCGCGAGACGGCAACCAGACGACTCGATATGCGTCACTACGATGTTCAGCTCAAAGGCGGTCATATCATGCTCAAAGGCATGGTCGCGGAAATGGAGACGGGAGAGGGCAAGACTCTGACAGCGACGCTCCCTGCCGCCACGGCGGCGCTGGCCGGAATCCCTGTACACATTGTGACGGTAAACGATTTTCTGGTTACTCGCGATGCCGAGTGGATGGGGCCATTGTACCGCGCGCTTGGACTCAAAGTCGGAACCATAACGGACGGCATGAGCCTCGATGAGCGCCGCGAGGCCTACGCCTGCGACGTCACGTACTGCACCAATAAGCAGCTGGTGTTTGATTATCTCAAGGATCGATTGTTACTCGGCGCGGAGAACCGGCCGCTGCATTTGCAGCTTGAAAGTCTTTATCGGGAACAACCACGATCGCGCCGACTGCTGCTCAGAGGCTTGTGTTTCGCTATCGTCGACGAGGCAGACAGCGTGCTGGTTGACGAAGCGCGAACACCGCTAATCATTTCGAACAAGGGCGACAGCGTGCAGGAAGCAACAACCTACACGCAGGCCATCGGCGTAGCCAGCGAACTGGATACGCCCCGTGATTTTACCATTCGCACACGAGACAAGCAGGTCGAGCTGACTGACTTTGGCAAAGCGCAAGTTGCGCGACGTGCTCGCAGCCTCGGCGGCATATGGAACGGAAGACGCCGGCGGGAGGAACTCGTATGTCAGGCGCTGACGGCGCTGCATCTGTATGAAGCAAATCAGCAGTACCTGCTGAAAGACGGCAAGATTCAGATCATCGACGAATACACCGGTCGCGTCATGGAGGACCGCTCCTGGGAACGCGGACTGCATCAAATGATTGAGGCCAAAGAAGGGTTTGACCTGACCGGCCGCCAGGAAACGCTGGCGAGAATCAGCTATCAACGGTTTTTTCGTCGCTATTTGCGGTTGTCCGGAATGACGGGGACGGCGCGTGAGATCCGCAAGGAACTCTGGTCTGTTTACAAGCTGGACGTTGTGTCCGTTCCTACCAATCGTCCACTGCAGCGCATTGCCATGCCCGATCGCGTGTTTGTCACCACCGAACAAAAATGGCGGGCTGTCGTTGACCGTGTACGGGATATCCACAAACTGGGCAGGCCAGTGCTGTTAGGCACTCGCTCCGTCGCGGCGTCTGAGCACCTTAGCAAGCTTCTGACCATCAGCAGGCTCCCGCATGAGGTATTGAACGCGCGCCAGAACGAAGAGGAAGCGCGAATTATTGCTCATGCAGGGCAGCGGGGTCGGATAACGGTCGCGACCAACATGGCTGGACGAGGCACCGATATCAAGCTTTCAAAGGACGTCATTGAACTGGGCGGCCTGTACGTGCTCGCAACTGAGCGACATGAAGCACACAGGATCGACCGGCAACTTTTCGGACGCTGCGGCCGACAGGGCGATGCAGGAAGCTATGAAACCATCCTGTGCCTGGAAGACGAGCTGATTAGCAAGTTCTGGGGCCGTCCGCTGCACGCCTACATTGAGCGCAAGGCCCACAACAACCAGGAGCTGCCGATCTGGATGAGCAAGCCGCTGGTAGGCATCGCCCAGTACGCGGCGGAACAGCACCATCGCCGTACGCGGCAAGACCTGTTGAAACTGGACGACAATCTTAGCGATATGCTCGCGTTTACAGGGCGTCCCGAGTAAATCAATTAATCCGTGGTTCGCAACAGGTGCGAGCCACTATCTGAAAACCATTTTAAAAGTGAATAATTATGCGTCAGTGTATTCGATCAATGTCATTTCTGGCTGTCATGGCCGCCACCGTTTCCGTCTCGGCCCAGTCCGGTGATGACCTGAACCTTGAATGCCTTCTTGAGCCCCACAGGATTGTTAACGTCGGTACGCCGGTACCGGGAGTGCTGGCTTCTGTGCTGGTAGACCGAGGTGCTGTCGTCAGGAAGGGCGCACCGCTGGCACGGCTCGACGCCCGTGCGCAGAAAGCGTCAGTGGAGCTCAGCCGGGCACGTGCCGAATTTGCTGATCGGCGGGTAGAACGAAACGAAGAACTCTATCGCGACGACCTCGTTTCAAATCAGGAACGGGATGAGCTGATTACTGAAAGCCAGCTAGCCGGCCTGGAGCTAAAGGAACGACTGGTGCAACTGGAAATGCGCACGATTACGAGTCCTGTGAGCGGCATCATTGTTGAACGGTTGCGATCCGCTGGTGAGTACGTTCAGGAAACTGAAATACTGAAACTTGCTCAGATCAATCCGCTTAATGTTGAGGTAGTGGTTCCGGTCGAATACCTCGGTCGCATCAAGCAGGGAATGGAAGCCAAAGTAACGTTGCAGTCACCTGTAGGAAGCGAGCATGCGGCGAAAGTAAAAGTCGTTGATCGGGTGGTTGATGCGGCCAGTGGAACGTTCGGAGTTCGGCTACAAATTCCTAACAACAAACTGACCATTCCAGCGGGCCTGCGATGCCGTGCGGCGTTTGATTTTGGAGAGTGATTCAACGGCTAAATCGAGTCATTTTTGTTGCCGTTTTAATGTCGGCTGAATGCGTAATCAACCCACGGTTTTGAATGATGCAAAGGAACGCCAAAAAGAAGCAATGGCATCACCGGTGAGTGGTCATTTAGTGAAGGTTGCGGGTGTCTCAACCGTGCATGATTATTCAAAGAGCAACGCATTGTTAGGCTCTCGTTTTCACAGCGAAGAGTGGCCGGGTTTGATTCGAAGTGTGAG
>CAWUKD010000222.1:0-4921 GCA_963922815.1 uncultured Gammaproteobacteria bacterium
CCCCGTTGGGCCATAATCGCGCGACGCTGCTTCCCAACCTGCCGTAAGCATTCAACGCGCCCGCGCCGGCGGCGCTGGCCGCCGCCGCTGGCCAGAACGATCTGTTTGGTGAAGCGACTACGGACATAACCGAAGTCTCCAGACGTACGTTCGTCGTGCCCGAGCTGGTCGAGCGCGAACGTCTGGTGGCTGAAAAAGAGGCGCTGGGCCTGTGGCTGACCGGGCACCCGGTGGATGTCAATCGAGCCGAGCTTGATGCATTGGTCGGTGGCGATCTTGCGACCATACTTGGGCCGCCCAAGCCCTCCGGTGGAGGCCAGTACGGCGCCACCAAGAAAAACGTTTTGGTGGGTGGTCTTGTCGGCGATTTTCGGAAACGGGGTAATCGGGTCAGTTTCAAACTGGAGGATCGGTCCGGACGTCTGGAAGTTGTGCTGTTCGAAGACGTGTTTGAGCGCTATCGGCATTTGCTGTCGGCCGATCAGGTCGTCCTGGTCGAAGGAGGGCTGCGCTACGACGATTTCCTGAATGACTGGAGCCTCAGGGCGACCCGGGTGGAGGAACTCAGCAGCGCGCGTCAGCGCTATGCCAGCCACGTGGTAGTACTCTGGAATCAGACCAGCGCCAGCGGTAAACCCGAGTTCGTCAGTGATCTGCGGTCGGCGCTCAGCAGCTCAAAAGACGGCAGCTGTCAGGTGAGCGTCGAATATCGCGGTACCAAAGCCGCTGCGCGGCTGTCTCTGGGTGACGACTGGCGCGTAAAACCCACAACTGAACTGCTTGAGCAACTCGCGGGGCTTGTTGGCGAGAAGGGCGTCAAAGTTGTTTACCCTCCGGGAGTTGCAAAATCGGGCGGCTTCGGTAATGGTTCATCTAATTACCGCTCGCACTAATCTTTCATCTACCGTTTTGGCCTGAACTATGAACCTGAAGTTTTTAGATTTTGAACAGCCTATTGCTGAGCTAGAAGCCAAGATTGACGAGCTTCGCTACGTTATCGACGATCCCGAGGTCGATATCGGTGAAGAGATTTCCCGATTACGTGACAAAAGCGACACATTGACCGGTTCCATTTTTTCCAAGCTGTCACCCTGGCAGATCACGCAGCTCGCGCGTCATCCGCAGCGACCGTACATGCTCGACTACGTGGATACCATATTTACCGATTTTCAAAAGCTTCACGGCGATCGCAGTTATTCTGACGATCCGGCTATCGTGGGCGGGCTGGCCAATTTCGAAGGGCGGCCGGTCATGCTGATAGGTCATCAGAAAGGTCGTGAGACAAAAGAAAAAGTGCGGCGTAATTTCGGCATGCCTCGACCGGAAGGCTATCGCAAAGCGCTTCGTCTGATGCGCATGGCGGAAAGATTCAAGCTGCCAATTTTCACTTTTATTGATACTCCGGGTGCCTATCCGGGGGTGGGTGCTGAAGAACGCGGTCAGAGCGAAGCGATCGCCCAGAACCTCAAGGCAATGGCGACGCTCAATACGCCGATTATCTGTACCGTGATTGGTGAAGGTGGCTCCGGCGGCGCCCTGGCCATTGGCGTGGGTGACCGCGTCTTTATGCTCGGCTATTCCGTTTACTCGGTGATTAGTCCCGAAGGCTGCGCTTCCATTCTCTGGAAGAGCGCTGAAAAGGCCGAAACCGCTGCTGACGCGCTGGGCCTGACGGCAGACAAACTGATGCAGCAGGAGCTCATCGACGGGGTTATCCAGGAGCCGCTTGGCGGCGCCCATCGGGACCCGCAGGCCATGGCCGAGAGTATCAAGGGCAAGCTGTCCGAAGCACTGGCCGACGTAGAGCAGGTCGACTCAGCGACCATGGTCGCCCAGCGCGTTGAGCGCCTGGCCGCTATGGGTAAGTTCTCCGGCTAAACGCCCAAGCGTCACACCAGGACGCCTGCTATGACTGAAGTATCTCCAGAAGCGCTGCGCCAAACGTTGCACGAAGCGGGCCTGTCCGATTCCGAGCCATTACGCCCCTTGCTCTGTGCGGTGAGCGGTGGCCTGGACTCAATGGTCCTGATTCACCTGCTAAAGCGCCTGGGCCATCCCGTGCGCGCCATCCATGTCGACCATGCGGTTCACCCGGACTCCGCTAGCTGGGCCAGCTGGGTGGTTGATCAGCTGTCACACCTTGGCGTCGACACGGAAGTGTGTCGACTGGATCCTGACACCGCGAGCGGCAGTCTGGAAGAGCACTGGCGGAATGCGCGTCGCACGCTGTTTATCGAGTCGCTGCGAGAGGACGAAGTCCTGGTCACTGCGCACCACCAAAACGATCAGGTGGAAACGCTGCTGCTCCAGCTGCTGCGAGGCTCGGGTCCCATGGGTCTTCAGGCCATGCCGCTGCGTAACGATCTGAGCACACCCCATCTGCATGTTCGTCCATTGCTGTCGTATACCCGTGAGCAGCTGGACGCTTTCGCACGTCGGGAAGGCATTGAATGGATTGACGATCCGTCCAATACCGACGAGCGCTTTGCCCGAAATTATCTTCGTCACCGCGTACTGCCGTTGCTAAACGAGCGCTGGCCCGGCGCCGGCAAGGCCATGGCGCGCAGTCGCGAACTGATCGCCGAATCGGTTGGGCTTAACGAGACCCTCGCTGACCTCGATGCGGTTATCAGCGCCGACGGGTCCAGACTGGACTGGTCGACGCTGGCGCCCCTTGATCTGGCGCGCCAGGCCAACGCCGTGCGGTTCTGGCTGCAGCGATGCGGGGTACGACCTCCGAGCCGCCGGCGGTTACGAGAAGCGCTGCGCCAGTGGGCTCAGGCGGCCGGGGACAAATTGCCGGTCCTGACCCTGGAGGGCGGCGTCATTCAGCGCTACCGCTCGGAGCTCGTCTTTGCACCCGCGCTGGACGGGTTTTCGCCTGACTGGTCGGGTGAGCTTGCGATGGCCGGAGTGCTGGCGCTGCCGTCAGGACTCGGAGAGCTTCAGTGGACACAGCACGATCAGGACAAAGCCCCGGATTCATGGCCAGACGCGTTACCCGAAAGAGTCCGTAACCTGGCGTCCCGGGCCCTCATCGAATCCAGGACGTTCCAGGTCAGGTTCCGTCAGGGCGGTGAAAAACTTCGGCGGAAAGCGGGTCATCATCAGAGTCTGAAGCACTGGTTTCAGGAAAGCGGTGTGCCACCGATATTCCGGGATCGGGTTCCGCTGGTGTTTTTGGGCGCAGAACTGGTAGCAATTGCGGACATTTGGATTGATGCCCGATTCAGGCCTGAGCACGAGTTGGCAGATCGTGAAAAAGTTTCTCGTTTGATTTGGGACCGTCCCGTCGTGCCAAAATTAAAATAGTGCGCAAGACCAATAGCTTCCGCATATTACCTAATTTGAATTGTGTTTAGGTCGCTGGACTAAATACGTTGTGTGACAGCAGCCCATAGGCTAACATTTACATCCGTCGTGGGGCGTTGATCCCAACGCTTTTTTACTGACGGAGTTCTCATGTCCCGCTTTATTTTTGTCACCGGTGGTGTTGTCTCTTCTTTGGGCAAAGGCATCGTTGCGTCTTCGCTGGGTGCCATACTGGAAGCCCGTGGTTTCTCAGTTAGCATGATCAAGCTCGATCCCTACATTAACGTGGATCCGGGCACCATGAGCCCGTTTCAGCATGGTGAGGTGTTCGTCACTGAAGATGGCGCCGAAACCGATCTGGATCTGGGTCACTACGAGCGCTTCGTTCGTACCACGACCAGCCGACACAGTAATTTCACGACCGGTCGCATCTACGAAAGCGTTATCCGCAAGGAACGCAGAGGCGACTATCTGGGCGGCACAGTCCAGGTTATTCCCCATGTCACCGACGAGATTATTGCCTCTATCAAGCGTGGAGCCATGGACGCTGACATTTGCATGGTGGAAGTCGGCGGCACAGTGGGCGATATCGAATCGCTGCCGTTCCTTGAGGCCATTCGTCAGTGCGGTGTAGAAATGGGCTCGGATAACGTGCTGTTCGTTCATTTGACGCTGGTGCCCTATATTGCAGTCGCCAGAGAGCTAAAAACGAAGCCAACCCAGCATTCGGTCAAGGAGCTGCGCTCGATTGGTATCCAGCCCGATGTGCTGATCTGCCGTACCGACAGGCCAATGCCCCGAGAAGAGCGGCGCAAAATAGGGCTGTTTACCAACGTTGAGGCTCGCGCCGTAATTCAGGGTGTAGACACCGACGACATTTACAAGATTCCACGGCTCCTCAGTGAAGAGGGCCTTGATGACATCGTGGTTGAAAAGCTCAAGCTCGACTGCCCGCCACCGGATTTTTCCGAATGGCAGCGCGTCGTGGACGCCAAGCACAACTACAACGCCGAAGTGAACATCGCCATGGTTGGCAAGTACGTGCACTTTCTCGATTCGTACAAATCGCTGAATGAAGCGCTGATTCATGGCGGACTGCATACGCGCACCAAAGTGAATATCCACTACTTCGAGTCCACCGAGATTGATGAGAAAGGCGCTGATTGCCTGGCGGACATGGATGCCATACTGGTACCCGGAGGCTTTGGCGAACGAGGCGTCGAAGGCAAGATTCGAACGGTGCAGTACGCTCGCGAGAATCGGATCCCGTATCTGGGAATCTGTCTGGGCCTGCAGGTTGCTGTGGTGGAATACGCGCGCAATGTCGCTGGCCTGGAAGGCGCCAACAGTACCGAGTTCAATCCCAAATCCCCGCACCCGGTTATCGCACTGATCACCGAATGGCAGGACCAGAGCGGGCGCGTCGAGCAGCGCGACGAAGGGTCGGATCTGGGCGGCACGATGCGCCTGGGTGCGCAAACCTGCATGCTGGCCGAAGACAGTCTGGCGAAGCGCACCTATGAAGCGGCCGAGATTGTCGAACGCCATCGCCATCGGTTTGAATTCAACAATCGCTACCTTGAACGCCTGGGCGACGCCGGGATGACGT
>CAWUKD010000223.1:0-4881 GCA_963922815.1 uncultured Gammaproteobacteria bacterium
TTACTTTTTATAACCTGGACGGCGATAAAGGCTACGGAAGTTTCGAGGAGCTCAGCTAGAATGCCGTGGAGTACGTAGATGTCGCTTCGGATCGGGGGTTGATCAACCGAACACGAACCAAGGTATCGGCCGCGGCAATTACTGTCGCCTATACGCTGTTCTACGCGCTTATGCCGATTATACTTGGCAATGCTGCGGACAGCCGCAGCCTTAGTGAACGAGAGATCGGATTCCTGGCGAGCATCTATATGAGCGGCCAGGCGCTTGGCTATTTCTCGGGCGTGTTCTGGATCCGGCGGTTCCCGTGGAGACCGTTACTAATCGGCTCCGGGGTTGTATTCGCGCTGGGTTTTTTCGCCGCATCCTCGTTGACCGGATACAGTTCGTTGGCGTTCTGCCTTTTCTTATCGGGCCTCGCAGCAGCTGTCGGCTACGGCGTGACTATTGCCTGCATTGGCGATTCGGACGAACCGGACCGGTGGTACGCATGGGCATGGTTCATGCAGGCGATTGTCGGAACCGGGTTGGCCTACCTTTTGCCGCGGCTCGGCACGTTAGGACAGGATTTCGATGCGTCGATGCGCCTCTGCGCGACGATCGTATTGTTGTTGATGCCACTCGCATTGTTGTTGCCGGATCGAGGCATCAAATCCGGCGTATCGAAGGGCTTGTCCCAAAACGTCGTTTCGTCGTCGCGATTTGCCTTGATTTTCGGGTTGGCGGTTATCGTGCTGGTGTTCGTTGCTGAAAGTGGCTTGTGGTCGTTTCTCGATCGCATTGCAGTCTCAGCAGGGCACGATCGTCAATTCGCAGGGGTGGTCATCGCTTTGTCGTTCGTCGGGGCGGCAGCCGGTTCCTCATTCGCCGGCATCCTGGGGGTTCGCCTGGGTCGGCTGTTGCCGATGACCGTGTCGATTCTTGCGTCGATTGGCGCGGCTGCGCTGTTTTACGTCAGTGAGGATCGAACCGGCCTGATTCTTGCCGCCTTCATATATGGTGCTGCGTGGAATCTCGGCGCACCGTATCGAATGGCTTTGGTTGCCGAAGCGGACGTCAGCGGGCGTTTCGTGACAATGATCCCCGGTATGCAGGCAATCGGGTCCGTAATAGGGCCGGGACTCGCCGGCGTCCTTGTTGTCGACGGCTCATTCGCACTTGTTTATATGGTTGCATCAATCGCCTGGCTCGCCGCACTAGTGCTTTTCTTTGCGGCGAACAGGTTTCTTGCCGCAGCTGGCCAAATTAGTCAAAACACTGGCCAATCCGGCTGATGTGGAATTCGGGCCAACTGCTATCTTGGAAGTGACGACGGGCAAGATCAAGAAGCTAGCGCTGCGAGAGCAGTATATTGGCTATCTCTTGGATAACTATTCCGACGGTCAAAGCTCAGCCGGTTGAGCGGCGAGCATGGGAAAGCGAGGATTCATGAAAACCGATAAAACTTTAGTTGCGTCCGCAAAGCAGGTTGTACCCGCCGTTACCATGCCCCCTCGCACTCTTGTGGGCTACAGCAGTGTCACCAATGTCCGAGCCGGCGACAGCATTGAATTCATGGTCAATTCAATGGACGGTAGCGGGTACCAGGCCGACCTGGTCAAGATCATTAATGGTGACGGCCTCAGCCGCTACGCGGACAAGTTTGAGTTGCAAAACGTCGATGCTCCATTCGCTGGCAGCTACGAGGGTCAACAACAACCGCTGAACCTCGGTTCTTACGTGCAGGTCGAGAATACGTCGGTCATGGATCAACTGAGCAGCTTCACGGTGGGCGGCTGGATTCACCCGACCTTCAATCCGGCAACCTATGAACCGCCCGATCTGGAAAATATCGACCCATTCAGCCCACCGACGTTGAATATTGGCGCTAGCATCAGGGAGCAGACTATCGTGTCGCGCTTCGATGTCGTGAGCCAGACGGGTTGGACGCTGTACCTGGATGAAAGTCTGCACCTGGTGTTCGCTGTCGACGAGGGCAACGGCAAGCTGACCAGAGCCCGAATCAGCGAGCCCACGAAAACCTGCGACTGGACGTATGTGATGGCGAGCTTTGACGCCGACATGCAGCAGATCACCGTGTATTTTCGCGAAAAACCCTATGCTCCCGGTGACCGCGCCACAGCTTTGTCATTGAGTGCCAGCGAAAGCTGCGGCCACGTGCCACAGCATGGGCCGTTGCGAATTGCCGCTGCCCGCGGCGGTACCGGCGCGGCGCGCGCAGCCTACGAAAAACCGGTGCAGGTCTATACGGGTCGCATCCAGGATATTCGGCTGTTCAACAGTGCTCTGGATGCCGACGATCTCGATGCTATCGCTGCGGAGCACTTGCCGAGCGGTTATGAAGATCGGTGCGTGGCCGACTGGGATTTCGGTCGCGGCATCAAAACCACGTTAGCCGAGGATTTATCCGGTCATGCCCAACACGGCACGGTCATCAATCTCGCCGAACGCGGCGTGCGCGGACGTTTCTGGCGTGGCGACACCGTTCGCTGGACGGATGCGCCGGACCAGTATGACGCCATCTGTTTTCATGCGGATGATTTGTATGACGCCGAGTGGGCCGGCGACTTCAGCTATACGATTCCCGACGATTTGCCGAGCGGCGTTTATGCCGCGCGACTCAGGCAGGGTGACTTCTGCGAGTACATTACCTTTTTCGTTCTGGCACCCAAAGGTAAACCACGGGCCAATCTTGCCTTGTGGATGGCCGACTACGATTACTACGCGTACTCCAATATCACCCTGGTAGCCACCGCACGCGGCAATTACCCGGGACACAATTTTAATCTGAGTGATGTCGATTTCCTGTTCGACAATCTTGAGTACGGCACCGGCGGCGTCTACAACATGCATCTCGACGGCCGTTACTTTGCGTACGGGTCGCGTCTGCGACCCGACCTGCACATGAAACCCAACGGCCTGTTGACGTACAACTTTGTGCAGGACACTCACATCATCGCGTTTCTGGAAAATGCAGGTATCGCCTACGACATCATTACGGATGAACTGGTCGATGAGGAAGGACTGTCGCTGCTGCAGCAGTACCGCGCGATTGTTAGTTCAACGCATCCGGAATACCCAACGGCCGCGATGTTCGATGCGATCAGTGACTATACAGATCAGGGCGGCCGCTTCTTGTACGGCGGCGGCAACGGCTGGTTCTGGGCGACCGGTAAGAACCCGTCGCTGCCCGGCGTCTTTGAGAGCCGCAACTTCCACGAAATAGGTGACCGCTATCTGACCAATGGCAATCAGGGCGGATTGATGACCGAGACAGGTCGCCAGAATTCGCCGATATTCGGCGTCGAGATGTCTGCGATGGCCTTTAACGGCTCCAGTGCTTTTCGTCGCCTTGAGAGTTCCGAAAATCCGAGAGCTGCCTGGATATTTGCAGGCACGTCAGAGGGGGACGTGTTTGGCGACTACGGAGTCGATCGCGTGCACGGTGGTGTGGTTGGATTCGAGATCGACAGATACAACCCGGCCAACGGAACGCCTCGTCACAGCCTGCATCTGGCAACAGCGGAGCCGCTCAAAGAGACGATCGAGAACGTGCACTTGGCGCCGCTGCCGTTGTCTGTGAGTTACCAACCGCCGATCGATGAAGTCTCGGGCGGAGCCGATATTGTGTTTTTCGAAACGCCGAATGGTGGCGCCATGTTCTCTACAGGTTCCATCAACTGGTTCAGCTCGACCCTGGAAAACAACTTCGATAACGACGTGGCTACGATCAGTCGCAATGTTGTTGAACGATTTCTCGATCCGGCACCGTTTGAAATTTCAGGTCCGATCGGCGCGAATGGTGGCGATCGTCAGCCGCCGCATCCAGACTACGATTGAACCGGCTACGCGATTCAGCGGGAGGGGGGAATGTAAATGGGAATTCTTGGGCTCCTACTCGCATTGGCAACACTGATTTATCTGGCGCTGCGCGGCGTCAATATCATAATTGCGGCCTTAACTAGTTCGATCATCGTGTTGGTAACGAATGACCTGAATATTGCCGAAGGACTGACGCAATCGTTCGCTTTCGGAAAGCTGGGTGCCTTTTCTTTCTTCGGTCGATTTTTTCTGCTGTTTTTGGCGGGAGCGATATTTGGCAGATTGATGACCACCAGCGGTGCCGCCGGCAGTATCGCCCACGTGCTTGCGGAGAAGCTCGGCGCGCATCGTAGTCTCTGGATCATCGTCCTTGCTACTGCTTTGCTGACCTACGGTGGTGTCCTGGTCTTCGTTGTCATTTTTTCCATCTATTCTTTCGGCGTGCAGCTGATTGAGCGAGCGCATATTCCGAAGCGACTGATGGTCGGGGCCGTTGCGTTGGGAGCCGGCACTTTTACACTGACAGCAATGCCGGGTACGCCGTCACTTAACAACGTGATCGCGGCGTCAAACCTTGGTACGGATTTGTATGCGGCGCCGCTTCTCGGATTGGCCGGTTCGGCACTGATGTTCGGATTGGGCATGTGGTACCTCGAGACAGCACGCGCGCGGGTGGCCGACACGACTCTCGCCGACAAAGTGATTGAACACGACGAAAGTCTTCCACACTGGGCATTGTCAATAATGCCGATGGCAATGGTATTGCTGACAATCGCTTTCCCCAAGGTCGTCGGCGCACCAACTGATGCGGAAACAGCGAGTCTGCTGCAGAAGGCGGCAGAATTCGCATTGGGCCAACCAATTTTCTGGCCGTCCTTTGCACTCTTCCTGGGATCGCTGACGCTTTTTTCTTTTTTTAGCCGTGCGCGCCAGCAGTTTGTTGCCGATCTCGGGGCGGCGGCGGATTCGGCCATCATGCCGTTGCTCAATACGTCCATGGTGATTGGCTTCGCGGCTGTGGTTACTCAGACCAACAGTTTCAAGTGGTTCGTCGAGACCATG